>CANRGB010000012.1 GCA_947630005.1 uncultured Lachnospiraceae bacterium
GCATCGGCATCCACTGCCAGGATCGGGTGTTTTCCCATCTCGCACATGCTCTGGATCAGCATGCCGCCGAGTGTCGTCTTGCCCACTCCACCCTTTCCCGCAATTGCAATAATATGTGCCATAAAACGGCCCTCCTGACTGTCTGCCGGGCAGTCTGAAGCCCCTGCCCGGCGTAATTGTACTGGTTGCGAAAATCTATGACAGCGGATATTCCCGGCCGCCGCGCGCAGCTCCCCTGCGCCCTGGCCGCATCCTGCCGCTGCCGTCCTATAACAGGGAAATGATCAGGCAGTCCCCCGCTATATTCAAAAAATTATCGAAAACCATCCGGCGTATTACTGATCTGTCCCATCAATCCTGCCCTGCATGTTCAGCAGTTGATTCTGACTACCCCGCCGGTAAGGTCCGCCATTGCAAGCGTACCTTCAATTGTCTTCTGATCCCCGAGCACATCCGTCAGAATAATCTTTCCGTCCCGGACCTCGATTTTGCTGACATACTCAAGAATCACGCTGTCGGGCTCTGAAGTCCTGTAAGCTGTTGCCAGACACATAAACCCTGCACCTCCCTGGCAGAACCGTTCTGCTGCCGTTTTCTTTTCAAAAGCCGCCGGAAAACGGTTCCTGTATTAAACTTTTACTGATTTTGCCTGTTTGCCTGATTTTTTATTTTCTTATCTTCTATCTTCTTTGTTTCTTTATTTTTACCGGAATTTTATTATTGATTTTTCCGGTTTCTGCTGATTTTCACTGATTCTTATTGATTTTTACTGTTTTTTTACCATGGACAGAGCAAGGCTGAGATAAAGATTCCCTTTCTGAAATTCATCCACCGCCTTCTTGATCTGCTCCGCCGCCTCGGCCTTCCCAGCCTCTCTCAGTTTATCCGCAACCTGATCAAGCTCAGCCGCGTGGTGCTCATTGTGTTTCCACATATAGTCAAGCAGAGCCGTCATCTTGTCCTGGCCTGACGCCTCCGCGCCGGAACCCTGCGCCGCATGGCTGTGGCCGTGCTCGTGAGCCGCGCATCCGGAGCAGCCGCTCTCGCAGGAATCCTGGCTGCAGCCGTTCTGCTCATGGGTATGCTCATGCTCATCTTCATGGCCATGCTCATGACTGTGGGGGTGAGAATGTTCATACGTATGCTGATGTGTATGAGTATGCTCGTGAGAATGCGGACATGGATTGCCGTTTTCATCGTGAACCAAATGCATAATCGTCGTCCTTTCGTGAATAAAAGTTTGTTAAGAATTTCACACTGTAAAATCTTCTTTCACATTTGGTGCCATTATAGCACAACTTGTTTATTCCCACAACCACCAATATGTACTTTTTTTAGAACTTTTTTTAAAAACAGAAAAAATCCATGGCAAACTATTATGAAAATTTACCATGGATTTTCTTAACGTTTTTTTAGCGCGAAAAGTTTGTTAAGAATTGCACAATTTAACCTGGCCATTCTGCCGCAGAATATCCCCGCAAACGCAGGCTTATTCCGCCGGTTTATGTCAAAAATCTCTCCATCCGGGATGCGTCATCCGGCAAAATCCCACGGAAGCAGGGAATTTTCAATCTTGGAATCCCGAAGCATCAGTTCCGATACAGCCGCATGCGGGTCCTTTCCCTCAAACAGCACCTGATTCACCTGTTCAATGATCGGCATCTCAATGCCGCATGTCCGTGCGAGCTTTACCGCCGCTCTTGCCGAATAGACACCCTCGACGACCATGTTGACTTCTTTCATGGCCTCTTCCATTGTGTAACCTTTCCCGAGAAGGATGCCTGCCCGCCGGTTCCTGCTGTGCATGCTCGCGCAGGTAACGATCAGATCCCCCATACCGGTCAGCCCCGAGAAAGTCTCCTGATGTCCGCCAAGCTTCGTTCCCAGACGCGAGATTTCAACCATTCCCCTTGTGATCAGGGCGGCTTTCGCGTTGTCGCCGTATCCCATCCCATCCGCGATTCCGGCGGCCAGCGCGATCACGTTCTTCAGCGCGCCGCCAAGTTCTATCCCCGTCAGATCCGGGCTGATATATACGCGGAAGCAGGCGCTCATGAACAGCTTCTGCAGATATCTCGCATCCTCCTCCCTGTGCGCCCCGATCACACAGGTAGTCGGAAGCCCTTTCGCGACCTCCTCCGCATGACTCGGTCCCGAGAGCACCGCGCATACCGTCTCCGGCAGAACCTCCTCCAGAATCCCGCTCATTGTATGGAGCGTGGACTCTTCAATCCCTTTTGAGGCGCTGACCAGGATCATTCCCGGACGGACATACGGCTTCATCCGCTCTGCCGTCTCTCTCACGCAGGCGGACGGAACGACGACGACACAGAGGTCCTTTCCTTTCACCGCTTTCTCCAGAGAAGAAGTGACCTCCATCTCCTCCGGAATCGAAATCCCTTCCAGTTTTGAGTCATGGCGCCGCGTCGCGCGGATCTGCTCTGCCTCGTCCTCTCTGTGTGACCACAAGGTTATCTGATGTCCGTTTTCAAACAGTAAAAGCGCAAGCGCCGTTCCCCAGCTTCCCGCGCCGATGACACCGATTTCTGCCATAGGGCAACGCCTCCTGTAAATATTCAGTCTTTCTTGTTCTCTTTAAATAAGTAAGTTTTCCGCTCGCACCCATGAAGCAGGCGGTCAATATTTTCGCGGTGTCTCCAGAACGCGAGAATGGTCAGCGCCGCCGCCACCGCATACATCTCGTACAGCCGCGGCTGCGTCATCCCCCAGACCCCCATCTGTCCGAAGAGCAGGACCTCGATGAGAAACCCCGTGCAGACAAGCAGAGAGCCGAGCGAAACGTAGTGTGTCAGAAGAAACGCGGTGGTGAACGTGACAATCCCAAGCAGCGTCATGACCCAGTTCAGCGCCAGCAGGAGTCCTCCGGTCGCGGCAATGCCTTTGCCGCCGCGGAATCCCAGATAAAACGGGTAATTGTGTCCGAGTATGGTTCCCGCTCCCGCATAGAGAGACAGAAGCGGCAGGATATCCCCGTACGTCTTCCGAAACAGAAACTGCACGGTCCAGACGGCAAAAGCACATTTCAGTCCGTCTCCGAAGAAGGTCAGAATCCCCGCTTTTGTTCCCAGCGTCCTGAGCATGTTTGTCGTCCCCGCATTGCCGCTTCCATGACTGCGGATATCGATTCCGTGGAGACGTCCGTACAGATAACCGGTCTGAAACAATCCGAACACGTAGCCAACAGCCAGACATAGCAAACGTACCATATCAATTCTCCTTATCTCTGCGCTCGCGAATAATAAACTTCAGCGACGTCCCTTTAAATCCGAACGTATCGCGGATCTTGTTCTCCAGGTATCTCATATAGGAAAAATGCATCAGTCCCTTGTCATTCACAAATATGACGAAAGTCGGCGGCTTTACCGCGGCCTGGGTGATATAATACAGCTTCAGCCGTTTTCCCTTATCGGAGGGAGGCTGCTGCATGGCCGCGGCCTCCGCCATGATCTCATTGAGGACGCCGGTAGCGATCCGCATGGACTGGTTTGTGATGACCATATCGATCGTCTCAAACAGTCTCGGAAGCCGCTGCCCCGTTTCCGCCGAGATAAAAATAATCTCCGCGTACGGCATATAGGAAAGCACCGAGCGGATACGTTCCGTATACCGGTAAACTGTCTTGTCGTCTTTTGTAATGGCATCCCATTTGTTGACCGCGATCACGATCCCCTTTCCGCGGTCATGCGCGATTCCCGCGATCTTCGCGTCCTGCTCCGTCACGCCTTCGACCGCGTCGATCATGATGACGACGACGTCGGCGCGCTCCACGGCCGTCACGGTCCGGATGATGCTGTACCGCTCCAGTTCTTCTTTTACCTTGCTTTTTCTGCGGAGGCCCGCGGTGTCAATGAACACATACTCCTGCCCGTTCCATTTGACGACGGTATCAACCGCGTCCCTTGTCGTTCCCGCGATGCTGGAAACGATCAGGCGGTTTTCCCCGGCCAGCCTGTTGATCAGCGACGATTTGCCGACATTCGGCTTGCCGACGATCGCGACCCGCGGACGGTCGTCCTCATAATCGTCAATCTCATCCGAATTAAAATGCACCGTCACCGCGTCAAGCATGTCCCCGATCCCGATTTTGTTGCTCGCGGAGATCGGATGGGGATCGCCGATTCCGAGATTATAAAATTCGTAGACATCCGCCATCATTTTCTGATAGCTGTCCACTTTGTTCACAACCAGAACGACCGGCTTGTGCGAACGGCGCAGCATATCCGCCACTTTTGAATCCGAATCGGTCAGACCCTGGCGGCAGTCTACAAGAAACAGGATCACGTCCGCCGTATCGATCGCGATCTGAGCCTGCTCCCTCATCTGAGACAGAATGACATCGTTCGTATCCGGCTCGATCCCTCCCGTATCAATCAGGGTGAAATTGATATTCAGCCATTCCACGTCGGCGTAGATCCTGTCTCTTGTCACGCCCGGCGTGTCTTTTACGATCGAGATATTCTGACCCGCCAGCGCGTTGAACAGGGTTGATTTCCCCACATTTGGCCTGCCAACGATCGCCACGATTGGTTTGCTCATCTTTTTCCTCCTTCTTTTTGCTTTTTTATCCGATTTTCCCGTTTGATTTTACATGAATCCGAGTGCTTTGTAAAGGGCTTGACTCTTTTTCCATGAAATGTTATAAATGTAGTATATATATGCGCACTACAATATTTTCACCGTAATTACCCATCTTTTTACCTTGCACAGGGAGGATCATATGTCAGATATACTCACTTTGGAGCAGACTCTTCCGGTCGGCCCCTTAAAAATCGCCGTTCTGGAAGGATGTCGCAAACTGGGCGCAACCGTGGACAGCCACATCGCCGCCATGCGGAGAGATACCGCCCGCCATCTGAAAAATCCGCCGATGGTTTCCGGTTATCTGGAGGACAGCTATCTTTTAGGCTGCAGCTGCCCGCGGTTCGGTTCAGGCGAGGGCAAAGGGCACATCGACGGCTCCGTGCGCGGGACCGATCTGTATATTCTGGTCGATGTCTGTAATTACAGCCTGACCTACACGGTATGCGGATACAGGAACCATATGTCGCCTGACAATCACTATCAGGACCTGAAGCGCATCATCTCGGCGGCTACCGGCAAAGCAAAGCGCATCAATGTCGTCATGCCTTTTCTCTATGAAGGCCGCCAGCATAAGAAAAACAAGCGTGAGTCGCTGGACTGTTCCATCGCTCTGCAGGAGCTCTCCGATATGGGAGTCTCAAACATCATCACATTCGACGCGCATGACCCGCGCGTTCAGAACGCGATTCCGCTGAAAGGCTTCGATTCTTTCATGCCTACCTACCAGTTCCTGAAAGCGCTCGTGGACACCGTTCCCGATTTCCGGATCGACCCGAACCATCTGGCCGTCATCAGTCCGGACGAAGGCGCGATGGAGCGGGCCGTTTACTTCGCGAACATTCTCGGGCTGAGCATGGGCATGTTCTACAAGCGGCGCGACTATACGACGATCGTCAACGGAAAGAATCCGATCGTCGCCCACGAATTTCTCGGAGACTCCGTCGAGGACAAGGACGTCATTATTATCGACGACATGATCTCTTCGGGCGGCAGTATGCTCGATACCGCGCGCCAGTTAAAAGAACGCAGGGCGAAACGCGTGTTTATCTGCACGACGTTCGGACTGTTTACGGACGGCTTCGAGGCATTTGACGATTACTATGAGAAAGGATACATCTCGAAAGTCGTCACGACCAACCTGAACTACCGCGCTCCGGAGCTTCTCGCGAAACCCTACTACGCGGAGGCCGATATGTCCAGATTCCTTGCGATGATCATCGAATGTATGAACCACGACGTGTCCATGAGCAGGATCGAATCCCCCACCGAGAAGATCAACGATCTTCTTGCCTCCTATCACGCGATCCGTTCCTGAACCGTTTCCCGGAAAAAAGAATTCCTTATGCGGACCTGCGCATAAAGGGAGCCGCGCGAAGAGCAGACCGAAAAGGTTTTGTTCTCCGCGCGGCTGTTTTTGTGTGCGGGCCCGCATACCGCCGTCTTATTTTCCGTACGCTTTCACATAGACAAACCCTGTGTCATCCCTGTGCATATGGTAATCTTCCTCGAGCAGAGCGCGAAGAAGATCATCGCCGCGCGAATCCACCGGCACGATTTTCATACCGAGCGCCTCCTGCGCTTCCTGCAGGGTCACGTCGTCCAGAAATACATCCTCTCCCATCCGCAGCATGTTCGACGGGATCAGAAGCACGTCTCCGCGCTCCCCGCGCGGAATTTCCCCTGCCTGCCTGATCAGATCCTGTCCGGTGATCAGTCCGGACACCGTGATCGTCTCGCCAAAAAAATCATTCCGGATCCTGATCACCCGCACCGAACATCCGGGCCATGCCTCCATAAACCGCGCGGCAAGACTGCGGATCATCTCACCGGCGAGGCGGCCCGTGGCGATCGTCACAGTCCTCCGGAGATTCTTCTCATATTCATACTGAGGACTTTTAACCCGCTCTTCCAGCGCCCGAACGAACTCCTCCCGCAAAAGCCGCATCATACCCACGCCGTTTTCAAGCTGAATATAACCGTCATAGCGTTCCTCCTCCGGATACGGCCGCTCTGCCAGGGCGTAAAATTCATCGCTCGCGTGAACGAAGTGCAGGCCGTACCGGTCAAAAAATTCCTTCTGCCGTTTCTCGACCGAATCTATCACTCGCGCCGCCTCTTCTTTTGTAAACAGTTCCAGCGGATACAGCTTCTCCCGGTATCTCGTGATCCCCGCAGGAACGACCGACACGCTCCGGAGAAACGGAAGAAATGCCGACAGGTCTTCGATCGTGCGCTCAAGTTCCGCTTCGTCATTGATTCCTCTGCAGAGCACGATCTGTCCGTTCATCTCAATCTGATGATCATAAAGCCGCTTCATATAGGAAAGCGAGGAGCCCGCGAAACGATTGCGCAGAATCCGGCACCGAAGTTCCGGATTCGTCGTATGAATCGAAATGTTGATGGGCGCAAGGTGAAACCGTATGATCCGGTCAATGTCCTTCTCGCTCATATTCGTCAGCGTGACATAATTTCCCTGGAGAAACGACAGTCTGGAATCGTCATCCTTGAAGTACAGCGTTTCCCGCATGCCGGGCGGCATCTGATCGATAAAGCAGAAGATGCAGCGGTTCCGGCAGGAATGATATTCGCTCATCAGATCGTTTTCAAAAACGATACCGAGGTCCTCGTCATACTCCTTTTCGATCTCCAGTTCCCACTGTTCGCCGTCCGGCTTCTCAATAAGCACAGTCAGACACTCTTCTTTTATCAGGAACCGGTAATCGAACACATCTTCGATCTCCTCATCATTGACCGCAAGCAGGCAGTCTCCCGCCTCCACCTCAAGTTCTTCGGCAATCGATCCGGGCAGGATCTCTTTAATCAAATGTCCGTTCATTTATCAGTCCTCCTGTCTAAGTGTTCGCACACACGCCGCGGATACGGCCGGATGCCGGGAACGCTCAGCTCTTTTTTTCATAGGACAGGAAAGCGGCAAGATTCCCCCGCTTTCCCTGCGAGGCGCGGTGCGAGTAGAGAATATCCGGATTGCAGCAGGTACAGACGTCCGTCACAAAAATGCGCTCCGGGCGTATCCCGGCCCGCAGCATATTCTGCCGGCACGCTTCCCACAGATCAAGCTGATATTTCCCGTCCGCCTTCGCGTCATAAAGCAGCGGCCATATCCGGCGCGGATACTGCTCCCGCACCAGAAGGATCACGTCTTCGCTCACCTCATAGCAGGAACGGCAGATGGAAGGTCCGACCGCGGCGGTCATCTCTCCGGGATCGCTGCCGTATCTTTCCTGCATTGTTCTGACCGTCACACCCGCGATATCCGACACCGTCCCCCTCCATCCCGAGTGGGACAGTCCGACGGCGTGATGCACCGGATCCACGAAGAACAGCGGCACGCAGTCCGCGTAAAAAGTCACAAGCACAAGTCCCGGCACATCCGTCACAAGTCCGTCCACATCCTGATAATCCCTGTCTGTCACATAACCCTTTCCCCGGTCCTTTTCCGTCACAACGCGGACATGGTTTGTATGGGTCTGATAGGAAAATACCATATCTTCCGTCGAAAAACCGACGGTCTCCGCGATCCGGCGGTAATTTTCCCTGACGTGTTCCGGATCATCCCCGCGCGAAAAACTCAGATTCATGGACGCAAGCGCTCCTGTGCTTACGCCCCCGAGTCTCGTGCTGAATCCGTGAAGAATCCCGGGAATCTTTTCAAGCGCCGGGAACGCCAGAAACGGCACTCCTTTTTTTTCAAACAGTTCGACCGTGCGGTCATTTCCCGCGCGGCGCAGCTCTATATCGCGGCAAGTCATGCGATCATCCTGAGTCATAACAGCATCCATCCCTTCTGCAGCCGTTTTTCTGTCCGCCGGCGGCGGATTCAGATCTCACGAAACAATTCCTGGACAATTCCCGGATTATAATTCCGGACGCGCTTCAGCGGGATTTTCGCGGCGCGGAACGCCCTGTCCTTAAACTGATCGCGTTTTTCCGCTTCCTTCGTATCGTGGGAGCGGTCGTCGAGCTCCAGCGCAAACAGCACTTCCAGATTTCTGTTACAGATAACAAAGTCCACATGCTTCTGGGAAATCCCCGCGAAATATTTCATGTAGTTTTTTCTGGAAGCGACCTCCATCAGATCTTTCAGTCCGACCTTCGGGCAGATCAGAAGATTCCTTTTCTCGGCCTCCCTGCGCAAAAGCAGATAAAACCCGTACTCTCTCTTTGTAAGGATCGGACGGGCCCGGTAAGGATAACGGCGGATCCCCCGCGCAAACATGCGCACAGTGATCAGCGCAAAAATAAACACCACAACGGCCGCCGCAGCGAGAATAAGCAGTTTCTCCTGCGAAATGTATTTTACAACCATAATTTTCCTCCCCATACAGACCGGCGGATCAGATGCGCTTCCCGAATCTTATCCGGTCTGGAAAGCGTCCCGGTACAGTACCGTCCGGCCGCCGCACATGGAAACAACGTCGAACCTGCATGGCGCGGACGCATATTCCGCATGCTTCATCAGATAATACTGCGCGCAGCGGATAATCCGCCGGCGCTTCGCAAAATCCACCGCCTCGGCTCCGCTCCCCATCCGCCCGTCTTTTCTGTATTTCACCTCCAGAAATACAAGATATTCCTGATCGAACGCGATAATGTCAATCTCGCCCTGCCTGCATCGGAAATTTCTTTCCAGGATGCGGTACCCCTCTTTTTCAAGAAACGAAGATGCAAGCTGCTCGTACTGTTCTCCGGTCTTTCTTCTGTTCAACCAGACGCCCCCCCCGCAGGATCGTTCACGGAACCTGACCCACTATGTTTTTCAGAAAACTTCTTCTGTGTATCGGTGAGGGACCGTATTTCCGGATAGCCTCGATATGAGCGGCCGAGCCGTAGCCCTTATGCGCCGCGAAGCCATACTGCGGCATTTCCCGGTCATATTCACACATGATCCTGTCCCTCGTCACTTTCGCTACCACGCTGGCGGCCGCGATCGAAAGACTCTTCGCGTCCCCCTTGATGATCGGTACCTGCGGAATCGCTATATCCGGGATCGTCACCGCGTCATTCAGCAGAATCTGCGGCACGACGCCCAGAGACGCGACCGCTTTTCGCATCGCCTCATACGTCGCCTGCAGAATATTGATCTCGTCAATGCGCTCGTGGCCGACAATTCCGACGCCCACCGCGGCCGCCTTCTGATATATCTCGTCATACAGGCTCTCTCTTTTCTGAGCGGAAAGCTGCTTTGAATCATTCAGATACAGGATCTCGCAGCCGGGCGGCAGGATGACGGCTCCGGCCACGACCGGCCCCGCCAGCGGTCCTCTGCCGGCTTCATCCACTCCGCAGATCAGCCCCGCATACCCATATTTTTCTTCATAAACGCGCATGCGCGCAAGCCTTTCCCGCTCTTTTTTCAGTTTTTCCTGTTTTTTCCGATACCGTCCGACCAGTCTGGCAACGCCGCTTCTTTCGTCCTTCTCATACAGTTCAAGCAGCCCGGCCAGTTCGGCCTCCTCTGCCAGTTCCAGCTCCCGGCTGATATCCGCAATACTTTTCATGAATCCTCCTCACCTGACTTTCGCGCAGACAAACGCACCGCGTGAGAAGTCCGCTGCAAACTTTTCAGGCGGTGCGAATCCTTTCATTTACGCTCATCTGTGTCACAAAAATCCGAAACCGGACAGAGGCCGGATCCTCAGCCAGACTTTTCCGATTATATCGCTGCGTGATATATTCCCCACGCTCGGCTCCCGGCTGTCGCTGCTGCTGTTCCGGTTGTCTCCGAGGACAAAATACTCGTCCCGTCCCAGCGTGACCGGCTCCAGGGCCAGGCCCGGATTGCTGATCTTTCCGTAGCCATAGTCCTCATCCAGCTCCCTGCTGTTGATATAGATCATGCCGTCCTGAATCTGTACGGTTTCCCCGGGAAGTCCGATGATACGTCTGATATATAAAGTATCCTCCCGGTATCGGAACGGAAAAACGACAAGATCAAACCGGCCGGGATTCGTAAACCGATACGACAGCTTGTCAATGATCAGATCATCTCCGTCATTCAGCGTCGGATACATCGACTCACCGGCAGCCTGTATGTGTTCCCCCGCATATCCGGCCGCAAGCCAGATGCAGACAAACACAGCCACAAAATAAAAAATTCCGCCGAACACTTCTCTGACAACAGATTTTTTCCTGACGGCAGCTTTTTTTGCAGTTCTTTTTCTTTTCACTGCTGTCCACCACTTTCCGCCGTCCTCTTACTGATGCTTCAGAAATCCGATATCAGACAAAGGCCAGATGCGCACCCACGCGCGGCCTACAATCTTATCCCTTTTGATGTTCCCGACAAGCTCGCTGCGGCTGTCCTTGCTGTTGTTGCGGTTGTCCCCCATGACGAAGTATTCATCGTCACCCAGCTTCACAGGCTCAATCGCGCGGCCGGGATCCTCAATCGTCTCAAGGCCGTAATCTTCCTCCAGAATTTCTCCGTCTATGTAAATATTGCCTTCCAGGTCAATCTGTATTGTCTCGCCCGGCATGCCAATGATACGTTTGATGAAAAACTTGGAATCGTCATACGGGAACACGATGATATCGAATCGGTCCGGTTCCCCGAAACGATAGGACAGCTTTTCGACGATCAGATTGTCCCCGTCATTCAGCGTCGGATTCATGGAGCGTCCGTCCACCAGAGTCCTCTGTCCGACAAAATTCAGGATAAACCAGGTCAGCCCCAGCACAACGCCGATATAAACGATCCAGCTTAAGATTTCCTTTGCCATACTGGTCTGTTTCGCTTCCTTTTCCTCTTTCCTCTTGTCATCCTTCAAATCAGCCACCACCTTTGTAAAACTTTTTAAATCAAACCTGTTTTTCCGAAACAGGCGCCTCCAGCGTGATCCTTCCGAGGCGGCCGCTCCGAAAATCCTCGATCAGCAGCTGAGCCGCTTTCTGATAATCCGGCTCCCCGCCCTTTCTGAGACATCCGCGCGCTTTCGCGATATCGGCCAGCACAGCGGCGGAGCCCGGCGTTTCCCCCGCCTCATTCCCGTCCTGTTCCGGCACGGTTTTCTCGTCAATCTGATAGCGCCCCGCAAGTATCCCCGGGTATTCGGCCGACAGATAGCCGATCAGCCACAGCGCGAGCTCTTCCGGCTGGAGTATCTCATCACGGATCGCGCCCGTCACGGCCAGTCTCAGACCGACCATCTGATCCTCAAATTTGGGCCAGAGTATGCCCGGCGTGTCCAGCATCTCCACCTCCCGGTTGAGGCGTATCCACTGCTTTCCTTTCGTCACGCCGGGACGGTTCCCTGTCCTGGCGCATGCTTTCCCCGCGAACGTATTGATAAACGTGGACTTTCCCACGTTCGGAATCCCCGTGATCATCGCGCGTACCGGGCGGTTTACGATCCCGCGCCTGCGGTCCCGCTCTTTCTTTTCCCTGCACGCGGCGTCTATGGCACTGCTGACCGTTTTCATTCCCACTCTGCTCCTCGCGTCCAGAACGGCCGTAAAGCAGCCGCGGTCCCTGAAATACTTTTCCCATTCGTCTGTCCTGTCCGCATCCGCGAGATCCGCCTTGTTCAGAAGTACCAGTCTCGCCTTTCCTCTTCCAAGCTCATCGATATCCGGATTGCGGCTCGACAGGGGAACCCTCGCGTCCACCAGCTCCACTACAAGATCGATCAGTCTGATGTCTTCCTGCATCATGCGCCTGGCCTTTGTCATATGGCCAGGATACCATTGATAATTCATCCGTCACCTCTTTGTCATGCGTCAGCCGCGCAGCAGTCTTCTGTTTCTGGCCGGCGACAGAACCATCCATACTTTTCCCTCAATATGTTCGATATCCACTGTGCCGACATCGGCAAAGCGGCTGTCTATGCTGTTGTTGCGGTTATCGCCAAGCACGAAATATTCTTTTCTTCCGAGCCGGATCTCCTCCGCCGCCATTCCCGGATTCGTAATAGCCGGATAATTCCGATCCTCCATCAGCACCTGGCCGTCAATATACAGGATTCCTTCCTTGATCTGAACCGTCTCCCCCGGCAGGCCGACCACGCGCTTGATATTGGAATGTGCCGTTTCGCTGCCGTTCGGCCGGAATGAAATGATATCCCCGCGTTCGGGACGGCCGATCTGATAGGAAAAAGTATTGATAAGGACCGTATCTCCTCCCTGCAGGGTCATCTCCATCGACTGTCCGACGTTCGTTCTGGACTGGCCGAAAAAGATCACGGCAATGTAGGCAAAGAGAATCGTCACCAGAATCTGAAACGCCCACACCAGAATATTCTTCAGGATTGCGGTCCGGCTTGTGCGGCCCGTATTCCGCTCGGGCATCCGGGGTCTTTGTCTTTTCATTATTCCTCTCCATTCTGCCGTCTTTCAGGAAAGCGCAGGCCGCACAGGCCGTCCTCTCTTTTCTGTCTTTCCCGTTTTTTACCTTTTTTTACCTTCCCGTACGCAAACAGGGACAATATACATGATGTAATTGTCCCTGGATACACTCACGCTCACTATTTCACAAGCTCTTTCACTTTGGCTCTCTTGCCGACGCGTCCCCTCAGATAGGTCAGCTTCGCACGTCTTACTTTACCGCGTCTTACGACCTCAACACGCTCTACGGACGGGGAATGGAGCGGCCACGTCTTCTCGACTCCGATTCCGTTTGAATTCTTGCGGACAGTAAATGTAGCCCTTACGCTTCCGCCCTGCTTCTTGAGGACGATTCCCTCAAATACCTGGATTCTCTCGCGGCTTCCCTCTCTGATCTTCGCGTATACCTTTACCGTATCGCCTACCCGAAACTCGGGAGCCTCAGCTTTCAGCTGCTCTTCCTCGATTTTTCTGATAATCTCGTTCATTGTGTTCCTCCTTATATTTTTGGATGTTCTTAATACAGCTTCCGTAACAGAGGACCATCCCTTTTCCACAACGCAAAATATTCTATCATGATTTTTCCATGATTGCAAGAAGTTTTGACAAAAAAACAGCCTGATCCGGCGTGATCTCATCCTCCGCCTGGCCGGATGCCAGGGCGCGCATATATTTTCTGTCCTTTTTGTCAAAAACGGCCGTCTCCAGCAGTTCCGGCCTGTTCCTTAACGTCCGCAGGATCGACTGCTCCCTTCTCCAGCGGTCAACATTCGCGTGATGTCCCGACAAAAGCACCGGCGGAACCTTTTTCCCGCGCCAGTCCTCCGGCCGGCTGTACTGCGGATACTCCAGCAGTCCTCCCTGGAAGCTTTCCGACTGCCCGGATTCCTGGTTGCTCAGAACGCCGGGCACCATGCGGGCGACCGCGTCCATCATGACCAGGACCGGCAGTTCCCCGCCTGTCAGCACATAATCCCCGATCGAAACGTGATCCGTCACGATTTCCCCGAGAACTCTCTCGTCGATCCCCTCGTAATGACCGCAGAGAAAGACAAGATCCTCCTCCAGCGCAAGCTCTTTTGCCATCCGCTGGTCAAACACCCGCCCCTGCGGATTCAGATAGATAACGCGCACCCGCCCGGGCAGTTCTTCTCTGAGCGATTCCCATGCGCGCATCACCGGCTCCGCCTGCATAACCATGCCCGCGCCGCCTCCGTACGGATAATCGTCGATCCTTCCGTCTCCCCGGAGAGAGAAATCGCGGATATTGACTGTGTGAAGCCCAAGAATCCCTTTCTCCATGGCACGGCCGGTTATACTGGTGCCAAACGCGGCCGCAACCATCTCGGGAAACAGCGTCAGAACATGAAAATTCATGGAGAAACCTCCTTTATTTATCCATACCTTCCAGCAGATGCACCTGCACGGTCCCCGACGCGATATCCACATTCCGCACACACTGGCGGATCGCCGGAATCAGGATCTCTTTCTTTTGAGGTGTATGAACCACATAGACATCGTTCGCTCCGGTCTGAAGGACATCGTCCAGAGTACCAAGCGGCGTCCCGTCTTCCAGAACAACGGACAGGCCGATCAGATCGGCAATATAGTACTCGTCCTTATTCAGCTTTACGGCGTCTTTGCGCGGGACATAGAGGTCCTTTCCCCTGTAAGGCTCGACATCCTCAATCCTGTCGTGGCCGCAAAATCTCAGGATCACCATATTTTTAAAGAATTTCACTCCCGCGATCTCCAGTTCCGTCAGGGCGGAACCATTCTCCAGATAGACCTTTTTCAGTTTTTTAAATTTCGCGGGATCGTCAGTCGTCGGAAAGACTTTGACTTCCCCCTGCAGACCATGTGTGCTGGTAATTGTCCCTACTCTGAAATTTTCTGTCATTTCCGCTCCTTCGCGCATACCCCGCCGCTTTGCTGGCAGACGGAGCATTTGGTTCTTGTCTTTTTGGCCTGTACAGACGATAAGAAGTACGCGCAGCGTACTTCTTATTCTCTCGTTATAATTTTCTCAGAATTCCGTCATAATCAGAGGCGCCGTCATGATCCGCCTTTCCGCTACAGAATATCCACGATTACTTTTAATTCATCCTTGGACGCTGCGGCTTTTACAACAGACCGAATCGCCTTGGCTATCCTGCCCTGCTTGCCGATTACTTTTCCCATATCGGAAGGAGCTACTTTAAGTTCCAGAACCAGAGCCTTCCCGCTCTGCTTCTCCGTCACTTCCACTTCATCCGGATTATCGACCAGAGACTTTGCAATTATTTCAACTAACTCTTTCATATGCACACCTCTGCTCTATTTTTCAATTCCGGCCACCTTGAAAAGCTTTCCGACTGTCTCAGTCGGCTGTGCGCCGTTAGCAAGCCACTTCTTAGCCAGTTCCTCGTTAATCTTGAACTCACTCGGATCCGTGTTCGGATTGTATGTTCCGATCTCCTCGATAAACTTTCCGTCTCTCGGGGCTCTGGAATCCGCTACAACGATTCTATAGAAAGGATTTTTCTTCTTTCCCATTCTTCTCAATCTGATCTTTACTGCCACTTTTTTCACCTCCTCAGATAGATTATGATATCGGCGGACCGCAGACTGCCGCGGGAATCCCGCCGTTAAAAGGGAAGTTTAAACTTACCTCTTTTACCTGTTTTTCCTCCGAACATACCGGAGTACTGCTTCATCATTTTTCTGCTCTGTTCAAACTGCTTCACCAGACGGTTCACTTCCGACAGATCAACGCCGGCTCCCGCCGCGATCCTTTTCTTTCGCGAAGGATTCAGCAGATCCGGATTGGCGCGCTCCTCCGGCGTCATGGAAAGAATCATCGCCTCGATCTGACCCATCTTCTTCTCGTCGATGGAATCCTCAATCTGCTTCATCTGTGAGCCGCCGAAACCGGGGATCATGCTCAGAATACTTGAGATGCCTCCCATATTCTTCATCTGGTTCATACTCTCAAGATAATCGTCAAACCCGAACTGAGCCTTGCGGAACTTCTGTTCCATGTCGCGGGCCTTTTCCTCATCGATCGCTTCCTGCGCCTTCTCAATGAGGGACATCACATCTCCCATGCCGAGAATCCGCGACGCCATGCGGTCCGGATAAAACGGTTCCAGATCCGAAAGCTTCTCGCCCATGCCCGCGTACAGGATCGGCCTGCCGCAGGTCGCCCGGATCGAAAGGGCCGCTCCGCCCCTCGTATCGCCGTCAAGCTTTGTGAGAATGACGCCGTCGATCCCGATCTTGTCCTGAAACATGGAAGCGACGTTCACCGCGTCCTGACCGGTCATCGCGTCCACGACGAGAACCGTCTGGTCCACTTTGACCTCGCGTTTGATATTCTGCAGCTCCTGCATCATATCCTCGTCCACATGAAGACGTCCGGCCGTATCAAGCAGAACCACATTCAGATTGTTCCTGCGCGCGTATTCCACCGCTTCGCGGGCGATCTTTACAGGATCCTCCCTGTCTCCCAGCGAAAAAACCTCGACTCCCTGCTTCTGCCCGTTGATCTCAAGCTGTCTGATGGCGGCGGGACGATAAACGTCGCAGGCGGCCAGCAGAGGCTTTCTCCCTTTTGACTTCAGCCTGCCGGCAAGCTTCGCCGCTGTCGTCGTCTTACCGGCTCCCTGCAGACCCGCCATCATGATTACCGTGACTTCTCTGCCGGGCTTCAAAGCAATCTCCGTCATCTCGGAACCCATCAGGCTGACCAGCTCGTCATGGACGATCTTGATGACCATCTGGCCGGGATTCAGGCCGTTCATGACATCCTGTCCGACCGCCTTTTCCTGCACCGCTTTGATAAACTGTTTTACAACCTTAAAACTGACGTCGGCTTCAAGCAGCGCCAGCTTAACTTCCTTCAGGGCGGTCTTTACATCCGCCTCCGTCAGCCGTCCCTTGCTCCTCAGATTTTTAAAAACATTCTGAAGCTTCTCGGATAAGCTCTCAAACGCCATTTTATAACTCCTCTAAAATACTGTCTGCTATTTGGCACACGCTTTCCGCAAACACCGCGGGATCCGTCTCCTCTTCCCTGCGGGCCATGGCGCGGATCCGCTCGACTTTTCTCCTGATCCGCAGAAAACGCTCAACCAGATGCAGCTTGGACTCGTAGTCTTCAAGGATCTTATTGCACCGCTTGATCAGCTCATGGACACCCTGCCGGCTGATCCCAAGATCCTCCGCCGCCTCCGAATATGAAAGATCGTTCAGAACGACTTCCTCATACACGCTCCGCTGATGTTCCGTCAGCAGTTCCCCGTAAAAATCATACAGAAGCGTCCTCTGAAAAACCTGTTCCATGTGCATCACCTCGGGTATCATAAACGAAAAAAAACATCTTGTCAAGCATTTTTTATTGACAGAATTTCATTTTCCTGAAATTCTGTCTCATTCCTCATACGGCAGGAATCTCATCTGTCAGATTCCTGATCACGCAGATCATCTTCGTCAGATCCTCTTCCTCGCGCTCGCCTTCACAGCACAGTTCGATCTCCTCTCCGCACCGGATTCCCGCGGAAAGGATATTAAGAAGGCTCTTCGCATTGATAATATAGCTGCCATAGAGGATCGTCACATGAGAAGAACAGCTTTCTGCCGCATTTGCCACATTCCGTGCCGGATATACATGCAGTCCGGCCGCATTGGTAATCATCAGTTTCCGGCTGGTCATTCACCTCCACCTCATTTCCGGGGTATGCATCCTTCTCTCCCCCGCATAATAACTGTCTCCGCGACACATGGCAAACACCGTTTCTCTTTGTGTATACAGTATACGTAAAACGCCCCATAAAAACCCCACTTCTCAGTGGGTTCTTCTTGTATTGACCGATACCATTTTCCGAAATTGTGCTCATTTGTTTCGCTTGAAGACAGTATACTATAAGAACCCCTATAATTCAACAATTTTACAGAAAATTCATAATTTTCCGTTTTGGGCCCTGAGGCAGAATGAGAAAACCTTTCCCGCGCGGCCCGCATGCTGCGCCAGCAGCTGATTTTCCTATGCGGACCTGCGCGCAAAAATCGAGCAGGAGGCGGCTTTTCCTTCTGCTCGCCTGCGCGGCCCGCATGCTGCGCCAGCAGCTGATTTCCTTATGCGGGCCTGCGCATAAACGAAGGGACCGCCGGAAAGCTCTCCCGATGCCTTTCCGACAGTCCCCTGATCTACTTGATAAAACGGTCTATCGCCTTGTTCAGCTCCTCGATTGTTTTTCTGTCGCCGGATTCAACCGCGTCGACCAGACAGTGTTCGATATGATCCTGCAGGATCACCTTGCCGGTATTGTTGATCGCCGCCTTAACCGCCGAGAGCTGCACCAGAACCTCGCTGCAGTCGCGGCCTTCCTCCACCATCCGCTTGATGGACTGCAGATGGCCGATCACCCGCGACAGGCGGTTCAGTACCGCTTTCGTATGTTCATGCGAATGAGGATGCGTATGTGTGTGCCCCTGCTCGTTCGTGTGGGAATGCTGTATCACCGTACCGTCCGCAAGCACATGCGTGTGCGCGCTCCCGGCCGCCTCTGTCTCATAATTCTCATTTTTCACTGTTCCATCCTCCGGTATTCCGTAAACTCAGGGCCGGTATCATTCCTCCTCATTTTCGGGCTCTCCGCCGTGCTCCTTTGCTGTCTTTTTCGGTTCCCCCGCTCTTTTCCTGCCTCTTTGGACCACTCTTTCCAGCGTCTCCGCCACTTTCCTCCTGCCGCGCTTCCGGGGTTCTTCCGCCGCGGAAGAATTCTGCTCCTTTGGCTCTTCTTCCTGCTCCGTCTCCTTTTGCACTTCTTTTATCTCCGGCTTCTTTGGCGCTGCCTGCGAAGCAGCGTCCGCCGCGGTTTTCTTTTCGGATCCGTCCCCGGTTTTCTCCTCGGTTCTCGCGCAGGAAAAAACGGAAATTCCCATCGGCGGTATTTTGACTGTGATGGAATTTTCCCGGTCGTCGCACACCGCTTTCTTTGACGATTTGACCCGCGTATTCACATTGCCGCCGCCTCCGAACTCCACACTGTCGCTGTTGAATATTTCTTTATATTTCCCGCTGTACGGGACGCCGATCGGATGTTTTTCGTAGACAAGCGGCGAAAAGTTGCAGATAACAAGAAGATCCTCCTCCGCCTTCGTTCCTCTGCGCATAAAGACCAGAAGATTCTCATTCGCCGCCATGCTGTTGATCCATTCAAAACCGATCGGCTCGTAATCTCTGCTGTACAGAGCCGGATGGGAACGGTAAAGCTCCGCTAAAGCCTTCACATAGCGGTTCAGCTGTCTGTGCTCCTCGTACTGAAGCACATCCCACTCGAGCTGCGCCGCCTCGTTCCACTCGGAAAACTGGGCAAAGTCCTGACCCATAAACAAAAGCTTCTTGCCCGGATGCGTGATCATATAGCCGTAAGCTGCCCGCAGGTTCGCGAACTTCAGCCTGCGCTTGCCCGGCATTTTCCCGATCATCGAGCTCTTTCCGTGCACAACCTCATCATGCGACAGCGTGAGGATAAAATTCTCGCTGTACGCGTAGATCATGCTGAACGTCAGCTCTCCGTGATGATACGAGCGGAAAATCGGATCCAGCTGCATATAGCCGAGGAAATCATTCATCCAGCCCATATTCCACTTAAAATCAAATCCAAGTCCGTCGTCTTCCACAGGAGCCGTGATCTTCGGCCACGCAGTCGATTCCTCGGCGATCAGAACCGCCCCGTCCTTATCCTTTTTAAAAATGGAATTCAGATGTTTCAAAAACTCTGCCGCCTCAAGATTCTCATGTCCGCCATACATGTTGGCGACCCACTCGCCGGCATTCTTCCCGTAATCAAGATAGAGCATGGAAGCGACCGCGTCCATCCGGATCCCGTCCGCGTGAAAAACATTTTTCCAATAGAGCGCATTGGCAATCAGGAAATTCCGGACCTCAGGACGCCCGTAATTGTAGATCAGCGTTCCCCAGTGCGGGTGCGACCCCTGGCGCGGATCAAGATGTTCGTACAGGCAGGTCCCGTCAAAAGCCGCAAGCCCGTGCGTATCGCGCGGAAAATGCGCCGGCGCCCAGTCCAGGATCACGCCGATCCCCTGTTCGTGCATGTAATTCATAAAATACATGAAGTCCTGCGGAGAACCGTAGCGTGAAGTCGGTGCGTAGTAGCCGGTGATCTGATATCCCCAGGAAGCATCAAGCGGATGCTCCATCACGGGCATCAGTTCAATATGCGTATACCCCATTTCCTTTACGTACTCCGCGATCATCGGAGCCAGTTCACGGTAATTGTAGAAGGGACGGCCGTCGTCCGGCTTTTTCCAGGAGCCAAGATGCATCTCGTAGATCAGCATCGGGGATTCTTTGAAATTGATCGTCTTTCTCTTCTCCATCCAGTCCTGGTCCGTCCAGGAAAAGGAGCTCAGATCCGCAACCACCGACGCCGTATTCGGCCTAAGTTCGGCGCAGTTCGCGTAAGGGTCCGCCTTCAGGTAGGTCAGCCCTCCCTTTGCCTTGATCTCGAATTTATACAGGGCTCCGGCTTTGATTCCCGGAATGAACAGTTCATAGATCCCGGAATCCCAGAGCCTGCGCATCGGATACCGTCTTCCGTCCCACTGGTTAAAATCCCCGACTACGCTGACGCGCACCGCAAACGGAGCCCATACGGCAAAGTGTACTCCCGGCACACCGGAGACTTCCATCGGGTGGGCTCCGAGCTTCCGGTAAATGTCATAGCAGATGCCGGCATTGAATTTTTTCGTATCCTTTTGGGAGATCTGCGTCTCAAAACAGTACGGGTCATATTCCTCGCGCGTCACGCCGTTCTTATTTGTAATCTGCAGCGTGTAGACCGGGATCTCCTGCCCCGGAACAAGCGCCGCAAAATATCCGGCTTCATCCTCTTTCTCCATTGGATACTGCTCTTTACTCTCCAGGAGCCGGACCGAGACTTCTTCCGCGTCCGGAATAAATGCCTGGATTACTACGCCGTCATCCGTAAGATGCGCGCCCAGAAGCTTCTCCGGATGATCCTCCTCGGAATAAACAATCGCTTCAATACCTGCCCAGTCCATTAAATTATACAGCTTCTCATCCATATGGCATCCCTCCCAGATTTCAGGTACCGCAGGCTGCGGCCGTTCCTGTCGTCCCCGCGCCTCTTTTGTACCGTCTCATGATCGCATGGCAGCATGATCTCTCCCGCCGCCCGCGGAGGCGGAAGACATCTCCTATCTGATATACCAGTTTACCATTTCAGCCATCGAAAAACAAGGACTTTGTAAATCAGATCAGTCCGCAATACTGTGGATGAACAGTCCGCTGCGCAGCTTCGGCTCAAACCAGGTGGATTTGGGAGGCATCAGAAGTCCCGCGTCGGACACCCGGAAAAGTTCTCCGATCGAGACAGGACAGACGGAAAATGCCGCGGCCCATCCCTCGTCCACTCTGCGCTCCAGCTCTATCATCCCGCGTATCCCTCCGACAAAGTCAATCCGTTCATCGGTTTTGGGATCCCGGATTCCAAGCACCGGAGCAAGCAGTTCCCGCTGAAGCGCCGCCACGTCAAGCCCCTCAACCGGGTCATCCATACGGTACGCTTCCTTCAGGACCAGCCGGTACCAGCATCCGCCGAGATACATGCCGAAGCTGCCCTTTGCCGCCGGTCTGACCGCGTTTTTTTCCTTCGATATCTCAAACTTTTCTCCTGCCAGCCTCAGAAATTCCTCCGCGGTGTGCCCGTTCAGGTCTTTTACGACACGGTTGTAATCCAGAATCATCAGCTCCTCGTCCGGGAACAGAACCGACAGGAAGCGGTTGAATTCTTCCTCCCCGGTATAATCCGGATGCTCTTTTCTCAGCATCACGGCGACACGGACCGCGGAGGCCGCGCGGTGATGGCCGTCCGCTATATAGACATCCTGAATCTCAGCAAACACTTCCCGGATCCTGCCGATCCGGTCTGAATCCGCTATGATCCATCCTCTGTGGCGTATCCCGTCGGACGCCTCAAAATCAAACAGCGGCGCCGACTGCTTCACCTGCGCCGTCAGCTCCCGGATCACCGGGTGAGCGCGGTAGGTGAGGAAAATCGGCCCCGTCTGTGCGCTGCATGCATTTACATGACGCACGCGGTCCTCCTCTTTTTCCGCGCGCGTATTCTCATGCTTTTTGATCCTGTTTTCCAGATAGTCGTCCACAGACGCGCAGGCTGCCAGCCCGGTCTGCGAACGTCCGTCCATCGTCAGCTCATAAAGATAATAGCAGGCGGTTTCCTCCTGCATGTAAACGCCATCCCTGAGCTGTCCCCAGAGCAGTTCTCCTGCCTTCCGGTAAACTTCCGGGGCATACATGTCATGCCCCGGCTCAAACTGCGTTTCCGGGCGGTCAATATTCAAAAAAGACAGTCGGTCTTTCGCCGCCTCCGCGGCCGCCTCCTCCCGATGATAAACGTCATAGGGGAGAGCGGCCACTCTCTGTACATATTCCGGCGTCGGGCGGATCGCCCGAAACGGTCTGATATCTGCCATATCTTCCTCGCTTTGTCTCTATTTTATAACACGGACTTTGATCACGCCCGGCACCGCGCGAAGTTTTTTTACAACCTCCGGCGGCACGGTGTCATCAAGATCAAACAGCGTATAAGCGTATTCGCCTTTGCTCGTGTTGCTCATGTTCACGATATTCGTATCCTCGAGAAGAGCCGTGAAACGGCTGATCATCTTGCGGATATTCAGATGATAAACCGCAAGGCGCGCCGTGGTCTGGCATTTTCCGAGATCACAGTTCGGATAATTCACGGAATTGACGATATTTCCGTTTTCAAGGAAATTCTTCAGTTCATTGACTGCCATCACCGCGCAGTTGTCTTCTGCCTCGGAAGTGGACGCTCCGAGATGCGGCGTGACAATAATCCCTTTCTTTCCAACTGTCAGCGGATTGGGGAAATCACTGACATAGCGGTGTACTTTTCCCGCCTCTACCGCCGCAAGCACAGCCTCCTCATCCACCAGCAGATCCCTGGCGAAATTCAGGATCACCACGCCGTTTTTCATTTTCGCGAGGGCATCCGCGTTGATCATCTTCCGCGTCGCGTCCATCAGCGGCACATGGATCGTGATATAATCACAGGTGCGGTAGATCTCATCCACATCGTTGATATGGTGGATCGCGCGCGACAGACTCCAGGCGGCGTCAACCGAAATGTACGGATCGTACCCGTAGACGTCCATTCCAAAACCGATCGCTGTATTTGCCACCTGCACGCCGATTGCTCCGAGACCTATAATGCCGAGTTTCTTCCCCATCAGCTCATGTCCCGCGTATTTCTTTTTCTCCGCCTCTGCTTCCTTGGCAATATTTTCGTTTCCGGCCTGGCTCATTGTCCAGTTGGCTCCCCCTATGATATCGCGGGCCGCAAACAGCATTCCCGCGAATACCAGCTCCTTAACGCCGTTCGCGTTGGCTCCCGGCGTGTTAAACACGACGATCCCCTGCTCCGCGCAGCGCTCAAGCGGAATATTATTGACGCCTGCTCCGGCACGGGCGATCGCGTGCAGCGTCTCCGGAAATTCCATCTCATGCATGACGGCGCTGCGCACCAGAACCACATCCGCCTCATCCATGGATTCAACCTTGCTGTAATCTTCTGAAAATCCACGGAGACCAACCTCCGAGATCTGATTCAGACACATATATCGATACATTTTTACAGATTCTCCTCTTCAAATTTTTTCATAAACTCCACAAGCTTCTGCACGCCCTCAACCGGCATCGCATTGTAAATGCTCGCGCGCATTCCCCCGACTGTTCTGTGTCCTTTCAGATTCAGGAAACCGGCTTTTTCCGCTGCCTTCACAAATTTCGCATCGAGCTCTTTATCTCCTGTCACAAACGGAACATTCATCAGCGAGCGGTCTTCCTTCACGACCGTCCCATGGAACATTCTGCTCTGATCCAGATAATCGTAGAGAATCGCGGCTTTCTTCTCATTGTGCGCCTTCATGCCCGCAAGACCGCCCATCGACTCAATCCACTTGAACACCTTGCCGCAGATATAGATACACCAGCAGTTCGGCGTATTGTACATGGAACCATTGTCCGCGTGCGTCTTGTATTTCATCATCGTCGGGGTAAACGGAAGCACATCGTCCGTGATCAGGTCATCCCGCACAATCGCGATCACCATGCCGGCCGGGCCGACATTTTTCTGAACGCCGCCGTAGATGATTCCATAATCGCTGACATTAACCGGCTCCGAAAGGAAGCAGGACGATACGTCCGAGACAAGCAGCTTTCCCTTCGTATCCGGCAGCTTCTTGTACTTTGTCCCGTAGATCGTGTTGTTCTCACAGATATAGACGTAATCCGCATCCGGGCTGACCGGCAGATCACTGCAGTCCGGAATATAGGAAAATGTTTTGTCCTCGCTGGAGGCGATCTTGTTCGCCTTTCCGTACTTCTGTGCTTCCTGCCATGCCTTCTTTGCCCACTGTCCCGTCACAATATAGTCCGCGACGCGGTTCTTCATCAGGTTCATCGGGATCATCGCGAACTGAAGGCTTGCCCCTCCCTGAAGAAACAGCACGCGGTAATTATCCGGGATATTCATCAGCTTCCTGAGATCTGCCTCTGTCTCATGAATAATGTCGTCAAACATCGACGAGCGGTGGCTCATCTCCATCACAGACATCCCGCATCCGCGGTAGTCCATCATCTCCGCCTGTGCTTCCTGCAGCACTGCTTCCGGCAAAACGGCCGGTCCGGCGGAAAAATTATAAACCCTTCCCATGGGTAACCCTCCTTATTATGTACAGCGCCCCAAAATCAGCCTGCAATTTGTCCCGATTACTCTCAAGGAAATGCAGAAGAAATCTGCACTTCCTAAAGATAAACCGGGACGCCTGCCGCAGCCCTTCTTCGGGATCTGCAAATTTTTGATATTGTAACGTTTTGTTAAAAAAATGTCAAGGGTTATTCTTCAATATCGTCCTGATCAAAAACCTCCGCGATCGGCTTTCCTGCCGGCACCATCGGAAATACCTTGTCGTCCTGATCGATCACGCAGTCGATCACAACCGGTCTGCCAAGTGAAAGCGCCTTTTCAACCGCCGGGGCAAGCTCTTCTTTCTTCGTAACACGGATCCCCGCGGCGCCGAGACCTTCCGCTACCTTTACAAAGTCCACGCTGTCCTGCAGAATCGTCTGCGCATAGCGCTTTCCGTAAAACAATGTCTGCCACTGACGCACCATACCGAGCACATGGTTATTGATGACGATCTCAATGATCGGAATGTTGTAGCGCGCCGCGGTCGCAAGCTCGTTCATGTTCATGCGGAAACAGCCGTCGCCCGCGATGTTGATGACCGTCTTGTCCGGGTTCGCCACCTTTGCGCCGATCGCGGCTCCAAGGCCGTATCCCATCGTTCCGAGGCCGCCGGAGCTCAGGAATGTACGCGGAGCCGAGTACTTATAGTACTGCGCCGCCCACATCTGATGCTGTCCGACATCCGTCACGATGATCGCGTCTCCTTTTGTCTGCCGGTAAACTTCCTCGACGATATACGGTCCCGTCAGCTCTTCCTCATTGTATTTCAGCGGATACTTCTCTTTGAGGGCTTTTACATTCTCGTCCCATTCGTCATGTCTGTGCTCCTCGATCCTTGCGTTCAGCCGTTTCAGGACTTCCTTCACATCGCCGATGATGCTTGCGTCCACAACAACGTTTTTGTTGATCTCGGCCGGATCGACGTCGATCTGGATGATCTTCGCGTTCTTCGCAAAACTTTTTGCCTGTCCGACCACACGGTCGCTGAAACGGGAACCGACTGTGATCAGAAGGTCGCACTGCGTCACGCCGAGGTTCGCCGCCTTTGTCCCGTGCATGCCAAGCATGCCGCAGTACAGGTCGCTGTTGCCGTTGTAGGCGCCTTTTCCCATCAGGGAATCCGCGACCGGAGCATGAACCTTGTCAGCAAATTCCTTCAGTTCCTCAGAGGCCCCGGAAATCACCGCGCCGCCGCCGACAAAGATAAACGGCTTTTTACATTTGTTGATCAGTCTGACCGCTTTGTCAAGATCCTCCTCGCGGATATATTCCGTGCTGCGCACGATCGGTTCCGGCTTCTGCGGAACATACTCGGCAAACCCCGCGGTCACATCCTTCGTGATATCGATGAGAACCGGACCCGGCCTGCCTTCCTGCGCGATCTGGAACGCCCAGCGCACAGTATCCGCCAGCTTTTCAACCTCTTTTACAATAAAGTTATGCTTCGTGATCGGCATTGTGATCCCGGTGATATCGACTTCCTGAAAGCTGTCTTTTCCAAGAAGCGCAACGCCGACGTTTGCGGTGATCGCTATGATCGGAACGGAATCCATGTAGGCCGTCGCGATGCCAGTCACAAGGTTGGTGGCACCGGGACCGGAGGTCGCCATACAGACGCCTACTTTGCCTGTGGAGCGCGCATATCCGTCGGCCGCGTGGGACGCGCCCTGCTCATGCGAGGTCAGGATATGCCTGATTTCGGAAGAATGTTTGTACAGTTCGTCATATATATTGAGAATCGCTCCTCCCGGATATCCAAAAACAGTATCGACACCCTGCTCCTTCAGACACTCGATAAGGATTTCTGAACCGTTTAATTTCATATACTTTTCTCCTCTCCGCGTAATTTATTTATCGCCCGGCAGCTCAAGGACGGCTCCGCGGTTTCCGGAAGTCACAAGGGCCGCGTATCTCCTGAGATAGCCGCTGGTGATCTTCGGCTCGCGCGGCTGCCATTTTGCACGGCGCTCGGCAAGTACTTCATCGCTCACCGCAAGATTCAGACTGCAGTTCGGGATATCGATCTGTATCAGATCTCCTTCTTCCACAAGCGCGATCGGGCCGCCGACCGCCGCTTCCGGCGATACATGTCCGATGGAAGCGCCTCTTGAAGCGCCGCTGAAGCGTCCGTCCGTGATCAGAGCCACGCTGTCGCCAAGTCCCATGCCCGCGATCGCGGAGGTCGGATTCAGCATCTCGCGCATACCCGGACCGCCCTTCGGTCCTTCGTAGCGGATGACGACGACATCGCCAGGATTAATCTTTCCGCCGAGGATCGCCGCGATCGCGTCCTCCTCACACTCAAAGACACGCGCCGGGCCTTCGTGTACCATCATCTCCGGAAGCACCGCCGAGCGCTTCACAACGCCGGAATCCGGCGCGAGATTTCCCTTGAGGATCGCCAGTCCGCCGGTCTCGCTGTACGGATTTTCAACCGGACGGATCACCTCAGGATTGAGGTTTGCACAGCCGGCAATATTTTCGCCGACCGTCTTTCCGGTCACGGTCATACAGTCAAGGTTCAGCAGATTTTTCTTTGTCAGCTCATTCATGACCGCGTAGACGCCGCCCGCCTCATTGAGATCTTCCATATAGGTCGGGCCGGCCGGAGCCAGATGGCAGAGGTTCGGCGTGCGCGCGCTGATCTCATTCGCGATGTCGACATTCAGCTCAACGCCCGCCTCATGCGCGATCGCCGGAAGATGCAGCATGCTGTTTGTCGAGCATCCCAGCGCCATATCCACGGTCAGCGCGTTCATAAACGCTTTCTCCGTCATGATATCTCTCGGACGGATATCCTTTTTCAGAAGTTCCATAACCTGCATGCCGGCCATCTTCGCGAGACGGATTCTCTCAGAGTAGACCGCGGGAATCGTCCCGTTGCCGCGAAGACCCATGCCAAGCACCTCGGTCAGACAGTTCATGCTGTTCGCCGTGTACATGCCGGAACAGGAACCGCAGGTCGGGCAGACTTTGTTCTCATACTCCATGACTTCCTCGTCGCTCATCTTGCCCGCGACATTCTCCCCAACCGCTTCAAACATGCTGGAAAGGCTGCGTTTTCTTCCTTTGAGATGACCTGCCAGCATCGGGCCGCCGCTCACAAAGATCGTCGGGATATTCAGTCTCGCCGCCGCCATCAGAAGTCCCGGAACATTCTTGTCGCAGTTCGGGATCATGACAAGCGCGTCAAACTGATGCGCGATCGCCATACATTCCGTCGAATCCGCGATCAGATCGCGCGTCACAAGCGAATATTTCATGCCGACATGCCCCATCGCGATTCCGTCGCAGACCGCGATCGCCGGAAACTCTCTCGGCACGCCGCCGGCCATCGCCACGCCCAGCTTTACCGCTTCCGTAATCTTATCCAGGTTCATATGACCCGGAACCACTTCATTATAAGAATTCACAATACCGACCAGGGGACGCCTCATCTCCTCCTCCGTCAGGCCGAGCGCGTTAAACAGCGAACGGTGCGGAGCCTGCTGGATCCCCTTCTTTACTGCATCACTTTTCATACTGTATCTGCCTCCTTTGTATCTTTAACATGGGAAATTTTCTTTTCAAAACAACATTTAACAAAATTTTAATCCGGACGATTCAAAATGCGCAGCTTCCGTCCTGCTGTTATCAGGCACAGCGGATATCTTTCAGACTCTCTCGGCGATCAGCGTACCCATCTGCACCGTGCCGACCTTCACGCATCCGTCCGACATGATGTCTCCCGTGCGGTAACCCTCTTTTAACACCTGCTTCACCGCCGCCTCAACCGCGTCGGCCGCCTCATCGAGATCAAGAGAATACCGGAGCATCATCGCCGCCGAAAGAACCGTGGCGATCGGATTCGCCATGTTTTTTCCCGCGATATCCGGCGCGGAACCGTGGCTCGGCTCGTAAAGGCCGAACTTCGTCTCATTCAGAGAAGCGGACGACAGCATGCCGATCGAACCTGTCACCATGCTTGCCTCATCGGAAAGAATATCGCCGAACATATTTTCCGTCAGGATGACGTCAAACTGGGCAGGATCACGGACGATCTGCATCGCACAGTTATCCACCAGCATATGGGACAGTTCTACATCCGGATAATCTTTCGCCACTTCCTCCACAACGGTCCTCCACAGCCTTGAGGAATCCAGAACATTCGCCTTGTCCACGCTGCAGACCTTATGCCTGCGCTTTCGCGCAATCTCAAAGCCTTTGACCGCAATCCTGCGGATCTCTTCCTCATTGTATACAAGCGTATCGACCGCTCTGCGCACGCCGTCCTTTTCCTCGGTATACCGCTCTCCGAAATAGAGGCCGCCTGTCAGTTCACGCATGATCATCATGTCAAATCCGTCCCCGATGATCTCGTCGCGAAGCGGACATGCCGCTCTTAACTCGTCATAGAGATAAGCCGGCCGCAGATTGGCGAACAGATTCAAAGATTTCCTGATTTTCAGAAGTCCTGCCTCCGGGCGGAGTTCCGGCGCGAGCCTGTACCACGGAGAAGTTTTCGCGTCTCCTCCGATTGATCCCATCAGCACCGCGTCGCTTGCCTTCGCGGCCGCGATCGTCTCGTCTGTGAGCGGAACTCCATGCACATCGATCGAAGCTCCTCCCATCAGCAGCTCCGTATAATCAAGCTCAAATCCATACTTCTTTCCGGCAGCGTCAAGTACTTTGCGCGCCTCCCTGACAATCTCCGGTCCGATCCCGTCTCCCGGAATAACAGCTATCCTGTATCCCATCACATTCATCCTTTCTTTTCCTTGCTTTAGCGTAAAAAAGCTTTATCCACTATAATAGTGGATTCCTCTGTTTTTTTCAACTGTTAATTTGCAGGAAATTAAATAAAAGCCTGCGGATATCCGGCAATCGGGCAGGAGGCGGCTTTTCCCTCCTGCCCGCCGCGCGGCCCGCATGCTGCGTGCGGGCCTGCGTATACGAAAACTGGCGGCCATTGGCCGCCACTTCGTACTGACACAGATTTTTTTCTTTCATTAAGCCTCTCCGGCTTTCTCCACTTCCGCGATGGCCGTCTTTTTCATCGGAATACGGCAGTTTTTGTTGCTTCCGAACTCAACGATGCAGTCCTCATCCGTGATATCGATCACCACACCGTAAAATCCGCTGGTCGTCACGATCGTGTCACCTACCTCAACGGACGCAATGAGGGCAGCCATTCTCTTCTGCTCTTTTTTCTGCGGACGAATTGCAATAAAATACATCAGGGCGCCAAGAAATACGATGTAGATCACCATTGTAATGAGGGGCATCCCGCCTCCCGCACCTTCTGTCATTACATTCATCATCATCTGCGTTTCCTCCTTCTATTGTGCACAGTCATCACGCGCTGTCTCCTCCGCTTCTGCGTCTCGGAACAAGGCCGGAATCAGACCGCGCGTCAGCTGCATAAGTACAATAATACACAATCTGCCTCTTTTCATCAAGCATTTTTTTCCTGATTTCCAAGATAACGGGCAATTTTTTCGTTTTTAAAGGATTTGTAGCGCCCTTCCTCGATCGCGTCCCGTATTTCCTCCATCAGATGATTATAGAAATACAGATTATGCAGGACGCAGAGCCGCATGCCGAGCATTTCCTTCGCCTTCAGCAGATGGCGGATATAAGCGCGGCTGTAATTCCGGCAGGCCGGACAGCCGCATCCTTCTTCGATCGGCCTGTCGTCCAGCTCATATTTCGCGTTGTACATATTCAGTTTCCCGTCCGATGTATAGACATGGCCGTGCCGTCCGTTCCGGCTCGGGTACACACAGTCAAAGAAATCCACGCCGCGGTCCACCGCTTCAAGGATATTGACCGGCGTCCCCACTCCCATCAGATACGTCGGCTTCCCGGACGGAAGGTACGGAACGACCGCGTCCAGAATGCGGTACATCTCTTCGTGCGTTTCTCCGACCGCGAGACCTCCGATCGCATAGCCGTCCAGATCCAGATCCGCGATGCGCTTTGCATGCTCGATCCGGATATCGTCATAGACCGCTCCCTGATTGATCCCAAACAAAAGCTGGTGCGGATTGATCGTATCTTCCAGCCCGTTCAGCCTGCGCATCTCTTCTTTGCAGCGGACGAGCCAGCGGGCTGTGCGGTCCACGGAATTCTGCACGTACTCCCGCTCCGCCACGCTCGAAGGACATTCGTCGAAAGCCATCGCCACCGTTGAGGCAAGATTCGACTGGATCTGCATGCTCTGCTCCGGCCCCATGAAAATCTTCCGCCCGTCCACATGCGACTGGAAATACACGCCTTCCTCCCTGATCTTCCGCAGATTCGCGAGCGAGAATACCTGGAAGCCGCCGGAATCCGTCAGGATCGGCCTGTCCCAGTTCATGAACCGGTGCAGCCCTCCCAGCTTTTTTACAATCTGATCCCCGGGCCTCACATGCAGATGATACGTGTTGGAGAGCTCAATCTGCGTTCCGATCTCATGCAGGTCCGTCGTCGCTACCGCGCCCTTGATCGCGGCCGCCGTGCCGACATTCATAAATACCGGCGTCTGCACCGTGCCGTGAACCGTCTCAAATACGGCACGTTTCGCCATGCCGTCGCGTTTTATGATTTTATACATAAAATTCTCCCTGTCTTCGTATTTTAGGGAACGACAAAACGATTTTCGTTTCGCTCGTTCCCTGCGCCGAATTTGCGCCGCTTGGGCGGCATTTTTCCGCTTCAAATTCGTGCGCATCTCCACTTTGTACTTCTGGCATGTTATCATAAACGTGGAAGATTTTCAAGCGGCGCCTGATTCTGCCGGACGGATGCGGGCAAAACCGTGTGCATCATTTTTGAGCGATTCCTTAACATCTGCGGTTTTTCTGCTTTTTTCGCCAGAGTCTCCCCGTTTTTGTGAAAATTTACTCTGACTTCTCTTTCTTTTCTTATTTTTTCAGTAAAATAAGCTACATATATTTTTATTAAATCCCGTACCTGTCCGGATGCAGTGTCCGTCCGCGGACAGGCAGACAAAATCTGCCGTACGCAATCCATTTGAAAAATTTCGACAAATGTTTTATACTAGGGGCTGAGATTCACATATTTCTGATTTAAAAAGGAGGCGCAGACTATTTCTGCACAAACATATATGGAGACAACATCAACACACACGCTTGGAATCGACATCGGTTCCACCACAGTTAAGATTGCTGTCCTTGGCCCGAAGCAGGAGCTTCTGTTCTCCGATTATAAAAGACATTACGCGAATATCCAGGAAACGCTCGGCACTCTGATCGGCAGGGCACTGGATCTTCTCGGAGATCTCAGCATATCTCCCGTGATCACGGGGTCCGGCGGTCTGACGCTTGCCAACCACCTTGAAGTTCCGTTCGTCCAGGAAGTCATCGCGGTGGCGTCCTCTCTGCAGCATTTCGCGCCGCAGACGGACGTCGCGATCGAACTTGGCGGCGAAGACGCCAAGATCATTTATTTTGAAGGCGGAAGCGTAGAACAGCGCATGAACGGAATCTGTGCCGGCGGTACCGGCTCATTTATCGACCAGATGGCTTCTCTGCTGCAGACGGACGCGTCAGGACTGAACGACTATGCCCGGCATTATACTTCGCTCTACTCGATCGCCGCGCGCTGCGGCGTGTTCGCGAAGTCGGACATCCAGCCTCTGATCAACGAGGGCGCGACGAAGGAAGATCTCTCCGCATCCATTTTTCAGGCTGTCGTCAACCAGACGATCAGCGGACTCGCCTGCGGCAAGCCGATCCGCGGCCATGTCGCGTTTCTCGGAGGCCCGCTGCACTTTCTGCTGGAACTGAGAGAGGCATTTATCCGCACGCTGAAGCTGGACGAGGAACACGCGATCGTCCCGGAAAATTCCCATCTGTTCGCGGCGATCGGCTCCGCCCTTAACGCGAAGCCCGGATCATCCACCACGCTCGGCAGGATGATGGAAAAACTCTCGTCGGCCATCCACATGGAATTTGAGGTTGCGCGCATGGAGCCGCTTTTTGCCTCGCAGCAGGATTATGACCTGTTTCTCGCGCGCCAGCACTGCAACGTCGTGCGGACCTCCGACCTCTCTTCCTACCGCGGAAACTGCTATCTCGGCATCGACGCCGGCTCCACGACGACAAAAGCCGCCCTTATTTCTGAGGATGGCTCGCTGCTGTACTCTTTTTACAGCAACAACAACGGCAGTCCGCTGCGCACGACGATCCGCGCGATGCAGGAGATCTACAGTGTTCTCCCGAAAGAAGCCCGGATTGTCTGGTCCTGCTCGACCGGTTACGGGGAGGCGCTGATCAAAGCCGCCCTTCTGCTCGATGAGGGAGAGGTGGAGACCGTCTCGCACTATTACGCCGCGTCCTTTTTTGACCCGGAGGTGGACTGCATCCTCGACATCGGCGGCCAGGACATGAAATGCATCAAAATCAAGAACCATACGGTCGACAGCGTCCAGCTCAATGAGGCGTGCTCTTCCGGCTGCGGTTCCTTCATCGAAACGTTCGCCAAATCCCTGAACTACTCGGTGGAAGATTTCGCGAAGGCTGCTCTGTTCGCGCAGCATCCGATCGACCTTGGCACCCGCTGCACCGTATTTATGAATTCAAAAGTCAAGCAGGCGCAGAAGGAAGGAGCCGAGGTCTCCGATATCTCCGCGGGCCTCGCCTATTCCGTCATCAAAAACGCGCTGTACAAAGTAATCAAGGTGTCCGACGCTTCCGAGCTGGGACGCCATATCGTCGTTCAGGGCGGAACCTTCTACAATGACGCCGTTCTGCGGAGTTTTGAAAAGATTGCAGGCTGTGAGGCAATCCGCCCCGATATCGCCGGGATCATGGGCGCTTTCGGCGCGGCTCTGATCGCGCGCGAACGCTACCACTATCAGGAAGACGCGCAGACTACAATGCTCTCGATCGACCGCATCAATGCCCTGGAGTTTACAACGACAATGGCAAAGTGCAAAGGCTGCACAAACCAGTGCCGCCTCACGATCAACCGCTTCTCCGGCGGCCGGCAGTATGTCAGCGGCAACCGCTGTGAGCGCGGCATCGGCAAGGAGCGCAACAAAGAGAAGATTCCGAATCTGTTCGAGTTCAAGAACAAACTGCTGTTTTCCTACGAGCCGCTTCCTGAGGACGAAGCGGTCCGCGGTATTGTCGGCATCCCGCGCGTGCTGAACATGTATGAGAATTACCCGTTCTGGTTCCGGTTTTTTACCGAACTGAAATACCGGGTCATCCTTTCCCCGGCCTCCACGCGGAAAATCTATGAACTCGGAATCGAATCCATCCCGAGCGAATCGGAATGTTATCCGGCCAAGCTCGCGCACGGCCATGTCGAATGGCTGATCCGAAAAGGCATCAAATATATTTTCTATCCGTGCATTCCCTACGAGCGCACGGAATTTAGCGACGCGCCGAACCACTACAACTGCCCGATCGTCACCTCCTACGCGGAAAACATCAAGAACAATGTGGAATCTCTGCGCACGGAGCACATACGCTTTGAAAATCCGTTTGTCGCGTTCACGAATCTTGAGACCGTGACAAAACGTCTGAAAGAATGTTTCAGCGAAATTCCGGCGGAAGAGGTCGAGCAGGCCGCAAAGGCCGGCTGGGATGAGCTGGCCGGGGCACGGCAGGCGATGTATGAGAAAGGGCAGGAAACACTGCGGTACCTCGAGGAAACCGGAAGACACGGAATTGTACTTGCCGGAAGGCCGTACCACATCGATTCCGAGATCAATCACGGCATCCCGGAACTGATCAATTCCTATGGGCTTGCCGTGCTGACGGAGGATTCAATCTCCCAACTCAATCCGGTCGAACGGCCGCTGATCGTCATGGATCAGTGGATGTACCACAGCAGGCTGTACGGCGCCGCCAACTACGTCAAGACGCGGAACGATCTCGATCTGATTCAGCTCAATTCCTTCGGCTGCGGTCTGGACGCGGTGACGACCGACGCGGTCAGCGACATTCTGAATCAGTCCGGTAAGATCTACACCTGCCTGAAGATCGACGAGGTGAACAATCTCGGAGCGGCGCGTATCCGTATCCGCTCTCTGATCGCCGCGATCCGCGTGCGGGAAAAGAATGAAGGAACCGAGCGTACAATCCGTCCGGCCAATATCGAGCGCGTGGTCTTTACCAAAGAAATGCGCAGAAATTACACGATTCTCTGCCCGCAGATGTCGCCGATCCATTTTAAGGTGCTCCAGGCGGCCATGAACGCCTCCGGCTATCATATCGAGGTTCTGCCGAACGATAACCGCCAGGCCGTCGATGTCGGGCTGAAATACGTAAACAACGACGCCTGCTACCCGTCCCTGATCGTCATCGGACAGGTCATGGACGCTCTGCTCTCCGGCCGCTATGATCTCAATCATACCGCCGTGATCATGACGCAGACCGGCGGAGGCTGCCGTGCCTCCAACTATATCGGGTTTATCCGGCGTGCGCTCCGCAAAGCGGGGATGGAACAGATTCCGGTAATTTCTCTGAATCTGAGCGGCCTCGAAAAAAATCCGGGCTTCACGCTCAGCTTCCAGATGGCGAAGCGCGCCATGTTCGCTCTCGTCTTCGGAGACATCTTCATGCGCTGCCTGTACCGGATGCGTCCTTACGAAAAAGTACCCGGTTCCGCGGACAGACTGTTTCATACGTGGGAGGAACACTGCTGTAAATTTGTTGCCGGAAAGCCTTCCTACGGAGAATTCAAGAAGATGTGCCGGGAGATCATTCATGATTTTGACACCCTTCCGATCACAGATGAGAAAAAACCGCGCGTCGGCATCGTCGGAGAAATTCTCGTGAAATTCCTGCCCGCCGCGAACAATCATCTCGTAGAACTTCTTGAGTCGGAAGGCGCGGAGGCTGTCGTGCCTGACCTGATGGACTTCCTGCTCTACTGCTTCTACAATCAGAATTTCAAGTCCAGCTATCTCGGGACAAAAAAGAGTTCCGCCACAGTCGCCAATTTCGGCATTTACGTGCTGGAAAAACTGCGTCAGACCGCCGCGGAGGAATTTGAAAAAAGCGTTCATTTTGATCCGCCGTCCCACATTGATCAGCTTGGCACCATGGCAAAGGACATCGTCTCCCTGGGCAACCAGACCGGCGAGGGATGGTTCCTGACCGGAGAAATGCTCGAACTGATCCATTCCGGGGTCAGCAACATCGTATGCACGCAGCCGTTTGCCTGTCTGCCCAATCACGTTGTAGGAAAAGGCGTTATCAAGGAGCTTCGGCGCCAGTACCCGCTCTCGAACATCGTCGCGATCGATTACGATCCCGGCGCAAGCGAGGTCAATCAGCTCAACCGCATCAAGCTGATGCTCTCGACCGCGATGAAAAATCTGGAAAAAACAGACAGCAGAGAAGCCGTAAATCAGCAATAAGTCAAAAGAATCCTGACAAAAATTTCATAAAAAATCTCCTGTCATCCATCTGACAGGAGATTTTTATCTTACAGATTCGGTTTTACAGGTCCAGCTTCAGATCATTTTCCTTAATCCATCCGATTTTACGCAGCGGAACCGCGATCAGCTGTGTCAGCACAGCCGGAAGCACAAAGCAGATCAGCAGCAGTCCGACCCAGTCCCAGGCGGTGATCGCCGCTTTCGCTCCGCTTGCTACATCGCTGACCCATCCGGTATAGACGCCGATCTGACCGACAAGTCCGCAGGTTCCCATACCCGAGGATACCGCCGCCCCGTTCATCTGCATCCGGAACACGCAGGTTGCGATCGGCCCCGTAATCGCGGACGCGGCTGTCGGCGGAATCCATATCTTGGGATTGCGGATGATGTTCGCCATCTGAAGCATCGAGGTTCCGATTCCCTGCGCGAAAAAGCCGCCCCATTTGTTTTCTTTAAAGCTCATGACCGCGAAGCCGATCATCTGCGCACAGCAGCCCGCGACAGCGGCTCCGCCGGCCAGTCCGGTCAGCCCGAGAGCCGCGCAGATCGCCGCGCTGCTGATCGGAAGCGTCAGCGCGACGCCGACGATCACGGAGACCAGAATTCCCATGAAAAACGGCTGAAGATCCGTCGCCCACATGATCGCGTTTCCGACGGAACTTGCGGCAGCCCCGATTGCCGGAGCAAATGCCATCGAGAACAGCACGCCGACGGCGATCGTCACGCTCGGCGTCACAATAATGTCAACCTTTGTCTCCTTCGAAACGATCTTTCCGCATTCACAGGCGATGATCGCCACCACGTAAACCGCGAGCGGTCCGCCCGCTCCGCCAAGCTTATTGGCCGCGCTTCCCACCGCGATCAGAGAAAACAGCACCAGCTGAGGCGCCTGGAGCGCGTAGCCGATCGCGACGGCCATCGCCGGCCCGGTCACGTCCTTGGCATACGTTCCGATCTGTACAAGAACATCAATCCCGGTCTGCTCCCCCAGCGTACTCAGGATCGTCCCGATCAGCAGGGAAGCAAACAATCCCTGCGCCATCGCTCCCAGCGCGTCGATTCCGTAACGGCTGGCCGACAATACCACGTTTTTTCGTTTCAGGAAATTTTTTATCTGTCCGCTCATCTGTCTCTATCTCCATTCTTTGTCATAATTTCGCAAACCGTTTTCCAGGCCAATCCGCTTTCCCATAGAAAACCGCAAAACACAGGACCTGGCGGTTTTTGTTTCCCGGACAATCGTCACACATCCTCAATCTGCCAGTCAATCGGTTCCAGCCCGTTCTGCACGAGAAATTTATTCGTCCGCGAGAACGGCCGGCTTCCGAAAAATCCCCGGTATGCCGACAGAGGACTTGGATGCGGCGCCTCAAGGATCAGATGTTTCGGGTTGTTAAGCATCGCTTTTTTGGCCTGCGCCGGCTTTCCCCACAGAATAAACGCGATCGGGCGGTCCTGCTCGTTAAGAATGCGGATCGCGGCGTCCGTAAATTCCTCCCATCCGATCCCCCGGTGCGAATTTGCCTGATGCGCGCGCACGGTCAGCACCGTGTTCAGAAGCAGAACGCCCTGGCTGGCCCATTTTGTCAGGCAGCCGTTGTTCGGAATTTTACAGCCGCAGTCTTCGTGCAGCTCCCGGTATATATTTACAAGCGACGGCGGAATCTCCACATCCGGCTTCACCGAAAAGCAAAGCCCGTGCGCCTGCCCCGGCTCATGATAGGGATCCTGCCCCAGGATCACAACCTTCACATTTGCCAGCGGCGTAAACGCAAACGCGTTAAAAATATCGTCCGCCGGCGGATAAATCACTTTCGACCGGTATTCTTCATTTACCGTTTTGTACAGTTTCGCGTAATAAGGCTTTCCGAACTCCGGTTTGAGCGGGGCAAGCCAGTCATTTGAAATAGGCGGCATAGATTCTCCCTCCTTCGATTCTCCTTTGTTTCCCGTAATTCTTCTGTAATTCTTCCCGTTGTACCGTTCCTCTCTGACGCCTCCTGCCTTCACAGCCGCACTGACACGCCGCGTTTTTGCAGATACTCTTTGACCTGCCGGATTTCCAGCTCCTTGTAATGAAACAGCGAAGCCGCGAGCGCCGCGTCGGCTTTGCCTTCTGTCAGCGCATCATAAAAATGCTCCATCGCTCCCGCGCCCCCGGAGGCGATCACCGGAATCGGCACCCGCTCCGCGATCGTTCTCGTCAGCTCAAGATCATACCCGTCTTTTGTCCCGTCGCAGTCCATACTTGTCAGAAGAATTTCGCCTGCGCCGAGGGAAGCGGCCTTTACCGCCCACTCGACAGCATCGATCCCCATATCGACGCGTCCGCCGTTTTTATAGATGTTCCATCCGCTGCCGTCCCTGCGGCGTTTCGCATCGATCGCGACGACGACGCACTGGCTTCCGAACTTTTCCGCGGCCTGCGAGATCAGCGGAGGATTCATGATTGCGGCGGAGTTGACGGAAATCTTGTCCGCCCCTTCGCGCAGAAGCATCCTGAAATCATCCACCGTACGGATTCCGCCTCCTACCGTGAACGGAATAAATACGGTTTCCGCAACGCGCCTGACCATGTCCACAACCGTCTTTCGGGCATCCGAGGAGGCCGTGATATCAAGAAAGACCAGTTCGTCCGCTCCGGCCTTGTCATATGCGGCCGCAATCTCGACAGGATCGCCCGCGTCACGCAGATTTACAAAATTAACGCCTTTCACGACACGACCCGCATGGACATCCAGGCATGGAATAATTCTCTTCGTGAACATATCAGCGGCCCTCCTTTACAATCCTGATAAAATTCTTCAATATGGAAAGTCCGACCGCACCGCTCTTCTCCGGATGGAACTGGCACGCGAAAATATTCCCCTGCTCTATGGAGGCGTGTATTTTTACTCCGTAATCCGCTGACGCTTTCACGATTGTCTCGTCCGCCGCCTTCAAATAATAGGAATGTACAAAATAGACGTACGCGCCCTCCGGAATTCCCTCAAAAAGTCTTCCTAGGTGATCATACCGCAGCGAATTCCATCCCATGTGCGGAATCTTCCGTTCTCCGCCGCCCGGAATCCTTAAGATTTCCCCTTTACATATGCCAAGCCCGTCCGCTCCGGGCGATTCATCACTTCGCTCGAACAAAAGCTGCAGACCGAGACAGATCCCGAGGAACGGAATTTCCCGCGCGGCAGCTTTCCGGATTACACTCACCAGACCATACTGACGCAGCTTTTCCATCGCGTCTCCAAAAGCCCCGACACCGGGAAGAATCAGCCCGTCCGCATGCAGAATCGTCTCCGCGTCCCTTGTGACAACTGCCTCCTCTCCCAGAAAAGCCAGCGCTTTTTCCACGCTCCGCAGATTTCCCGCGTCGTAATCGATTACTCCTATCATACCAATATGCTCCTCATCATTGTATCGTTTAAAATTTTCTCCCGTGAAGAACTACACGCTAACTAATTTACCACAATATAGGCCTTCATACAAGAAAATTTCTGAAAGACAGGAATTTTTTTGTTTTCTGATAAAAACAGACTGCCCGGATAAAATCCGCCGCAGTCTGTCTCCCGCATAATTATTCTGTTATTTCGTACTTGTTCCGTTCTTCTCTATATCCGATATCCGCATTCTGCGCTGGTTCCATAAATTCAGGCGCTTCGTCCGCCGCCTTATAGACAGTCCGGACAGCCCGCGGCTGTTACAGTCTTGAATAACCGTAGCTGTTTACGATCGCGTCAATCTTCTGCTTTCTCGCGCACAGCGGGCACTGATTGAACTCATAAGTCTGATAATCACGAAGATCCTCGCTGCTGAAAATGGAATTGATATCCATGCCGCCGACGTTCTGGATCGCGCTGAAAATTGCGGAAATGCCCTCTACAATGCCGCCGTAATACTTCACGCAGGACACCGCCCTCTCAATTGTACGTCCTGTCGTCGCGGAAGCAAGAAGCAGCAGACAGTGCTTCCCATAGATCATCGTCTGCATATTGTCACGGAAAATGAGCTGTCCGCCCGGATCGATCTCAGGCGTGACAACATACATCGTATGATGCTGGTTCATAGACATAACGCCGGACTCGGTAAGCGCGTCAGCCAGATAAGCACCGATCACCTGGCACCCGTCCAGACAGATAATCGTATCGATATATGTGCTCAGAGAGTAATTTCTCGCAAGCGTCTGTGCAGCGGCTTCCGCCTCACTCTTCCTTGATTTCATAATGGTCAGGTCAACATAATAGTTGATATGAGAGTGATTCGTCGCAAAATGTCCCGGGATAACACGCAAAGCAACATTCTTGTTGGCATGTGACTGAATCTTTTTCATTCTGTTTTCCATAAGAATACCTCCAACATATTTTAACGGAATTTTAACGATAACAAACGTTATCTATGACTTATGTCTATCATACACAACAACCTGTTTTTTTTCAAGACTTTTTTAGTCTTTTCGCACAGCTTTTTCCCCGTATTGACCGTTTGTATGAGAAAATATACATAAATTCCCGCCATCTGCACGATTTCTCTTATAAAAATCCGTTTCCGGCGCTTTGGGGGAGCCGAAAATTGGCCGCACATACGGCTCGTCTTTGCCGGATATTCCGATTGACATTCAGACTGACAGGCAGAATTCAATCGGAGAACATTCAATTGAAATTCCGCGTTTTCCCAGCTCCGAAGCCGTCTGGGGAAGACGGCTGTGAACACGGATCAGCTCCGCTTTCTGATTAAAATAAGCAGCCTTTTCAAACGGCCAGCGGATCACCTGCGGGTATTCAAAACCAACTCCCAGTTCCAGGATGCAGAGCCTTCGGTTCAGCGTGCAGGACAGCCATCGGTTGTAGCTCTGCCATTGATCAAGATAACCTTTCTCAAGATATCCCTCCTCCGATTTAACATGAAACTGCAGCGGACTGCCGCAGATCGGACACACCGCGTGCGCTTTCAGAATCTGTTCTATACTTTCAGGATCTTCTCTCTGTGTCCCGGGAAGCTTTCGTATTTCCTCCAGAACTTTTTCGCGCACCGGGGCCGCCTCTACGATATGCTCCCGGCACTGCATCTTTTCCATACTGCCGCAGGGCGCAACGACAAGATCCCGCTCAAATCCGCCCCGGTACACCAGATCATCCGTATTCAGCGTGACTACAAAATACGGCTTTGCCCCTGCCAGCTCTCGCAGCCTTTTATAAGCGCCGATCACCTTGTCCGTATCCGCAAGAGAGTGATAATACGCGCTCACCGCATAGGGAAGCGCCCTGCCATCAAGCTTCATCTCCGGTATTTTCGGTCTGAATTCCTCTCCGATTCCGATCAGTATCATTTCCGCTTTTTTAACCTTTTCCGCAATCTCAGAATATCTCATTTTGTCCTCCATATACATTCCTCCGCATGCGGGCCTGACTGACTGATCGAGCAGGAGCTGCCTTTCCTCCTGCTCGCACGCGCGGCCCGCATGCTGCGCCAGCAGCTATTTTCCATATGCGGGCCTGTGCATAAAAAAAACTGTCAACCGCTTCTACACAGTGACAGTTTATCATTTCTACAGCCGCATATACAATTACATACCTTCAAAACCACATACAGATCAACACCCGTTCTTTTTTTCCTTACAAACCCGCCCGTATCGGACAAGCCTGCGACCTATTAGTAGCAGTCAGCTCCATGCATTGCTGCACTTCCAC
>CANRGB010000013.1 GCA_947630005.1 uncultured Lachnospiraceae bacterium
ACTTCGGTGCTGGCCGTCGCGCTGATCTGCGCGTTCCTGTTTGCGAACGGAATGCCGGCGATTTTCAAAATCGGCGTACCGGAGTTTCTGCTGGGACAGAAATGGAAGCCGTCCGCCGGTCTGTACGGGATATTGCCGATGATCCTCGGCAGTGTTTATGTGACGGGAGGCGCGGTTCTGATCGGCGTACCGGTTGCTTTGATGACGGCGGTGTTCATGGTGCGTTTCTGCCCGAAATGGCTGTATCCCGTGATACGCGCGACGGTCAATCTGATGGCGGGAATTCCGTCAGTTGTCTACGGATTTTTCGGGTTGGTGGTGATTGTGCCGCTGATGCGCGAATTGACGGGGAGAGACGGCAGTACGATGCTGACGGCATCCCTTCTTCTGGGAATCATGATTCTGCCGACGGTCACGGTTACCGCCGAGGCCGCGCTTCGCAGTGTGCCGGAGAGTTATTATGAAGGTTCGCTTGCGCTCGGGGCAACCCATGAACGAAGCGTGTTTTTCACTGTGCTGCCGGCGGCGAAATCGGGAGTCATGGCGGGGATTGTACTTGGAATCGGGCGTGCGGTCGGAGAGACGATGGCCGTCATGATGGTGGCAGGCAATCAGACACAGATGCCAAAAGGATTGCTTTACGGACTGCGTACGATGACCGCAAACATCGGAATCGAGATGGGCTACGCGGCGGATCTCCACAGAGAGGCTCTGATCGCGACGGGCGTCGTGCTGTTTGTATTTATCCTGCTGATCAATCTGAGTGTTTCCGCGCTGAAACAGAGAAACGGATGACTGCCTGTTTGGATGTTTTATAAAAACAGAAAAACGAAGAAACGTTAACCGGAGTGTTTCTGAACGGAAACAGAATTTGTGCTGCCGGAAAAGGCGGCGGAATGGAGATTTTTATGAAGAGACAGAACCACCCGTTTTCCGCGGCGGCGGCTGCTCTCGTATGGCTGTGCGGTCTGCTGACTCTGGCCGTGATGGTCTTTCTGGTGGGATTTATTTTAATAAAAGGCGTCCGATATCTGACGCCGGATTTATTTTCCCCCACTTACAATTCAGATAATGTGTCTTTAATCCCTGCGCTGGTCAACACGGTCACGATGACGGTATTTTCACTTCTGATTGCTGTTCCTCTGGGTGTGTCTGCGGCAGTCTATCTGGCGGAATATGCGAAAAAGGGCAGCAGGATCGTGAAGCTGATCCGGCTCACGACGGAGACGCTCTCCGGAATTCCGTCGATTATTTATGGCCTGTTTGGCATGCTGTTTTTCTGTACAGCGCTTCGCTGGCGATTGTCCATGCTGTCAGGTTCGCTGACCATCGTGATCATGATTTTGCCGCTGATCATCCGAACTTCCGAGGAGGCGCTTCTGGCGGTTCCGGATTCTTACCGGGAAGCGTCCTTTGGCCTTGGAGCGGGAAAACTTCGAACAATTTTTCGCGTTGTGCTTCCGGCTGCGATGCCGGGAATTCTGGCCGGTGTTGTGCTGGCGACAGGCCGCATTGTGGGAGAGACGGCGGCGCTGATCTACACGGCGGGGACGATTGCGCAGATACCGGAAAGTCTGATGGAGTCCGGACGCACGCTCGCTGTACATATGTATGTGCTGTCCACGGAGGGACTGCACATGAACCAGGCGTACGCGACGGCGGTGGTTCTGTTGATTGTCGTGGTGGCGCTGAACGGAGTTTCCGGGCTGCTGGCCGGGAAACTGACGAAGGGAAAGCAGTGATGCAGACTGAGGTTGTCAGGAAGCGGCTCAGCCAGCCGGGAAGCGGAAAAGGGGAAAGCGATGAACGCAGACTGAGGCCGCCAGGGAGTGTGACTGGAAAATGGAGAAAGGAAAACGGAGTTACAGCCGAAAGCTGTCAGAAAGCAGTGAAATGCAGAACTGAAAAGAAGGCAGGGGGCAAGCAGAACGAAACGGTCGGACAATTGAAAAACAGGAAAAGGACAGAACAGTATGAGCAAAATTACGATCAGGAATATGGATCTGTATTACGGCGCGTTTCACGCGCTGAAAAACATTAATCTGGATATTCCGGAGCATAAGATCACGGCGTTTATCGGGCCGAGCGGATGTGGAAAGTCAACGCTGCTGAAATCGCTGAACCGGATGAACGATCTGGTGGAAGGATGCAGGATCACCGGAGAGCTCCTGCTTGACGGGGAGGATATCTGCAGGTACCGGGACGTCAGCCGTCTGCGCAGACGAGTAGGCATGGTGTTTCAGAAACCGAATCCGTTTCCCATGAGCGTTTATGACAACATTGCGTATGGTCCGAGGACACATGGAATACACACAAAGGCGAAGCTGGATGAGATCGTGGAGAGATCGCTGCGCAGCGCCGCGGTCTGGGACGAAGTAAAGGACAGGCTGAAAAAAAGCGCGCTTGGCATGTCGGGAGGTCAGCAGCAGAGGCTCTGCATTGCGAGGGCGCTTGCGGTAGAACCGGAAGTGCTTCTGATGGACGAACCGACTTCCGCGCTGGATCCGATTTCCACTTCGAAGATCGAGGATCTGGTGATGGAACTGAAGGAGGATTACACGATTGTCATTGTGACTCACAATATGCAGCAGGCCGCCCGTATCTCAGATCGTACTGCGTTTTTCCTGCTGGGAGAGATGATCGAGTATGACGATACGCTGACGCTGTTTTCCACGCCGGGGAACAAAAAAACGGAGGAATATATCACAGGGAGGTTTGGCTGAGATGAGAGACCGCTACGTAAAGCAGCTGGAACAGCTTCGCAGGGAAATGCTGAACATGGGAATGCTCTGCGAAAAAGCGATTGTAAGCACTTATCAGATGCTGTTTGCGAAGGAACATGTAAAAGAAGCCGGAGAGAAGATCCTGGAGATGGAGGAGGAGATTGACCGGCAGGAGCGGGAAATCGAGGGAATCTGTCTGCGGCTTCTGCTTCAGCAGCAGCCGGTCGCCTCCGACCTGCGCTTTGTGTCGGCATCTCTCAAGATGATTACTGACCTGGAACGCATAGGAGATCAGGCAGCGGATATCGCGGAGATCATCATGACAGGCAGAGAAGCAGCTTCCGTGGAGGAAACGGATCTTACCATGATGGCGCAGACGGCGGTCAATATGGTAAATAAAAGCATTGAGGCATACATTGATCAGAGCCTGGGCGTTGCGCGGGAGACGATCGGCATCGACGACGAGATGGACGGACTGTTTTTGAAAGTTCGCAGCCAGCTGACAGAAAAGATCGCGCAGGGAGAGCCGGATAATTGGCAGGCGCTGGACCTGCTGATGATCGCGAAATATTATGAGAGGATCGGGGATCACGCGGTAAATGTGGCGGAGTGGGTGGAATTTGCCATGACAGGAAAACACAGACGAAAAGCAGAGCCATGAGAAATTTTACATGGATTTTACATTGGCATGATTCCGGTTTTACATGGTTTCGATATACTCTGGACAGAGTGATACATTTATAATCTGCCGGAATTTCATCCGCTATGCTGTTCTCTGGCAATGCGGCTGTTCGTGAGCAGATATCTTCTATTTGATATAAAGAGTATGGCGGCGGATTATCGAGAAAGAATTGAGTAAGGGAGAGAAAAGTATGGACATTTTCAGTGTATTTACAATGATCGGAGGTCTTGCGCTGTTTCTTTACGGGATGAGCGTCATGGGGGACGGATTGTCGAGAGCTTCCGGAGGACGGCTCGAAAAGATTCTGGAGAAGCTTACTTCGAGCACTTTAAAGGGCGTGCTGCTTGGCGCGGGAGTGACCGCGGTTATCCAGTCTTCATCCGCAACGACAGTCATGGTGGTCGGGTTTGTAAACTCGGGGATCATGACGCTGGAGCGGACGGTCGGCATTATTATGGGAGCGAACATCGGAACGACGATCACGTCGTGGATTCTCAGTCTTTCGGGAATCGAGGGAAACAGCTTCTTTGTGCGGATGCTGAAGCCGGCCTCCTTCTCCCCGATCCTGGCGATCGTCGGCGTCGCCCTTCTGATGTTTTCAAAAAATGAGAAGAAAAAAGATATCGGTTCCATCCTGGTCGGCTTCGCGGTGCTGATGTTCGGCATGGATACAATGAGCGGTGCAGTGAAGCCGCTCGCCGATGTGCCGGAGTTTACGCATCTGTTCCTGATGTTTGAGAATCCGGCGCTCGGCATGATAGCGGGAGCCGTGCTGACCGCGGTTATCCAGAGCTCTTCCGCTTCCGTCGGTATCCTGCAGGCGCTGTGCGTGACAGGCTCCGTCACGTTCGGCTCCGCGATTCCGATCATCATGGGGCAGAACATCGGAACCTGCGTGACGGCGCTCCTCTCGGCGATCGGCGCGAAGAAGAACGCGAAGCGCGCGGCCTTTGTGCATCTGTATTTTAACGTGATCGGGACGATCGTGTTCATGATTCTGTTCTATGCGCTGAATCTGTTTGTGCACTTCGGATTTCTGTCACAGGCGGCGAACGCGGCCGGCATCGCGGTCGTCCACACGACGTTCAATGTTTTCGCGACGCTGCTGTGGCTGCCGTTCCACAACCTGCTTGTGAAGCTGGCGAAGCTCACGGTTCGGGATCCGAAGGAGACGCCGGCCGTCGCGGCGCAGCTTCAGGGCCTGCAGGTGCTTGACGACCGTTTCCTTGAGACGCCTGCGCTTGCGATCGAACACTGCCGTCAGGCGTGCGCGCGCATGGCGGAGGTGACGATCCACGCGCTTGACAGAGCGGTCTCCCTGCTCAATTCCTACGACGAGGCGAAAGTGAAGCAGGTAAAGGATGATGAGAATTTTGTTGATCAGTATGAGGACCGCATGGGCACTTATCTGGTGCAGCTCTCGAAAAAGGAGATGTCGCTGCGCGACAGCCACACGCTCTCCACGCTGCTGCACTGCATCGGAGATATCGAGCGGATCTCTGATCATGCGGTCGGTATTGCGAATGCGGCTTCCGAGATCTACAACAAGAATCTGTCCTTCTCCGAAGCGGCGGTCAATGAGCTCTCCGTCTTTTTCAGAGTGGTCAGGGAAGTGGCCCGCATTTCCATGAAGGCGGTGGAGACAGAAGACGCGGAACTTGCGAAGCAGGTGGAACCGCTCGAGGAGGTGATCGACGAGATCGGGGACGAGATGAGAAGGCGGCATGTGGACCGGCTTCGGGAGGGTCGGTGTACGATCGAGCTTGGTTTTATCCTGTCCGATCTGACGACAAGCTGCAAGCGGATTGCGGATCACTGCTCCAACATTGCGGTCTGCCTGATCCAGTCGGTTAACGACGAGTACGGGCGCCACGAGTATCTCAGAACATTGAAGGCGGAGGATGGGACGTATTTCCGGGAAAAATATGAAGAATATGAACGGGAATACGGACTTCCAAAGCGGATCAAGGGAACGCCGCAGGTCGATATGCGGGCCCGCATGAGCGGTGAGGCGGCGGCCGCAATTATGGATTGACGCGAAAGGCATGGATATATAAAATATACTGAGTCGAATCAGGCAGAGGATCAGTTCTGCTTCACAGAGGATGGCGCGAAAACGGAAATCATACAGAAGGTTCTGGCTTGTTCTGAGGGAAAGGAATGATGGATTTATGGCGGTAATCTATATTGTGGAGGATGATGAGAACATCCGGGAGATTGAGATGTTCGCGCTGAAAAATTCCGGTTTTGAGGTTCAGGGATTTGGGGATGCCGCCTCGTTTTTTCGGTGCCTGAAGGAAAAAATACCGGCGCTGGTCATGGTGGATGTCATGCTCCCGGATGAGGACGGGCTTTCGATTGTCCGAAAACTCAGATCCCGCCCGGAGACGAAACGGATCCCGATTATCATGGCGACAGCGAAAACGTCGGAGCTGGACAAGGTGAAAGGGCTGGACATGGGGGCGGACGATTATGTCACGAAGCCGTTCGGCGTCATGGAACTGATCTCGCGGGTAAAAGCGCTGATGCGCAGAGCCCATGGAATGGACGAAGAGAAAATCCTGGAGTTTGGCCCGCTGCGGATGGACGATGAGAAGCGGCTGGTCACTGTGGAGGATAATTCGTGCGAGCTGACCTACAAAGAATATGAGCTTTTGAAGCTTCTGATGCTGAACGCGGGGATCGTCTCGCCGCGCGATGTGATTCTCGACCGGGTCTGGGGTACTGATTTCGAGGGGGAGTCCAGAACGCTCGACATGCATATAAAGACGCTGCGGCAGAAGCTTGGGAGCGCGGGGACGATGATCCGCACGGTGCGGAATGTGGGCTACATGCTGACAGGCGGATCCTGACTGTATGAATCCGGAAGGCGGATGAAGCGTATGAAGAAAAAAATCAACACCTGTCTTCTTCTGACAGTATTTCTGACACTGATGGCTGCGCTGCTTATGACGGCAGCCATCTTTCATCATATTTACCGCGGGCAGGTGATCGCGGATATGCGCACGTATGCCTGCATGCTGAAGAATATGGACTGGCAGAGGCTGGACTCACAGGACGCGCGGGAGAGGGATCAGGACGACCGGGGAAAAACAGGCGGCGATGAGGTCCGCGTCACCGTGATCCAAAAAGACGGGACGGTCCTCTATGACAGCGAGGCAGGCGGAGAAAGTCTGGAAAACCATTCCGGAAGGCCGGAGATCCGGATGGCGAAAGAGGAAGGAGAAGGGTATGCCGTCCGCCATTCGGATACGCTGGGAAGGGACATGTATTACTTTGCGCTGCGGCTGGACGGGGGGATGTTCCTGCGCATCAGCAAGGAGGCCGACAGTATCTGGCGGGTGTTTGTCAATATGGCGGAAGGGATCGCGGGAGTTGCGGCGCTGATGTTTCTGGTCTGCCTTTTTCTCGCGCATTATATCACCGCCGGGATTGTCCGTCCGATCGAGTATCTGGCAAATCATCTGGAGCAGGCGGAGGAGATCGGCGCCTACGAGGAGCTTGCGCCGTTTATCGCCACGATCCGGAAACAGCATGAGGATATTTTAAAAAGCGCGAAGATGCGGCAGGAATTCACGGCGAATGTCACGCATGAGCTGAAGACGCCGCTGACCTCGATCTCCGGGTACGCGGAGCTGATCGAGACGGGGCTTGCGGGGGAGAATGACGTGCAGCGCTTCGCGCGCGGAATACACCGCAACGCCGACCGGCTTCTGACGCTGATCAACGATATCATCCGTCTTTCCGAGCTGGATTCCGGCAGGACGGAGCTCTCGCTTTCGGAGGTTGATCTCTATGAGGTCACGGCGGACTGTGTGGAGATGCTCCGGATCAACGCGGAAAACCACGGCGTCGCAATTGAGCTGCACGGTTATCACTGCACGGTGCGGGCCGACCGGGGCATGATAGAAGAGCTGGTCTACAATCTCTGTGACAACGCGATCCGCTATAATAAGGAAGGGGGCCGGGTCGACGTGACGGTCGGCCTGCGCGGGAACCGGATCTGCCTGTCCGTGCGGGACACCGGGATCGGGATCCGCAGGGAAGATCAGGAGCGGATCTTTGAGCGCTTCTACCGGGTCGATAAGAGCCATTCGAGGAAGACGGGAGGAACCGGCCTGGGACTTGCGATCGTCAAACACATCGTGGCGCAGCACCAGGCGGAAATAAAACTTGAGAGCGAAGCCGGACGCGGAACGGAGATTTCCGTTCTGTTTCGGTCCTGAGAAGTCAGTGGAAACTGTAACGGAAATCCCGGTTTTTCTTCCGGATTTTTACATAAAATTTAAGATTCCCTGCCTTGACTATTGTTTTGGAATAGTGCAATATATTGAAGTGAACAATAAGTTATAAATCCGCGGAACTGTCCGCCAGGGGAACGGACGGTTTCAGGCTGGATTAGAAGGGTAAGGGACGAAAGGTGAAAGAGAAAAAGAAGGGTAAGCGGATCATCTGGATTATTGTGCTTGTTCTGGCGGCAGCGGCCGCGGCAGTGGGGATCTATCTCTACGAGAAGGTAAACAGCGGGCTGTTTTTTGAGGAAACGCGGCTGAATGATTATGACGTTTCCGGGAAGACGGCGAAGGAAGTCCTTCTGATGCTGGAGAACGATTACAGCGCCCCCAAAGTCGCGGTGAAGGAAAAAGGGGAGACCGTGCTGACGCTGACGCTTGAGGAACTTGGCTATACGATTGATCAGCGGAAGCTTCTTGACAGTATTCAGGAATGTCTGCGCAGTCAGAATCTCAGTCTTCTGGTCAGCCTGTTCGAGGGCAACGACTATGAGGTCGAGGTTCCGTTCAGATTTGAAGAGACAACGTTTGACCAGGCGGTTTCCTCGAAAAATTTTTCGGTGGCCAGAGTCGCGAGCGAGGACGCGGTGATGGAATTTGACGGCAGCCGGTACTACATTAAGCCGGAAGTCTACGGAAACGAATTTGACGACGCCGATCTGCAGGTCATTGTCCGGGACCAGGCGGACAAGCTGACGGCGGCCGCCCGCCCTCAGCCAGATCTTGAGGTGGATGTGCCGGAGGGCATTTATTTCCTTCCGGCGGTGACGCAGGACGATCCGGAGATGAATCATACGATGAACGCGTACAACAGTTACTGCGGCGCCGTCATCACCTATACGTTCGGGGACGAAAAGCGTGTGGTTGACTGGGACACCGTCCGGCAGTGGCTGGTGATCGGGGAGACGGATTACCATATCGATGAGGAGGCCGCGCGCAGCTATGTGACCGGTCTGGCGGCGGATTATGATACGCTGTACTATTCCCGTTCTTTCCAGACTTCCGTCGGCACGACGATTCATTACGAGAGCAGCGACTACGGATATCAGATTGATGAGGAGGCTGAGTTTGCGCAGCTTATGGCGGATCTTGATTCCAACACCGCGGTCACGAGAGAGCCGGTTTATTCCGTCAGCGGATTTTCAAGAAACGGACGCGACGATCTGAACGGGAATTATGTCGAGGTCAATCTCACCGCGCAGCATATCTGGCTGTACCGGAACGGGGAGGTTGTGGTTGAAAGCGATATAGTATCCGGGCTTCCGAGGGACGGCCGCGAGACGGCGACCGGCGTGTACCCGATCGCGTTCAAGGCGGGCCCGTACAACCTGAAAGGCGGCGGAGGCAGCGGCAGCGGCGGCTGGGACGTCATGGTGCAGTACTGGATGCCGTTTTTCGACGGTCAGGGACTTCACGACGCTTCCTGGCGCTCTTCGTTCGGAGGCACGATCTATCAGAGCGACGGCTCGCACGGCTGCGTGAACCTTCCGACCAATGTGGCCGGGACGATCTACTCCAACGTGGACGCGGGCTTCCCGGTAGTGCTTTATAAATAACGTTCCGTGCGGGGAATCCGGACGCGGCCGGTATCCACAGAACCGCCAGGGTTCCCTGTGTGTTTACGGCGGCAGACAAAGAAAGGGCAGAAAGGCTTCGGGAGAGCCCCGTAAGGGGTGTCCGCCCGGAAGCGTTTCTGCCTTTTTGTGCGCAGGAGGAAAAACCGCCCCTGATCGATCGTCTGACGAATTCGTGATAAATATTGAAATGTTCCGTGCGGTTGTGTTAGAATAGTGGCCGGACATGAACAGGGGCCCGGAGGATCACGAGAGGGAGATCTAAACGGCCCGTTTTATGGATCGTGAGAAAGCAGGAAGGGAGAATTTCATGAAAGGGATCATACTTGCCGGAGGTTCCGGCACACGTCTTTATCCGCTCACCAAGGTCACGAGCAAGCAGCTTCTTCCGATTTATGATAAACCGATGATTTATTATCCGATGTCCGTGCTGATGAACGCGGGCATCCGGGATATTCTGATCATATCGACTCCGACGGACACGCCGAGATTTGAGGAACTGCTGGGAGACGGACACCAGTTCGGCGTGCATCTTTCCTATGAGGTGCAGCCAAGTCCGGACGGTCTGGCGCAGGCTTTCCTTATCGGAGAAAAATTCATCGGGACCGATACGGTCGCGATGGTGCTCGGCGATAATATTTTTTCGGGTCACGGGCTGAACCGGCGTCTGAGGGAGGCCGTCGAGAATGCGGAAAGCGGAAAAGGAGCGACGATCTTCGGCTACTATGTGGATGATCCGGAGCGGTTCGGCATTGTGGAGTTTGACAGGGAAGGCAAGGCGGTCTCGATCGAGGAAAAGCCGCTGCATCCCAAGAGCAATTACTGCGTGACGGGGCTGTATTTTTACGACAACAAGGTGGTGGAGTACGCGAAGGAGCTGAAGCCGTCGGCCAGAGGCGAGCTGGAGATCACGGATCTGAACCGCATGTATCTTGAGAGCGGCCGGCTCAGTGTGGAACTGCTGGGGCAGGGATTTACCTGGCTGGATACCGGCACGCATGAGAGCCTTGTGGACGCGACGAATTTCGTGAAGACCATGGAGACGCATCAGCACAGGAAGATCGCCTGTCTCGAGGAGATCGCCTACCTGAACGGCTGGATTTCCAGGGAAGAGATGGAACTTTTGTATGAGTCATTGAAGAAAAATCAGTATGGGCAGTATCTCAGGGACGTTCTGGACGGAAAATATCTGGATACGCTGAGATGACGGCCGGCGTCCGTCTGCCGGGAGGAACGGGTACCGGCGGAGACGAACCTGAGATGGAAGCAGACGCGCCGGAAAACGGCGGCAGAGAAGGAGAACAGTATGAAGGTATTTGTTACAGGCGTCGGAGGACAGCTTGGCCATGATGTGATGAATGAGCTCGCCCGAAGAGGCTGCGAGGGGATCGGATCCGATCTCGCCGGGCAGTACAGCGGCGCGGCCGACGGAACGGCCGTGACGATCATGCCCTATGTACCGCTGGATATCACCGACCGGGAGGCGGTCGGAGCGGCGCTTGCGGACGCGGCTCCGGACGCCGTGATCCACTGTGCGGCCTGGACGGCGGTGGATCTGGCGGAGGAAGACGGCAGAGCGGAGCTTGTGCGCAGAGTCAACGTGGACGGCACGGAGAATATCGCGCTCGCGTGCAGGGAGCTCGGCTGCAAGATGGTGTATCTCTCGACGGATTATGTGTTTGACGGGCTCGGAAGCGCGCCCTGGCAGCCGGACTGCAGGGATTACCGCCCGATCAACGTGTACGGCCGGACGAAGCTGGAGGGGGAGTTCGCTGTCACGAGGCTTCTGGAGAAGTATTTTATCGTCCGGATCGCCTGGGTGTTCGGCGTAAACGGGACGAATTTTATCAAAACGATGCTGAAACTCGGCAGGAAGCTGGATCATATCCGCGTGGTCAGCGATCAGATCGGAACGCCCACGTACACGTTTGATCTCGCCAGACTTCTGGCGGACATGATCGAAACGGAGAAATACGGATTCTATCACGCGACAAACGAGGGCGGATACATCAGCTGGTATGAGTTTGCGAAAGAGATCTTTCGTCAGGCGGCAGCGCTCGGCTATACGGAATATGACAGCGGCAGACTGACGGTTACCCCGGTGACCACGGAGGAATACGGGGCGAAGGCGAAGCGTCCGTTCAATTCGCGGCTTGACAAGAGCAAGCTGACGCAGAACGGGTTTGCGCTGCTGCCGCCCTGGCAGGATGCGCTTGCGAGATATCTGCAGGAGCTCATCCGGCGCGGGGAAAAGGAAAATGAGACCGCGCACGCGTGATCTGGCGGGACGGATCCGCGCCTGTTTCGGGCCGGATGCGGCAGACCGCGGGCAGCAGGACCCGGCGGAGGTCTGCGGGACGGCGGAAAAGAGGATCCTTGCGGCCTATCTGCTCTGGCTGGCCGGATCGCTGCTTTCGGTCACCATGTGGAAAGAGTGCGCGGGGATTTCCGTCCTGAGCGGCCTGGCGCGCAGAACGGCGCATTTTCTGCTGCTGTATGTATTTTTGCGGAAGGGATCCTATACAAAAAAAGACGTCCTTGGCGTTTTTCTGCTCGTATTTACCGGGATTGTCTCGGAACGTTCGGTTTACGGCAGCTTTGTGATGCCGGCGCTGCTGTTCGTGTTTTTTTCCGCGCAGGTATGCTTTCGCCGGATTCTGAAGGCGACGCTGCTTCTGCAGTCGGTCTTTATGGCCGTCACGGTGACCGCGTCGCAGACGGGGCTTATCGAGGACGTCATCTGGCAGGAAGGGGAGCGTATCCGGCACAGTCTCGGCTATGTTTACTGCGGATATCCGGCGCATTTTCTGCTGTTTATGACGCTTATGTGGCTGTGTCTCCGGAAAAGGCCAAGGCTGTCCGACACGGCGGTTCTCTGTGCGGTCAATTATCTGATGTACCGTTTCACGGATTCCCGAACCGATTTTGGCCTTGCCGTGCTTGCGGCCGCGGGGGCTTTTGTCTGGACGATGGATTTCCGGTCCCGCCTGCTTTGCGCGCTGAGGCGTTTCCTGGTCCGGTACGGCGCGGTTCTGGCTGCCGCGGGCTCGATCGCGGCGCAGTATTTTTATAATCCGGGGAATCCGTTTCAGGCGCGTGTGAATCAGGCGCTGAACAACCGGCTGCAGTTCGGCGCGGACGCGATCCGGAATTACGGATTCTCGCTGTTCGGAAAGGAGATCCTCTGGGTCGGACAGGGCAGCCTGCAGGCGGATCCGGAAAAAGTATACAATTATGTGGACTGCTCGTTCCTGAAGGACGGTCTGTCTTTCGGCCTGCTGTTTCTGATTCTGCTGCTGATCGGCTTTTATTTTGCGGGGAAAAGACTGGAGCGCCAGGGGCGGCATATGGAGAGCTGGGCGATGCTTGTCTCTTTGGCGTACGCCGTCCTCAACGCGCATCTGTGCGTGCTGTATTTCAATGTGTTTATCCTGCTGCTCGGGGAGAATTTTTCCGGGGATCCGCTCCGGAAGGCGTCCGCCCCGGAGGATTCTGCCGGAAGCTTTGCCTTGGCGCTGCGCGCCGCGGTTCCCGAAAGGCTTTGCGGAGAAAAAAGGCTGCGCGCGCTGCGCACGCTTCTGTTTCTGACACTGATTCTTTACATGATTTTTCTGCAGTGCCGTTCAAATGTGTATGTGGTGCGGATGGCGGGCCTGCATATGTGGGTGACGGCGGGACTTCTTCTTCTGCTCTCCGCGCTCTGTCAGGGAAATGAGGACGCCCGGCGCGGACGGGGCGCCGTTTGCGGCCTGCTGCTGCTTTTCCTTGTTCTGGCCGGTCTGTCCGATCTGGTTCTGAACAAGCGTTTCCGCAACGCGCCGGTTCTGCTTCTGGTGTTCGGCGGCCTGTTCTGCGAGAGCTGGAGAGGAATGGAACATCCGCGGCGGCTTTCTGAGGAATTTCAGTGGGCCTGCAAGGGCGGTTTTGTCTTGGGGCTCTTGTTCTGCGTCGTGTCGCGGCCGGCGGTTCCCGGAATCTGCTACAGCGGTTTCCTGCCCGGAGCGGAGGCGTACGGCGCCGTGATGACGGTGATGCTCGCCGTATTTTTAGGCGGCATGCAGAACGGCCGCCGCACCGGGATCTCTTCCATGCCGGGGAACGGAGTCGGCCTCCTGTTTCTGAGAGAGGCGGCAAACGGGATCGGCGCGGCTGCCGCGCTGTATCTGGTCTGGCTTACACAGGAACTGGCCGCGGCCGCGGCTGCCGCCGCGGTGCTTGCCGTCTATGCCGCATTCCGGATTCGCGGCTGGCTTGCGGAGCCGGGAAGGGAAAAGCTGAAAAATCTGTTCGGGACGGCTGCCATTGCCGCGGCCGGATTTGCCGCGGTGCTTCTGCTTCGCTTCCTGCTGTTTCGGACGGCGCCCGCGCTCGGGACGCAGATCGTTTTTGCCGGCGATAAAAATAAGCTTATAGGCGTGCCGCTGCGGGAAGGGCTGTTGTCCGTGCGGGAGTGGAGCCGCTGTTTTTCCGTGAAGTGGAAGATCTGCGCGGCATATCTGCGGGATGTGAATCTGACCGGACATTATTATCTGGCAAAGTACAGAAAGAGGACCCTCCAGGCGGCCAGCAGCCTTGTGATGAACCTGTACCGCTACGGAGCGGCCGCGGGTTTCTGCTTCGGGCTTCTGCTTCCGGTCTGCCTGTGGAAAGCGCTGAAAAGCACGCTGCGCCGGAACGATTTTCTGCCGGCGGGACTGGCTACTGCCTCGGTGGCCGTGGGAATGACGATTGCGACAGAGGTGCCGTTCGCGAATCTGAACTGGCTGATTTTTTATTTCGTCCTTGCCTGGCTGGCTGTCGAGGAGAAGCCGCGGTTCCGGCCGCCGGCGGGTGAAGAAAGGCTTTAACGCGCGCAAAAACTGTGATTCCGGCTGCCAGCGGGTGAAGAAAGATTTTAAAGCGCGCGAAAGCCGTGAGTTTGACCGCCGGCGGGGTGAAGAAGGGATTCGCGCGCAGGGGACGCGGCGGAAGATTTTTGTGACATGGCGCGGGAGGAACTATGAGATTTTTAAATATGGAGATAGATAACCTGTCGTTTGACGAGGCGCTGGAGCGGATCCGGGAAATGGCGGAGGCCGGCGGGGGCGGCTACGTCGTGACGCCGAATGTGGATCACGTCGTCAGACTGGAGCAGGATGAAAAATTCCGGGAGGCGTACCGGGGGGCTTCCCTTGTGCTGACAGACGGCCAGCCTCTGCTCTGGATCGCAAAGCTTCTGGGCTGTCCGATCAGGGAGAAGATCTCGGGCTCCGATCTGTTTCCGAGACTTTGCGAACTGGCCGCCGCGCAGAACTACCGGATGTATTTTCTCGGCGCCGCCGAGGGCGTGGCGCGGATGGCGGCGGAAAATCTGAAAAAAAGATATCCGGGACTGCTCGTGACAGGGACGTATTCGCCGCCGTACGGGTTCGAGAAAGACCCCGCGCAGGTTTCCCTGATCTGGGAGAAGATCAGAAAGGCGCGGCCGAAGTTTCTGATCGTGTGCCTCGGGACCCCGAAGCAGGAACTTTTTCTGTGGGAGAACCGAAAGGAGTTGGACGGCATACTGGCGTTCGGCTTTGGCGCAAGTCTCGATTTCGCCGCGGGAAAGGTGCAGCGCGCCCCGCGCTGGATGCAGAAATGCGGGCTCGAGTGGTTTTACCGTCTGTGCCGGGAGCCGCGGCGCCTGTTTCGGAGATATCTGGCGGATGGTATAAAGATACTTCCGATTGTGTGGAAGTACAGGAAAGGCTGAAAAGATGAACATAGTGATCGATCTGACCGCGCTTGACGACAATTTTACCGGGATCGAGCGCTACGCGCTGAACATGACGCTCGCGCTGCTTCGCGCGGACCGCGCGGACCGCGTATTTACACTTGTCTTTAAGAACCGGGTGTATCCGGATTTCCTTTCGTTTGAGGGGGAATCCGGGGTACGGTTTCATATTTTAAAAGGGTGCCGGAAACTGCTGTTTAACCAGTGGAGGCTCCCGCGCTGCCTGAACCGCCTGAAAGCGGATCTTTTTTTGTTTTTCGCGTTTCCGATGCCGCTGCTTCTGTCCGGAAAGCGTGTCTTCGGAACGATCCATGACATGGGCTGCTGGGACTGTCCGGAGACGATGAAGCGGCATATGGCGTGGTATTTCCGGATTTCCTACCGCTGTATGGCGCGCCGCGCGGAGCGTCTGATCACGATCTCCGAATTCAGCAGAAGCAGGATTTGTGATATTCTGAAGGTCAGAAAAGAGAAGACGATCCTCGCGTACTGCGGCATCTCGGAAAATTTCCGGCAGGCCGGGCGCGTCACAAAGGAGGAGGAGCGGCGAATCCGGGAAAAGTACGGTCTTCCGAAAACCTACTATCTCTGCCTGTCGACGCTGGAGCCGCGGAAGAATCTGCTTCTGCTTCTGGATGTCTGCCTGCGGCTGTACCGGCAGGGCAGGCTGAAGACGAAGCTTGTGCTTGCCGGACGGAAGGGATGGAAGATCGATGAACTGCTCGCGCAGGCGGAGCAGGCGGGGATGGTGACGGTCACCGGCTTTATCGAGGACCGGGACCTTCCGGCCGTGTATCAGATGGCCCGATGCTTTGTGTTCCCGTCGCTGTATGAAGGCTTCGGGATTCCTCCTCTGGAGGCCATGTCGCAGGGCGTTCCGGTCATCGCGTCCGATTCCAGCTCGCTGCCGGAGATCCTGGGGGACGCGGCGTTTTATTTCAGGAATAACGACGCCGGGGATCTGGAGCGGGCCCTTCTGGAGTTTGAGCGGGAAAGCGAAGAGCGGATCGCCCGGAAAGTACAGGCGGGATATGAGCGGAGTACGGAGTTTTGCTATGCGGCGGAGGCAGAAAAGCTGCTGGGGGAGTTTCCCGTTAAAACATCTTGTAATATAAAGGAAGTTAAGCTATAATAGGCTGACGTGAGGAGGAGGCAGCAATATGGCGGTATTGGGATCAGCGATGAACTGTGTGAACAGAGCGAAACCGTTATTGAAAAAGGTGGTGCCTGCTCCGATTTTGCGTAAGAGCAGACAGATGCTGCTGGAGCGCGTCGCGCGGGAGATCGGCCAGGTTTCGCTTCGCCCTTTTGAGCCGGACGCTTTTCCCGCGGGTCTGAATCTGATCGGGCCGGTGGACAGCGCAACCGGACTCGGGCAGAGCTTCCGGCTGCTGGAGCGCGTAATCCGGGAACTGGACGTTCCCTATCTTATCTATAACTATGAACAGAATACGAAAAACAGAATCCGGATTGAGGAGTACAAAGAGAAGATCCGGGGGGAACTGAGCTATTCGGTAAACCTGTGGCACGTGAATCCTTCGGATTTTGCGGAGGCGTACGCGGTGATGGGGAAGGATTCGTTCGACCGCCGCTACAACATCGCCTACTGGCTGTGGGAGCTGGAGGATTTTCCGAACGAATGGGTCCCGTATATCAATCTGCTGGACGAGATCTGGACGCCGTCGGAATTTATCAGCAGAGCCATACGCAAAAAGACGGACAAGCCGGTGTATACGGTTCCCTACCACGTCACGGCGGAGGCGGATACCGGGAAATACAGCCGGGAATATTTCGGCCTGCCGCGGGACCGGTTTCTGTTTCTGATGATGTATGACTCCCAGAGCATCAGCGAGCGCAAGAATCCCGAGGGCGTGATCCGGGCGTTCCGGAAGGCGTTTCCGTCCGGCCGTCCGGATGTGGGGCTTGTGATCAAGGTCAATTCCGCGGATGAGAAAGAGCTGGCCCGGATCAGAAAGAGCGCCGGCGGAGACGGGGATGTTTATCTGATCAGCCGGAATCTTGAGCGGATCGAGGTGAACAGTCTGATCGCCGGGGCGGATGTGTTTGTGTCGCTGCACCGCGCGGAGGGGTTCGGACTTGTGCTGGCGGAAGCCATGCTGAACGGGGTTCCGACGATCGCGACAGACTGGTCGGCCAACACGGAATTCATGGATTCCGGCTGCGCCTGCATGGTAAGCTGCCGCCTGATAGAGCTTGAGCGGGATTATCCGCCTTATAAAAAGGGGAACCGCTGGGCCGAGCCGTCTGTTGACGAGGCGGCGGACTATATGAGGCGGCTCGTCTCGGACAGAGAATATTATCGGCGGCTTGCCCAAAAGGGCCTGGAGCACAGCAGGGAGGTTCTGGGTCTGGAGCGGGTGAAGCGCCCCGTCCGGGAGCGTCTGCAGGCGGTTTTACATGAGAAGCGGACGGGGAATCTGCCGTCCGGCGGAAACGCTTTGGAAGAAGGCGCGCGCTCAGACGGTAAAAAACCGCGCATCGCTCTGGTGAACCAGCGGTACGGCGCCGAGGTGAACGGGGGCTCCGAGGCTTACACAAAGCAGCTCGCCGAGCGCCTGACGGCGTGGTACGATGTGGAGGTGCTGACGACAAAGGCGCTTGACTATGGAAGCTGGGAGAACTATTACACAAAGGACGAGGAGCGGATCAGCGAAGTGCTGGTGCGCAGGTTTGAAGTCGAAAAGCCGAGGAATACGGCGGGGATGAAGCTGTGGAGCAGACTGAGGCGCTGCTGCCCGCCCGCGGAACATTTCGCCGGGGAGCGGTGGATCGACGCGCAGGGGCCGTACGCTCCGCGCCTGATCCGGTATATCGGGGAGCACGCGGATGATTACGCCGCGGTGGTCTTTGTGACGTATCTTTATTACCCTGCTGTGCGGGGGATTCCCGCGGCCGCGCGCCGTGCGGTTCTGATCCCCACCGCGCACGACGAACCGTATATTTATTTTAAGGTTTTCCGCAAGGTGTTTCAGATGCCGCGCGGGCTGATCTATCTGACCCCGGAGGAGAAGGAGTTTGTCGAATCGCTGTTTCCCGTATCGGAAAAGCCGAACTGCGTCGCGGGCGCCGGCGTGGATCTGCCCGGACGGATCGATCCGGACGCGTTCCGGAGAAAATACGGGATTTATGAGAAATATCTGATCTACGCGGGCAGGATTGATCCGAACAAGAACTGTGCGGAGATGTTCCGGATCTTTGCGGCCTACAAGAAGGCGCATCCGGATTCAAAGTTAAAGCTGGTGCTTCTTGGACGGGCGGCGATGCCGGTGCCGGATCACCCGGATATCCTGCCGCTGGGATTTGTCCCGGAGGAAGATAAGTTCAACGGGATCGGCGGGGCGGAGGCGCTCTGGCTGCCGTCGAAATATGAGAGCCTTTCGATCGTGGTGCTCGAGGCTCTTGCGCTTGGCAGGCCGGTCTTCGTCAACGGAAACTGCAGCGTGCTGCGGGGACACTGCGCGCGGAGCGGAGCCGGGATTTATTACGAAAAGGAAGAAGAGGCGGCAGGCCTCCTGGATACGCTGCTTTGTATGGCGGGGGACGCCGAAGTATCCCGCAGGGCAGCCGGTTATATCGAACAAAATTATCAGTGGGACGCCATTCTCCGGAAGATCAGAGAAGTGATCGGCGTCTGTGCTGGGACGAGTGTGGGGAAGAAAGATGAAGAAAATTCAGGAGATATATCGTTATCGGACGATGATAGGGAGTCTGATCAAAAGAGATCTGCGGGGCAGATATAAAGGATCCGTGCTGGGATTCGCGTGGACCTTTTTAAACCCGCTGCTTCAGCTTTGCGTTTATACGGTTGTGTTTTCTGTCATTATGAGGTCGGGGATCAAGGACTATTATCTGTTTTTGTTTGTGGCCCTGATTCCGTGGATTTTTTTCAGCTCCTCGCTCACAGGAGGGGCGAGCTGCATCATTTCGCAGAAGGAGCTGGTAAAAAAGATCTATTTTCCCCGGGAGGTTCTTCCCATCTCGCTTGTCACATGCCAGCTGGTGAACATGCTTTTGTCTCTGGCTGTGGTTTTTGCCGTTCTGCTGGTTTCCGGAAAGGGCGTGAATCTGATCACGCTCCCGTTTCTGGTACCGGTCATTCTGGTAGAGTACCTTCTCGCGCTTGGCATAGCGTTTATCACCTCTTCCGTCACCGTTTATCTGAGGGATCTTGAGCATATTCTGATCATTGTCGCGATGGCGTGGCAGTTTCTGACTCCCGTGATGTATTCGATCGATATGGTGCCGGAGAGGCTGCGGTTTGTATTCTGGCTGAATCCGATGTCTTCTGTGATCATCGCGTACCGGGATGTGCTGTACTATCAGCAGATTCCGCGTCTGAACACGCTTCTGACCGCCGTGGGACTGGGACTTGCTCTGCTGGCTGTCGGCTGGGTGCTGTTCGGAAAGCTGGAGCGCCATTTTGCGGAGGAGTTATGATGGGTATAGAAAATGCGATTGAGGTCAAAGATCTCAAAAAAGGGTTCCGGATATATCCGGACAAAGGAAGCACAATCAAAGAGAAGCTGGTTTCCGGGAAGCGGAGAAAATACGAAAGACGGGAAGTGCTCTGCGGCGTCAGCTTTTCCGTGAAGAAGGGAGAGGCGGTCGGTCTGATCGGGCATAACGGGTGCGGGAAAAGCACGACCCTGAAGCTTCTGTCCCGGATCATGTATCCCGACAGCGGACAGATCACAATGCGCGGGCGCGTCTCAAGCCTGATCGAGCTCGGCGCGGGCTTTCATCCGGATATGAGCGGCCGCGAAAACATCTACATCAACGCGTCGATCTTCGGGCTGACCAAAAAGGAGATCGACCGCCGTCTGGAGGATATCATCGCGTTCTCGGAGCTGCAGGAGTTTATCGACAATCCGGTTCGGACTTATTCTTCCGGAATGTACATGCGCCTGGCTTTTTCGGTCGCGATCAATGTGGACGCGGATATCCTCCTGGTGGATGAGATCCTGGCCGTGGGGGATGTGAATTTTCAGAAAAAGTGCTTTGACAGGATGCAGGAGATCAAGAAGGCGGGGACGACGATCGTGATTGTATCGCATTCCCTCCCCCAGATCGAGCAGATCTGTGAGCGCACGATCTGGATCGACGGCGGAGTCATCCGCGATGAAGGAATCCCCTCGCAGGTGCATGAACACTATCTGAAGGAGATGGAAAGCAAGCGGGCGGAAGCGAGGGGGAGGAAAGATCTTCCTTCGTTCTGCAGTCCGCTGGCGGTCCGCACGGGAAATAAGAGGGTGCAGTTTACGGACGTGAGGATGACGGACGGCGAGGGACGGGAGAAAACGTCTTTTCGGACCGGGGAGCCTTTCGCCGTGCGGATGGACTATCAGTGCGGGGAAGACGGCCTGCCGGCGGTCTTCGGGATCGGCATTTTCCGCGACGACGGCGTCCAGGCGTACGGAACGAACACGCAGATCGAATATGACAGGCTTGTCCCCGTCCGCAGAGAGGGACAGACTGTCGTCACAGTGACGGGGAATCATCTGCTGCCGGCGCGCTATCGTCTGGACGTCGCGGTCCACGCGGAGGACGGGACGCCGTATGACGATATCCGGACGGTTGTTTCGTTTGAGATCACGGCCGTCAGAAGAGACATCGGGCTGTGCAGGCTGGACAATTTCTGGACTGTGGACGGCGTTTTGCCGGGAAAGAGGGAGGAACAGAATTAATCAGCGCCGCCGTACGCTGTGGGGGAAGCAAAAACCGGACGGCAGGCAGGAAAGGTGGATACGATGAGTGACAATTTGGAGATCAATATAGAAGAAATCATTCAGAAAATTCGGGAAGAGATACAGGAGAAGGGATACAAAGAGACGGATCTGAGTTTCCAGGATATCCCGATCCCGGAAATTTCGCTTTCCCCGTCGGCGCAGGCGCTCTCGGTTTCACCGGATGATCTGGGAAAAGTTCTGGACTATCTGAGCGCGAATTATGAGCATGATATCCTGATGCCGGTCAGCGCTTCCAATCCTCTCTCCGGTCTTGTCAAAAAGGCGGTCCGGAAAGTGGTCCGGTTCCTGTTTTATCCGGTTCTGGCACAGCAGAACGCGGTGAACGGCGGTGTGATCGGCGTTTTGAATATCCTGGCGGAGCGGTACGAGGGGGAACAAAAGGCAGAGCAGACGATCCGCGAGCTTCAGGAAAGAGTGGAGAAGCTGGAGGCGGAGCTGCGCGGGCTCAGAATCAGCGCTTCTGAAAACGAAGGAACAGGCGAAGCATAAAGAGGTGGATGATGAGAGTAGTACAGCTTTTGACGACTCTTCGGTACGGCGACGGCGTGGGGAACGACGCGCTGGCGCTCGACGGACTGCTGAAGAAGAACGGATATGACACGATGATCTACGCGGAGAATATCGACGCACGCATAGCTCCGGAAACCGCCCGGTACTTTGACAAAATGCCGAGGCTCGGCAGAAACGACGTCATTCTCTATCATTTGTCGACGGGGACGCAGCTCAACTATAAGCTGCCGGGACTGAGAGGAAGGAAGATCATCATCTACCACAACAATACGCCTCCGCAGTGGTTTGCCCCGTATGACAGAAAAGCGGAAAATCTCGCCGTACACGGAATAAAGGGAATCGAATATCTGGCGGGTACCGCCCAGTACTGCCTGGCCGATTCCGCTTTTAATAAAGAGGATCTGCTTCAGAAAGGCTATCGCTGCAGGATCGATGTTCTGCCGATCCTGATCCCGTTTGACGATTACAGAAAGACCCCTGATGCCGGTATACTGAAAAAGTACCGCGGCGGAGGATATACGAATATTGTGTTTACCGGGAGGATCGCGCCGAACAAGAGACAGGAGGACGTGATCGAGGCGTTTTTCTATTACAAAAAATATTACAATCCGAAATCCCGGCTGTTCCTGGTCGGCTCCTATAAGGGAATGGAACGGTACTACGGACGGCTGCGGGACTATGTGGAGAGACTGGGCGTAAAGGACGTGCATTTTACGGGACATATCAGTTTCTCCGCGATTCTTGCGTATTACGCGCTCGCGGACGTGTTTCTGTGCATGAGCGGGCATGAGGGATTCTGCATCCCTTTGCTGGAGGCGATGAGCTTTGACATTCCGGTCGTCGCCTGCTGCGAGACCGCGGTGACTGAGACGCTCGGCGGAAGCGGGATCGGCATGAAAGAGCGGAATACGCTGCTTGCCGCCGGCCTCATGGACCGCGTTGTCACGGACCGGGAGTTCCGGGAGCGCGTGCTTGAGACGCAGCGGGAAAGACTGGCGGATTTTGACAATCAGAAAACCGGAGAGAAATTTCTGTCTTATCTGGAGAATTTTATCAGACAGAACAAAAGGGGATATAGATGAACGTTTATCAGATTGTTTCGAATCTTGCGCGCGGCGATGGCGTGGGAAACGATATCCTGGCGATCGACGCGCTGCTGAAAAAAGAAGGATACCCGACCGGCGTGTTCGCGGCCGTGATCGACCAGAAGATCTCCCGGGATATTGCGCGGCCGTATCAGGAAATGCCAAAGCTTCAGAAGGACGATGTTGTGATCCTGCACCTCGCGGCGGGAAGCGAGGTGGACCGGTGGTTCCAGGGGTGCGGCGGCCATAAGATCCTCCGCTATCATAATATCACGCCGCCTTCTTTTTTTGAGCCGTACAGCCCGGAGAGTGCGGCGGCATGCCGCGCGGGCCTGGAGGATGTGCGAAAGATGCGCGAAACGCCGGAGTACGGGATCGCTGTTTCGCAGTTTAACCGAAAAGATCTGATCCGGTACGGATACCGCATGAAGATCGACGTGGTTCCGATTCTGATCCCGTTTGAGGATTACGACCGGGAACCCGACCGGAAGGTTCTTGCTTTGTATGAGGACGGCCTGACGAACATCCTGTTTACCGGACGGATCGTGCCGAACAAAAAGCAGGAGGACGTCATCCTGGCGTTTTATTACTACCAGAAATATTACAATCCGGATTCCCGGCTGTTCCTGGTCGGCTCATACCGGGGGATGGAGACCTACTGTCAGCGCCTGAGGGAGTATGCGGACAGGCTTGGCGCGCGGAACGTCGTCTTTACGGGACATGTCGGCTTTCCTGAGATTCTCGCGTACTACCGCCTTGCCGATGTGTTCCTGTGCATGAGCGAGCATGAGGGATTCTGCATCCCGCTGCTGGAGGCGATGCATTTTCATATCCCTGTCGTGGCCTGCGACTGCGCCGCGATTGGGGAGACGATGGGCGGGAGCGGCATCCTGCTGAAAGAAAAAGACGCGCTTCTGGCGGCCGGCTGCGTGAATGAGGCCGCCGCAGACAAAGTCCTGCGGGAGCAGATCGTAAGAAAACAGGACAGGAGGCTGCAGGATTTTTCCGCGGACGCGGTCGGAAAGAGGCTGATCGGCTGCCTCGAAACGTTTATTTCGGAGAAAGTGGAACAATAGTCTATGAAGAAAATTGCTTTTATCAATCAAAGATACGGGCTTGAGGTGAACGGCGGGTCGGAATATTATACGCGCTTGATGGCGGAGCATCTGCGCGGGATCTATGAGGTTGAGGTCCTGACGACGAAGGCCGTGGATTACGTTACCTGGGCGGATTATTATGAGTGTGATGAGGAAGAGATCAACGGGGTAAAAGTCCGCAGATTTTCGGTGACTGAAGAGCGGGACATGGAGCGTTTCGGGCAGCTCAGCGGCAGGGTGCTGTCCATGGCGAGACGCCGGGAAAAGGACGAGCTTGCCTGGATCCGCGCGCAGGGTCCTGTCTGTCCGTCGCTGATCGAGTATATCCGCGCGCACCAGGATGAGTATGACGTTTTTATTTTCGTGACCTATCTGTACTATACGACCTGCATGGGGATCGTGACGGTTCCGCGGAAAGCGGTTCTGATTCCTACCGCGCATGACGAGCCCTATATTTATTTCGGCTATTACCGGAAGGTGTTCCGTGCTCCGCGGGCCATAATATATCTGACCGGGGAGGAACGGGACTTTGTCCAGAAAAAGTTCCGCAACCAGAATATCGCGCATGATGTGATGGCGGTCGGGATCGATACGCCGGCGGATGTCAGCGCGGAACGCTTTCTGAAGCGGCGCGGGATAAAAAATTATATCATTTATGTCGGAAGGATCGACAAGTCCAAGGGCTGCGCGGAGCTGTTCCGGTATTTCCTCCTGTACAAAAAGCGCAGCAGAAATGACCTGAAGCTGGTGCTGATGGGGAAGGCGGTGATGGATATCCCGCGGCATGAGGATATCGTCAGCCTCGGCTTTGTCAGCGAACAGGAAAAGTACGACGGGATCCAGGGCGCGAGAGCGCTGATCCTGCCGTCCTTGTTTGAGAGCCTCTCGATTTCCGTTCTCGAGGCGATGTCCCTGGGCGTGCCGGTGGTCGTCAACGGGAAATGCGAGGTCCTGAAAGGGCACTGTATCCGCAGCAACGCGGGACTTTACTACAACACGTTTTTTGAGTTTGAAGGAGAGCTGAACTATCTGCTCTCACATGAGCCGGAAGCGGAGCAGATAGGGAAAAACGGCGTAGAATACGTCAGGCAGGACTATACCTGGGACAGGATCATCCCGAAATTTCAGAGGATCCTGGACGGCGTGGAAGACGAAACCGGGGAAAAACAGGCGAAGCGGGCGGAATAAAAACAGGAAGAGAGGTGGTTAGGGGACGATGGAGAAGCTTCTGGTTTTTATCATACTGCTGGAACTGATCCCGCTGACCTGCTTTTGTTTCAGAGACGCGGATATCATGAAGATTCTCACGCTGGCGGTGTCGGCGTTTCTGACGATATACGCGGTGGTCTCCGGGCTGTTTTTTACCCTGGATCAGTTCAGCTTTTTTCATGTGCTGGGCGCAATGGCGCTGTTTCTGGCTCCGTTTGCCCTGTACTGCGCCGTCCGGCTCGGAAAGGTATCGGGCTGGGCCGCGCCCTGTCCGTACGGGCAGTTTCTGGTTCTGGGGGCGCTGATCCTCGCTTCTGTTTTTCTTTCTCATTCCAAATTTGAACTGTTCAGCGCGGGGCAGGATCAGGGACTGTATCAGGCGGAAGCGATTGAACTGTATATGGGTAATTTTGAAGTCGAGCATGATTTTGAAGAATATCAGATTCTGGAGAACGAAGAAGACAAAGAAGCGTATCGGGATATGCTCGGGAAAAGGATTGTGGGATATTACCCTCTCGCCAACGGAGGAAACTATATGGAACCGTTCTCCGAGGACGAGCGGAAAAGCGATGTCTCCGGGATGTATCACGGCGTGCAGACCTTCCCGGCGCTGCTCGCCCTGGGAGGGAAGCTGTTCGGGCTTGAGAACATGACGCAGATGCAGACGGTCTTTCTGGTCTGTTCGGTGCTGCTGCTTTATTTTGCCCTGTGCGGGCTGGGGATTCCGCTGTGGGTCCGTCTGCCGGCGGCGCTGCTGTTTCTGCTTTCCCCGCTGACGCTGTGGGTGTCGAAGTCTTCCCTGACGGAAATGCTTCTTACGATGTTTATGGCGTCCTATCTGTTTTTGCTGACGGAAGGCAGTACGGGGATAAAACGGCTTCTGACGGCGGTTCCTCTGGTCGGCTTCGCGTTTGTGCATGTGTCTTTTCTGCTGCTGTATCCGGCCTTTGCCGGGATTCATCTGCTTTTGTATGTGAAAAGACATGCCCGGGAGTACCTGTCCGTGAACGTGCTCATGTCGGCGGGGCTGTGTCTTGGCTATTTTATGATGAGCCGGATCGCGCCGCAGTATTTTTACGATAACTGCGGGCGGCTGTATGTCGGCAGTCTGATCACCGCGGATAATTTTCTGATCTGGGTATGTTCGGGGTCGCTTTTTGCCTGTGCGGTATCGATGGCGCTGTCCGCCGTGAAGAAGACGGAAAAGATTGAGCGGGGCATCGAGGCTGTGCTTAGGTTTCTGCCCGCGCTTATTCTTCTGCTGCTGGGCGTCAGCCTCTGTTATTCTGTCATCGCGGGATATTTTATGGAACCGAATGAACAGTGGTTTTCCGCGTATTACGGCCAGGGATTCTGGGGCGCGTTTTCCCATTCCGCGCTGTACGCGTTCGCGATGGCGGAAGGGTTTGCTGTGTTTGCGGCTTTGGTGGCCGTGATGGTTGTCCGTCACCGGGTTTTCCTGGAGGATACCGCAAAGCTGAGCGTGTTTCTTCTGCTTGTCTACTGTGTTCTGTTCCAGTCGGCCTTTATCAGAAGAGAAGTCTTTTATTACTATTATTACAGCCGCTATCTCGTGTTTTATCTTCCGCTTGTATCGGCTGCCGCCGCGGTGGCTCTGAAACGGCTGGCGAATTCGAAAAAAAAGACCGCCGGGATGATCGTTCTGGTCTCATTTGGCTACATGCTGGCGTTCGACGCGCCGCTGCTGGCGGGGAAGGACGAGACTTATCTGGAGTGGGAGAATCTTCTGGATCTGAAAGAGGCGGTCCGGGAGGATTCCGCTGTGATCCTGGGAGACGGAGCGGCGAACCTTCTCGGGGCTCCGCTGCGCGCCCTGACCGGCGCGGCCATCTTTCCGGTTTTTGAGGACCCGGCCGGGGAGATTTCGCTGCTGCAGGACCACTATTCCGGGGTATATTATATTCCGGATGAGCCGGGGCAGTTCCCGGACGGCCTTTCCGCGGCCCAGTTTGAGGTCCGGTACCGGGACAGATATCTGCGATGGGACGGGAGCACTCCGGACGGTCTGTTTCCGCTTAGATTCCCCAGTGTGGAGCGGCAGGTGGCGCTGTACCAGCTGAAATTCATAAGCAGGCTGGATCCGGCGCATATGACGGAGATCCCGGAAGGGGTCCTGGAAGGCTATTACGGACTGGAAGAAAAGCTGATCTGGACCGCGAAGGACAGCTCGGCCCTGATCTGCGACGCCAGGATCCGGACAGAGGGACTGGAGCTGGAGCTTGTGCTTCCGGATGAGAACGCGGGCCGGGGACAGGGGAAATTTATCGAGGTGCTGGTCAGCGGAGAAAAAGCTGCCGAAATCTCAGCCGCGTCTGCCGGGCGAAAACGGGTGTTCCTGAAACCGGAAGAACTTCCGGAGCCGGATGAGAACGGCGCCTACCGCGTTGAACTGCATTGTCCGGACAGCTTTGTTCCCGCCCGGATCGGCATGAACGCGGACGAGAGGGAGCTTGCGGTTCAGGTCCGCTATATAGGACGGATCCGGTGACATTTGCAAACGGAGTTTCAGAGGAAAACCGGCGGGATATCTGCGCGGAAATTTACGGTCGGACGGAAAGTCCGGGAAAGGATGAACGATGAAGCTGATCATTCAGATTCCCTGCTACAATGAGGAAGAGACGCTTGAAATCGCTTTGAACGAGCTTCCCAGGCAGATCGAGGGGATTGATGAGATTGAATATCTGATCATTAATGACGGGAGTCAGGACGGCACGGTGGCGGCGGCCAGAAGATGGGGCGTACACTATGTGGTCAATTTTAAGAAGAACAAAGGGCTGGCGAGGGGATTCATGGCCGGTCTGGACGCCTGCCTGAAAAACGGGGCGGACATTATTGTGAATACAGACGCCGATAACCAGTACTGCGGGCAGGATATCGAGAAGCTTGTGCGGCCGATCCTGGAGGGGAAGGCGGATATTGTGATCGGGGCGCGCCCGATCGACCAGACGGAGCACTTTTCTCCGCTGAAGAAAAAACTGCAGCATTTCGGGAGCTGGGTCGTCAGGAAGGCCTCCCGGACGGATATCCCGGACGCGCCGAGCGGATTCCGCGCTTACAGCCGGGAGGCGGCGATGCGCCTGAATGTGACGAATGAGTACACGTATACGCTGGAGACGATCGTGCAGGCGGGCAGGGAAAAGATCCCGATGATCTCGGTTCCGATCCGGACAAACGCGGAGCTGCGCCCTTCCAGGCTGTTCGGCAGCATGTTCGGCTATGTGAAAAAATCGATGCTCACGATCGTGCGGGCCTTTATGATGTACCGGCCGCTGCAGTTTTTCAGCGTTATCGGGCTTGTCCTGTTTCTGGCAGGGACCGCGGTCGGGATAAGGTTCCTGGTTCTTTTCGCCGCGGGAGACGGGATGGGACACGTGCAGTCCCTGATCCTTTCCAGCATGCTGATCATCCTCGGGGTGATGACCTTTATTGTCGGTCTGCAGGCGGACATCATCGCCGCGAACCGGAAGATACTGGAGGATATTCAGTATCATGTCAGAAAGCTTGAATACGACAGGGAAGCGGGGAAAGATGAAGGATAAAAAGAAACTGCTGAAACGGGCGGGCAATCTGCTGACGGTTCTTGCGATTCTGCTGATCGTCCGGAAGATGGCCGCTCTGGATATCGATTACAGCGCTCTCGGCAATGCCCGGAGCCTGATCTGGATGGCGGTGATCGCCTTGCTGTACGGCCTGCTTGTTCTCGCGAGCGGCTGGCCGTGGGGGATCTATGTCCGCATGCTCACGGGGGCGCGCCTTCCATACCCCGCGGTGGCGTTCGTCATGACGAAGGCGAACCTGCTGAAATACCTGCCGGGAAACGTTTTCCAGTATGTGGGGAGAAATGAACTGGCGGTTCGGGAGAATCTGAAGCACAGCGACGTCGGGCTTGCCACGGTTTTTGAGATCCTGACGCAGCTTACGGCCGCGGGCGCGCTGGGCTGTCTCTTTTATTTCAAAGGCTTCGTAAAGATTCTGCGGGAATTCGGCAGTCTGGCCGGACCCGCGCAGTTTGTCATTTACGGGGTCCTGCTTCTTGCGGCGGCCGGCGCGCTGCTGTTTCTGGTGCGGAAGAAACGGGATCTGATCCGGAGATATCTCGGGATTCTGGCGGACCGGAAAAACCGGACGGTTTTTCTGAAAGGCTTCCTGTTCTATGTCATGTACACGCTGGTCAACGCGGGGCTTTATACGGCGACGCTCATTCTGGTGCTGCGGATGCAGCCGGAGGCGGCCGGCGTGTTCGGACTCGTCGGGGCGTTTATCCTGGCTTGGATCGCCGGGTTTGTCGTCCTTGGAGCGCCCGGGGGCATAGGGATCCGGGAGCTCGTCATGACGTTTCTTGTGCCGCAAGGCGCCGATCTGCAGCTGATCCTGCTGGGACTGGTGGTATACCGCCTGATCAGCATATCCGGCGACGTCCTCGGGTTTGGATTCGGCTGCCTTTTGTATAAAAAATCTGGAAAACATCAGGAAGGAGATCCGATATGAAAAAAACAGCCCTTATCATGGCAGGCGGCCGCGGAGAACGTTTCTGGCCGCGCAGCCGCAGGACCATGCCGAAACAGTTTCTCTCGCTGACGGACGACGGCAGAACGATGATCCAGCTCACCGTGGAGCGCATCCGCCCGCTTGTGGATCCCGCGGACGTCTATATCGCGACGAACCGGGATTACCGCGAGCTGGTCGCCGCACAGCTTCCGGAGATTCCCCCGGAAAACATTCTCTGTGAGCCGGTCGGCCGCAATACGGCTCCCTGCATCGGACTTGGGGCCGTCCATATCGCAAAAAAATATGAGGACGCCGTCATGTATGTGCTGCCGTCGGATCATCTGATCAAGTTCAACAACATGTTTCTCAATGTTCTGCGGGATGCCGGGGAGATCGCCGAAAAGGGAGAAAATCTGGTGACGATCGGAATTACGCCGGATTATCCGGAGACGGGATACGGCTATATCAAGTTCCACCCGGACCGGACGGAGGGCCGCGCCTACGCGGTGGAGCGCTTTGTGGAGAAGCCGAGTCTCGAGGTGGCGAAGGAGTATATCGCGACGGAGGAATATCTCTGGAACAGCGGCATGTTCACCTGGAAGGTATCTTCCATCCTGAAAAATATACAGCTGTTCATGCCGGATACGTATAACCGGCTGATGAAGATCAGCGAAGCCGCCGGAACCGGCGAGGAGGAGATGGTTCTGGAGCGGGAGTTCCGCGCGATGCAGTCCCAGTCCGTTGATTACGGGATCATGGAGAAGGCGAAAAACATTTACATTCTTCCCGGAACGTTCGGGTGGGACGACGTGGGATCCTGGCTGGCGGTGGAGCGCATCAGGCGGTCCAATGAGTCCGGAAACGTGGTGAGCGGCAACATCATCACGATCGACACGCACAACTGCATTATCCAGGGGGAAGGAAAACTGATCGCCGCGGTAGGCCTTGACGATATGATCATTGTGGATACGGAGGACGCCACGCTGATCTGCGCGAAGGACAGTGCCGGCGACATCAAAAAGGTGCTTGAGAACCTGAAGATATGCAACCGCGATGAATATATCTGATTTGCGCGTTGCCCGGACAGGAAAAAAATGGTATACTGTAACGGATCGCGCGGCGATCCAAATGGAGCGGAAAATAAGAGGAGGCTGTAATGAAAAGAGCGTTGATTACAGGCATAACCGGACAGGACGGTTCCTATCTCGCGGAGCTTCTCCTGGAAAAGGGCTATGAAGTCTACGGGATTATGCGCAGAAAAAGTGTTGTGGATTACGGAAATGTCGACCATATCAGAGACAGGATTCATTTTATCTACGCGGATATGACGGATCCGATCTCGCTGATTGCCGCGATGCGGATCTCGCAGGCCGACGAGGTGTACAATCTCGCGGCGCAGTCTTTTGTGGCCACGAGCTGGGAGCAGCCGATCGCCACGGCCAATATTGACGCGCTCGGCGTGACAAACATGCTCGAGGCGATCCGCACGGTAAAGCCGGAGGCCCGTTTCTATCAGGCGTCCACTTCGGAGATGTTCGGCCTTGTGCAGGAGATGCCGCAGAAGGAGACGACGCCGTTTTATCCGAGAAGTCCGTACGGGGTCGCGAAGCTTTACGGCCACTGGATCACGAAGAATTACAGGGAGAGCTACGGCCTGTTCGCGTGCAGCGGGATTCTGTTCAACCATGAGAGCGAGCGCCGCGGCAAGGAATTTGTGACGAGAAAGATCACGGATGCCGTCGCGAGGATCAAACAGGGCGTTCAGGATCATCTTGAGCTGGGCAATCTGGATTCAAAGCGTGACTGGGGTCACTCGAAGGATTATGTCCGGGCCATGTGGCTGATGCTGCAGCAGGAGGAGCCGGACGATTACGTGATCGCCACGAACGAGACGAGAACCGTGCGCGAGTTTGTCGAGACGGCATTTGGCCATGTTGGCATTTCCATCGTGTGGTCGGGAGAAGGCGTGGATGAGATCGGAACCGACAAAGAGACCGGCAGAGCGCTTGTCAAAGTCAATAAGAATTTCTTCCGCCCGGCAGAGGTGGATGTGCTGCTTGGAGATCCTTCCAAGGCGGAGAAGAAACTTGGCTGGGTGCGCGAGATCCCGTTCACTGAGCTTGTGGAGCGCATGGTGAAAAATGACATGGAGCTTGTGGCAAAAGAGATTAAGGTGAATGCGTTATAGGAGAAGGGAAACGGGTCTGTTGCGCAGGCGGTCTTTCGGAACCGCTTTCGCGGCAGGCCTCGTTTGCTGTGAAAGCCCGCGCTTTTGCGCCGGGTGCGCAAAAAACGTGGCGCGAGGCGGTGTTTTCCAGCCGCATTTTCCGCGCATCCGCAGGGCATAAATGTTAAGAAAGGAAAGGCTATGAAGAAGGCATTGATTATCGGGGGAGCGGGGTTTGTCGGCGGTTATCTGATCCGCCAGCTGAAAAAGGACGGATGCCAGATCGCGGTCACAAAGATGCCGCAGGAGTCGATTCCGGGGGACGGGTTCGAGGTGCTGGATCTGGATATCCTGGACGGACCCGCGGTGAAAGAACTGCTGGAGCAGGTACGCCCGGACTATATTTTCCACCTTGCGGCCCAGAGCTCGGTCTATCTGTCCTGGAAAAATCCGGGACTTACGATCGACGTAAACGTCAAGGGAAGTGTGAATGTGCTGGACGCGGTCCGCGCGCTCTCTTACAGGCCGCGGATCCTTCTGATCGGCTCCGGGGAGGAGTACGGACATATTCTGCCGGGTGAGACGCCGATCTCCGAGCAGAACATGGTGCGTCCCGGAAACATCTACGCGGCCACCAAGGTATGCCAGAACCTGATCGGAAAGATTTACGCGGACGCCTACGGGATGGAGATCCTGTCCGTGCGCGCGTTTAATCATATCGGGCCGACGCAGGCGCCGGTATTTGTCGTGGCGGATTTCTGCAGGCAGGCGGCGGAGATCGAGGCGGGAAAGAGGGAGCCGGTCATCCGCGTCGGAAATCTCGGGGCGAAGAGGGATTTCACGGATGTGCGCGACGTGGTGCGCGCGTACAGCCTTCTGATGCGGTATGGGACGCCCGGTGAGACGTATAATGTCGGGAGCGGCAGAGCCGTTGAGATCCGGGAGATTCTGGACCGGATTCTGGCGCTGACGAAGGCGGATATTGCCGTGGAGGTGGATCCGGAAAAGCTGCGCCCCGTGGACGTGCCGATTATTGAGGCGGACACCTCGAAGCTGGTAAGCTGTACCGGATGGAGCAGGGAGATTCCGCTGGAGCAGACGCTGCAGGAGACGCTGGATTACTGGCGCGGGAAAGTAAAGGAGAACTGAAATGGATTACAAAGAGAGATACGAATACTGGTGTACCGATGCCTATTTCGATGAGAAGACGAAAGCTGAGCTGAGAGAAATTGCCGGAGATGAGGCGGAGATTGAGGATCGTTTTTACCGGGATCTGTCGTTTGGAACGGGCGGACTGCGCGGCGTGATCGGCGCGGGGACGAACCGCATGAATATTTATACGGTGCGCAGGGCATCGCAGGGACTCGCCAACTTTATCCGGAAAGAAGGCGGGCAGAAAAAAGGGGTGGCGATTGCCTTTGATTCCCGCCGCATGTCGCCGGAATTTGCCGACGAGGCGGCTTTGTGCCTGGCGGCGAACGGGATCAGGGCGTATGTTTTTGACTCGCTCCGGCCCACTCCGGAACTGTCCTTTGCGCTGCGGACGCTCGGCTGCATCGCGGGCATCGTGATCACGGCGAGCCATAATCCGCCGGAGTACAACGGCTACAAAGTGTACTGGGAAGACGGCGCGCAGATCACTTATCCGAAAGACAAGGAGATCATTGCGGAAGTGAACCGCGTGACGGATTACGCGTCCGTAAAGACGATGAAGAAGGAGGACGCCAAGGCGGCGGGACTGTATCAGGTGATCGGCGCCGGGATCGACGACCAGTATATCGCGGAGCTGAAAAAGCTGATCATTCATCCGGAGGTCATCCGAGAGGCCGCGGACGGGATCAGGATCGTATATACGCCGCTTCACGGGACGGGCAATCTTCCGGTCCGGCGCGTGCTGAAAGAGCTGGGCTTCCGGAACGTTTATGTTGTTCCTCAGCAGGAGAAGCCGGACGGTGATTTCCCGACAGTTTCCTATCCGAATCCGGAGGATCCGAAAGCGTTTGCGCTCGCGCTCGCGCTTGCGAAAGAAGTGGACGCGGATCTCGTGCTTGCGACGGATCCGGATGCGGACCGCCTCGGTGTGTACGCAAAGGACAGCGCGACGGGCGAATATATGCCGTTTACCGGAAACATGTCCGGGATGGTGATCGCGGAATATATTCTCGCGAGAAAAAAGGAGAACGGGACGCTTCCCGCGAACGGAGCTCTGGTCAAGACGATCGTGACCACCGACATGGCGGACGCGGCCGCACGGGAATATCAGGTGAAGCTGATCGAAGTGCTGACCGGATTCAAATACATCGGAGAGCAGATCAAATTTTTTGAGCAGCAGCATACGTATGAATATCTTTTCGGCATGGAGGAAAGCTATGGCTGTCTCGTCGGCACGCACGCGCGCGATAAGGACGCCGTCGCCGCCGTGATGGCCCTGTGCGAGGCGGCCGCCTGGTACAGGAGGCAGGGGAAGACGCTCTGGGATCAGATGATCCGCCTGTACGAGACGTACGGATATTTCCGCGAGGGTCTGGAGTCGGTCACTCTGAAAGGGATTGACGGCGGACAGCGGATACAGAAAATGATGGACGATATGCGCGCCAAACAGCCGGATGAGCTTGGCGGGCTGAAGGTTCTGGAGTTCCGCGATTACGACGCGGGCACGATAAAGAATCTGCGGACCGGAGAAGTGACCGCTTCCGGGCTTCCGAAATCAAACGTGCTGTATTTTAAGCTGGAGAATGATTCGTGGTGCTGCGCGCGGCCGTCTGGGACGGAACCCAAGATCAAATTCTATATGGGCGTGAAGGGAAAGAGCCTGGAGGACTCTCAGGTGAGGCTCGAACAGCTCCGGAACGCGCTTCTTACGTTCGCGCGGATCGGGTAAGATACGCGGCGCGCCCGTTCCTGCAAAACCCGGAACGGACCCAAAAACGGCACAGACCGAACAGGATAAAGGAGTATTGCGGATGAAATGTCTGATACTGGCGGGAGGCAAGGGGAACAGCCTGTGGCCTCTTTCAAGGGAGGAATATCCGAAGCAGTTTATGCAGATCCGGAAGAACCGCTCGCTGCTTCAGGAGACGGTTGCGAGAAATATCCCGTTCTGCGATGAGTTCCTGATCACGACGAACGCTTCCTGCCATTTTATCGTGAAAGGGCAGATGCAGGCATTTCGGGAACTGAAGTACCGCTGTATCCTCGAGGAGGAAGGACGCAAGACAGCGCCGGCGATCGCGCTGACCTGCATGTATCTGAATCCTTCCGAGCTGGTTTTTGTCGTCTCGGCCGACCAGATTATCGAGGGTCTGGAGTACAAGGAAACGATCATGCGCGGCCGCGCGCTCGCGAAGCAGGGAAGGCTTGTCACCTTCGGCATGGAGGTGATGTCCCCGCACACCGGATACGGCTATATCCTCCACGAGGGGGAGCGCGTGCTTGAATTCAGGGAGAAACCGGATCCGGAGGATGCGCGGCGGTATTTTGAGCACGGCGGCTATTTCTGGAACAGCGGCAATTTTCTGTTCCGGGCAGGCGATTTCCTGCATGAGCTGAAAAAACACGATCCCGAGGTCTATGAGGCCTGCCAGGCGGCGGCAAAGAAAGTCAGGATGGACGGAAGCGTTGTCTTCCTCGACAGGGAGCTGATGGAGACGATTCCGTCCGTCTCGGTGGAGAAAGCCGTGTTTGAGCGGTCAGACTGCGTGTCTGTGGTGAAAGCCTCCTTTTACTGGAAGGATATCGGAAATCTGGAAGTCCTGACGGATTATATGAAACATGAGGACGGACATAATGTCATACGGGAGAACTGCCGGAACGTCACCGTGCTCAACCAGTCGGAACGGCAGCTTGTCGTCGCGAACGCGGTGCGGGATGTCACGATCGTAAACACGGAGGATGCCTGCTATATCACCGGGCAGACCGGCGGGGCGGCCATCAAGCAGATCATGCAGCTTCACCCGGAGTACGCGCCGTATTTTGAGAAATCCGGAGCAGTGTACCGTCCGTGGGGGATGTACGAGATTCTGAGTTACACGTCGAATTACAAGGTGAAAAAGGTGCGCGTATATCCCGGGAAATCGCTCACAACGCACCGCCACGCGCTGCGCAGCGAGCAGTGGTCCGTCGTGCAGGGAACCGCCACCGTCACGCTCAACGGCGAGGTGCGCGAGCTTCCTCTGTACAGCAGCATTGAGGTTCCGGTCGGCGTCAGCCATATGCTGTCTAATCATTCGGAGGAAGAGCTGGTCATTGTGGAGGTATCCTTCGGCCCTCAGGTCACGGAGGAGGACAAGGAGTGCGTCTCTGAGGCGCCTCCCGGTGCGGGCGTTTCTGAGGAAGTCGTTCTGTGCGAGCCGGTATTCAAGGATTATCTCTGGGGAGGCACAAAACTCCGGGATATCTATGGGAAGAAGTGCGATTACGACACGATAGCGGAGAGCTGGGAGCTTTCCGCGCACGAGGACGGACAATGCCGCGTCGCTTCCGGAAGATACAAAGGGATGCTGTTCCGGGAATATCTGGAAGTGATTGGGGAGGACGCTCTCGGGTGGAAATGCCAGGCGTTTGAGAAATTTCCTCTGCTGATCAAATTTATCGACGCGAAAAAGCCGCTTTCCGTCCAGGTTCATCCGGACGACAGCTATGCGCTTCCGAATGAGAATGAGTACGGGAAAAACGAGATGTGGTATATCATGGACTGCGAGGAGGGAGCGTCGATCTATTTCGGCCTTAAAAAAGAAGTGTCGCCGCAGGAACTGAAAGAACGGGTCCTTGACAATACCATAACGGAAGTACTGCAGGAAATAAAAGTGAAAAAAGGCGATACCTTTTTTGTGGAAGCGGGAACGATCCACGCGATCGGCGGTGGGATTCTGATCTGCGAGATCCAGCAGAATTCCAACTGCACCTACCGGCTTTATGATTACGACCGGAAGGATAAATTCGGGAATCCCAGAAAGCTGCAGCTGGACAGGGCGGTCGCCGTCGCGAGCATGTCGGCGGCCGGCGCGCAGGAGGAGGAAAACGATTCCGGAAAGGAAGCGCTGCCCGCGGAACTGTATTCTGTTTTGGAGCGGGACGGATGCCGGGTGCGGAGGCTGTGCGAGTGCAAGTATTTCACAAGCGTGTATTACGAGGTGGAGACGTCCGTGCAGATCGCGGGCGATGAGGCTTCCTTCTCCTCCGTCGTGATACTTGAGGGGCGCGGCGTGATCCGCGTCGGCGGCGGGAAGCTGGATTTCGTGCCTGCCGACAGTTTTTTTGTGCACGCGGGGAAGAAAACGATCCGGATCGAAGGACGCTGCAGTTTTATTTTGACACGGTTGTGATGACCGGGAAAGGAGCGCGCGGGATATGTACAGCAGAAAAAAGAGCAGATGGCTGAAGCATCTGGATTTCATGATTCTTGATATCATCAGTGTCTGCCTTTCCCTGTCGCTGGCGTACGGTCTCAGGCACGGATTTGACAGTGTGTATGCCCGTTCGGAGTATATGCGGATCGGTGTTCTGATGATCATGATCGATATCCTGCTGGTTTTCTTCAGAAACAGCTACCAGGATGTGATACGAAGAGGATATCTGAAGGAGCTCGGCGCCGCCTCCGCCCATTTTTCCCTTATCATGACCGGCGTGCTTCTTTATCTTTTTGCCATGCAGAGATCGGAGCTGTATTCGCGGCTCACGCTGTTCTGGACCTGGGGGATCGGGATGGTTCTGATGTATCTGTTCCGCATCTCTCTGAAAACCTGGCTGCGGAAGCGGATGATGCAGAGAAACCATCTGGTATCCGTTCTGGCTGTTGTGTCCTCCGATACCGCCAAAGAGACGATCCGCGGCCTTCTCGAGCGGAAATACCGCGACTATGAGATCACAGGCGTCATACTTGCGGACGGGAATCCGAACGGCTGGACGGAAGTTGAAGGCGTTCCCGTGGCGGCGGACTGCCGTGACTTTATTGATTATATCAAAGAAAATGTCGTGGACGAGCTGTTTGTCAGCGTCTCCGGTGATTTTCAGGCGACGGAGAATATCATGCAGTCCTGCATCCGGATGGGGATCATCGTGCACCAGAATCTGATGGGAATCAACAATGCCGGCAATAAAGTCGTGGATGAGTTTGCGGGTTTTATGGTTCTGACGAGCAGCATCAAGGTGGCGGCTTACCGGGATCTGTTCCTTAAAAGGTGCATGGATATCGCGGGAGCTCTGGCCGGACTCTTTCTGACGGCGCTCATGTTTCCGTTTGTCGCCGCGGCGGTCCGGAAAAAGAGTCCCGGCCCGATTCTGTTTGCCCAGGAGAGAATCGGAAAAAACGGAAGAAAATTCCGGATGTATAAATTCCGTTCCATGTACGCGGACGCCGAGGCGCGAAAGAAAGAACTGCTGAAACAGAACGAGATGCAGGGACTGATGTTCAAAATTGAGAAGGATCCCCGCATTATTCCCGGCGTGGGAGAGTTTATCCGGAAGACGTCGATCGATGAGTTTCCGCAGTTCTGGAACGTTCTGAAAGGCGATATGAGCCTGATCGGGACGCGGCCTCCGACCGTGGAGGAATATGAGCAGTATAATATGAATCATCTTGTCCGGATTTCGATCCGTCCCGGCATGACAGGACTGTGGCAGGTGAGCGGCAGGAACAGGATCACGGATTTTGAAGAGGTAGTCAGGCTGGATACCCGATATATCGAGGAGTGGAGCCTGAACCTCGATATCAAGATCCTGATCAAAACCGTGATGCTTATGATTAAAGGAGACGGAGAATAGGGCGGGAAACAAAGGGAAAATTTTATTAATTTTCAATTAACTATTGATTATACCTCTTTATTTGTTAAAAAAATGTGTTAAATTAGACATATGCGTTGAGTAAAGGGGGGCAAAAGATGAAATTTTTAAAAGGGAAAAAGGGGAAAAAATATCCGGAAATGGTCGATACGATCCATGGGGATGCTCCGGATGAGGCAATTTTGAATGAGAGAATCCCGGATGAAGGTACTTCGGATGAGCCGGTTCCGAATGGAAGGATCCCGGATGAAGCGGTTTCGGATGGAAGGATTCCGGATAAAGCGGTTTCGGATGGAAGGATTCCGGATGGAGCAGTTTCGGATGGAAGGATTCCGGATGAAGCGGTTCCGGATGGAAGGATTCCGGATGAAGCGGCTTCGGATGGAAGGATTCCGGATGGAGCGGCTCCGGATGAAAAGATCCCGGATGGGAGGACTCCGGATGAAACGTTCCCGGACAGGAGAGTTCCGGATCATGGAAACCCGGATGAAGAAATTTCAGATGAGGATGCCTTGAGTGAAAACGTTTCGGGCTTTTCGGATTCTGCTTTTGACGCGGCGGATGAGAACGGATGGCCGGATTGGGATCTGTCGGATGACGAAGCGTCCGGACATGAACCGGAGGCGGAATATCCGGACAGGGAGGATCGGGAACCAGACTTTGAGTCTCCTTATGAAGAAGTCAGTCCGGGTCAGGAAGAAGATGAGTTCGCATCGGACGCCGGGGAGCCAAGTGAGAGGGATCTTGCGAGGCAGGCCAGAATGCGGAGGCGCAAGCGCGAGCTTCGCAGGGTCCGCATCACGATCTGCCTGCTGATTCTGCTGCTGTTTGCGGCAGCGGGAGCTGTCGGTTACTGGCTGTTTGCCGGCCGCGACGCAGGGCCCGGTCTGTCCGGGGATTCCGGCAGGGGAGCGGCCGTGACGGACAGGGATGCGGAAGGGACCGATGTCAGGACGGAACCGGCAAAGGAAAGCCAGACGGAAAAGCCTGCCGCGCAGAGCGGGGAGGCGCAGACGGAAAAAACGCCGGAGCCCCAGAGTGCTTTGACGGACGTGGCTGCGCGTGCCGATCTGATGGCTGCGCAGTACGATTATGACGGCGCGATCTCTCTGCTTCAGAGTCAGGAGACGTACGCGTCGGATACGGCGGCGCAGAATAAGGTGGCGGAGTATCAGGCGTTAAAGGAAGCGTGCGTGGAAGTCTCTCCGGATACGGTTTCGCATGTGTTTGTTCATTCGCTGATCGTTGATCCGTCCCGTGCTTTTGACGGTGATGCCGGAGAAAAAGGATACAACCTCAACATGGTGACGCTGGATGAGTTTAAAAAGATTATCCAGTCCATGTATGAGAAGGGATTTGTTCTGGTCAGTCTGCACGATATGGGTGAGATTGACGCGAACGGAAAAATGCAGCGCAAGAGCATTCTGCTTCCGGAAGGGAAAAAGCCGGTCATTTTCTCGCAGGATGACGTGAGTTATTATCACTCCTACGCGAATGACGGTTTTGCGGACCGGCTGATCGTCGATGAGAACGGTGAGGTAAAGAACGAATATACCGATGCCGCCGGAAATACAACGGTCGGCGATTATGATATGGTTCCGGTGCTGGATACATTTATAAAAGAGCATCCGGATTTCTCCTATCATGGCCGGAAAGGCATTGTGGTGCTCACGGGCTATAACGGAGTACTTGGATACCACACGGACGGCGACTACAGAGACAAGCTGGCGCTGCAGGAGGATCAGGCGAAATGGCTGGAGGAACATCCGGAATTTGATTTCGACGCGGATGTGGCGGCCGCGACGAAGGTAGCCGACGCGATGAAAGCGTCCGGCTGGGAGTTCGCCAGCCACACGTGGGGACATATTTCCGTCTCGGATGTATCCCTCGAAAAGCTTCAGACGGATACGCAGAAGTGGCTGGACTATGTTTCCCCGATCGTTGGCGGCACGGATATGATCATCTTCGCGTTTGGCTCGGATATCGGAGACTGGACCGGTTATTCTTCGGACAATGAAAAATTTAATTATCTGAAGAGCGTCGGATTTGATTACTTCTGCAATGTGGACGGCTCATCGCTGTCATGGGTACAGTTCGGGGATACCTACCTGCGGACCGGGCGTATGAATATTGACGGATACCGTATGGCGACGAATCCGGATATTTTAGCCCCGCTGTTCGACGTCAGCCAGGTGTATGACTACAACAATCGTCCGCAGATGTCGGAGTGGAGCCAGTAAACCGGCATTAGGAATCGGATAATAAAGAATAAAAAGAGAAGCAAAGAGAAACAAAGAGAAGCAAAGAGAAGCAAAGAGAAGCAAAGAGAAGCAAAGAGAAGCAAAGAGAAGCAAAGAGAAGCAAAGAGAAGCAAAGAG
>CANRGB010000014.1 GCA_947630005.1 uncultured Lachnospiraceae bacterium
GTTCCAAGAATTCCTGTCATATCAAGATAAATTACATCATAGCTGTTCAGGTATCTGGCATACGTTCCATTAAATTTTTCGTTTACCGCTATCTCCAGATCGCTAAACAATGCGGATGAATCACATCCTTGTTTTGAATGAGCTGATTTAAGTACGCGGGGCGATCGATAAGTTCCGCCATGGTGAGCCTCCTCATTTTTTAGTCATATTATGATGTTGAGGTCAAAAGGTATTTTGCCCTCATGATGCCACGGATTTCTCCGCACTTCGTGCTTCCGAAATCCTGAAACACCTCAAATCCGCACATTTTTCTATGAAAAATGGCTCCTTTTCGGTGTTTTTGGGGTCTCAGTGTCATGCTTTTCCATGTGAACATGGAACGCATGACCTTTCGACCCTGGCATCATATTATACTTGAAAATCAAAAAATTCAATAATTTCTGACTTGCAAGTCAAAAACTTTTAAAAACACAAATGTTTTTGACGGCCATTTATTTTTTTCTTGAGAGTTAAAAGTTTCAATGAAAAAACCTCCGGTTCCGGATTGAATACACGTTTCGGAAACTGAAACAGCAGATAATGTGTTCTTGATTTTGTTTCCAGAACTGCCTGTAGAAAAACAAAGTTGCTTTTTGGAAAACAGTCCGGTATAATGCAGAAAATGATGACAGCAGGCGGCGCGATATGCCGCAGAGCAGACCTGTTTCGAACCTGAAACGTTTTAAAAGGAAGGAGTACTTTATGTCATTACCTGAAACTGTCTTATCTTATATCAGGCAGCATGAGGAAGAGGCTTTTGACCTGCTTCTTAAGCTGGCCAGGATCCCGGCTCCCTCTAACCATGAAGAAAAGAGAGCGGCTTTCTGCAAAGAATGGCTGGAAAAGCAGGGAGCACAGGGCGTTTACATTGACAGCGCACTGAATGTGATCTATCCGGTCGGGGATCTCGCCGGTCCGCTGACCGTATTTATGGCCCACAGCGACGTGGTCTTCCCGGATACGGAGGAACTGCCGCTTAAAGTGGAAAATGGGAAAATCTTCTGCCCGGGCATCGGAGATAATACGGCAAATGCGGCGGCTCTTCTTATGGCTGCCAAATATATTGCCAGTCATAACCCTGTCCCGAAGGAGGGAGGGCTTCTTCTGGTAATCGATGCCGGAGAGGAAGGTCTTGGAAATCTGAAGGGATCCAGGCAGATCATGGAAACCTTCGGGGACCGCGTAAAGGAAGTGATCTGTCTGGACGGAACCTGCCGCAGCTGTGTGAACGCGGCAGTCGGATCAAATCGATACAGAATCGGGATCACCACGGAAGGGGGACACTCCTATTCCAAATTTGGAAACCGGAACGCGATCGCGTATCTGGCTTCCATGATCACGGAGCTTTATACCATAAAGGTTCCCGAAGGGGGGAAGACTACCTTCAATGTAGGCACGATCCAGGGAGGAACTTCCGTCAACAGTATCGCGCAGCATGCGGAAATGCTCTACGAATTCCGCTCAGATGACCGCGCTTCCTTAAAAATCATGGAACAGCATCTGAACGCTGTACTGGAACTGTACCGGGCGAAAGGTGTAAAAGTCCATGCTGAGCTGATCGGAGAGCGGCCGTGTACCGGCGATGTATCTCCGGAAGCGGAACAGGCGCTGATGGACCGGGCAGCCGCGGCTGTGAAGGAACATTTCGGCGCAGAACTGAAATTTACTCCGGGTTCCACCGACTGCAATATCCCCCTTTCCATGGGCATTCCATCCGTTGAACTTGGCTGTTATGAAGGCGGAGGTTCCCATACCAGGGAAGAATATGTGGAGATTGATTCCCTGCTTCCGGGCCTGAATCTGGCCTTTGATCTGGTACTTGGTTATTGCCGCGAGGGTGCCGTGTGCCAGTAGCACACGTTTGGCGCTGGTTCTGAGTGCCAGTGGCACTCGTTTAGAACCGACCGAAACGAAGTGAAGACCCGAAACAAAGTGGAGAGCTGCGCGCCAGTGACACGCGTTTAGCACCGCTCTGAGTGCCAATGGCACTCGTTTAGAACCGGCCGAAACGAAGTGAAGAGCACAGGCGAGTTTTGAAAAGAAAATCCGGGCAGGAGGCGTTTTCCCTCCTGCCTGGTGTACGATCCACATGCTGCATCGGCAGAGAAGAAGTAAAAAGCAAGATTATTTTCAACAGGCTGTTCAATGTGCTGTTCAATGTGCTGTTTAATGTGCTGTTTCTCATCCGAACAGGCTGATCCGTAATTCTTTCCAGACCTCCGCCAATGTCAAAGACTGATATCACCAGTCCTCTTTTCCATTACCGGAGGATACTTATTTTCAAATGTTACTAGAATCTTTAGTAACCTTTTATCCAAAAAAGTAAGAACGTGCTTTCTGATCTCAGACGGAACGCCATAATACGCCTCAGCAACGCCGCCGCATATGGCCGCCAGTGTATCGCTGTCTCCGCCGATAGAAACTGCGTTCCTTATCGCATCTTCAAAATCAGTCGACTCGAAGAATGCCATCAATGCCTGCGGAACGGTGCCCTGACAGGTCACATCGAACTTATATGCAGCTCTGATCCCATCCAGCGTAAAGTTCATCGGATAGTAATTCTTATCGATATAATCTCTGATCTCCAGAAGACTGCTGCCAGTCCTGGCCATGTATATAGCGGACGCAGCTGCCTCAGCACCTTTGATTCCTTCCGGATGATTATGTGTTACCTCAGTTATTTTCCTTGCGATTTCTTTTGCGTCTTCGAGACTGTCAGCCGCAAAGCCGGCCGCGCTCACACGCATGGCGGCGCCATTACCCAAACTATTATAAGGTTTCGGATTGTCCGAGAATATCCACCGATAGAACTTTCCTCCATAGCCGCAATTCGGATAGCTGCGTCCCACGGACTGCATACATTCAACTGCATTCTCTGCCAGGTCGCTATGATCCGGTCTGCTGATCAGAATTGCCTGCGCCAGTGCCAGAGTCATAATACTGTCGTCAGTGGGAAAGCATTTATAGGTAAGGAAATCAAAATCCTTACTCTTAATGTTATTCCTTTCAAAACGCGAGCCCACGATGTCTCCGATAATCGCTCCTATCATTTATCGCTGTCCTCCTTTGTTTCTTTCAATCCACGCTCGATAATTTAACAGCATGTGACTGCCTTAATGGCGTGCCTTAGCCTCATGCCAGCAGGGATGCCGATTTCTCTTTGCCCGCCACTGCCTGCTGCGTCTTCATATCAGAAAACGCCACCTCAGATACATTCAAATCCTCGTACCTCTCTATACTCCCGCTCACGGACCAGGCACTTCAACCTTCTCATACTTCCCGGTTTCCGTATCAATGACGATCATCGCGGACTCCCCAATCTGACTCCCGTTGCGGTATGTTGAGAATACATCGGTCGATATAATACCGTCCTTTTCAAATATCTCCTCCACCGGCGTGTGGCCTGCCACCTGCGTATAAGTTTCTCTTCTGAAAGCATCCACATCCTCATACTGCGGTCTGAGCCACAGCGGAGACGCATCATTCCAAAGATAATCCCGCGGCGCATTATTGACTGCCGCAACCACATCGTCTATATCAGCACCGGTTAATTCTTCATCAAGCCATCTGACAAAATCCGCTGTAAGACCTCCGTGCGAAAAGAGAACACGATCAATCCTGTGCATAAACGCGATTTGTGCGAGATCCTTCAAAGAGCGCTCCAGCTCTTCAAGCTTTGACATAACCGTCCGCTCCGCATAGGGGGAATAGCCTGTTTCGAGCCTTCCCCACGGATAGCTGATATCGTGATTGCCATAGCACCAGAGCGTATCCGGATAATCTTTTGCGAAATCAATCGCGCGGTCAAATGTTTCTTTATATCTCTCTACCCGGAATTCCATATCCCAGTCATCCGGCATATCCATCAGACAGACTGCCCTCTCTGCCTTCGCAGATTTTAATATGTCCTCCGCTCTGTCAAAAATCCAGGTCTTCAGATGAATATCCGGGATCACAAGAACCTTCATACAATCAACTCCTGCCGCTTTTTCAGCTTAATATGTTCACATCAGATGTTCTCGGCTCATTAAGGGGAAGTGACACGTCGCTCGGCCACCAGGTATTTTGGGGATCAATGCTGAAGGTCAGATGCTGGCCGGCATACTGTTCCAGCCCGGCCGGTTCTGAAATCCAGATCATCGACGCTTCGCCGCTGACAATTTCGGGGCTTCCGCCTGACACAATCCCTATGATCTGCGGCTCATCCAGTATCATGAGCCAGTAGGTCGGATGAAGCTGACGTTCAGCATCATTGGCAGGGTAGTTACCCGCCATAGCCACAACCTCGTCATAGCTGTACTCGTTCAGCGTTCCGGTCAGTACGATCCTGTTCCCGTCTTCCGGAAGCGGCTCCTCTCCCCCGGCCGCGTCCGGTTCTGTTGGCTGAGAGGTTTCTCCTGGCGTCCGGCTGTCAAAAGCACTCCTATCACCGCTTCCGGCAAACGAGTCTCCTGTCCATCCCGTGTCCGCAAGCACCTTCGGCACGGCATCTGGATCCTGCCTCAGACATTCCGTCAGAAACGGCGGAAGGTCTTCTTCTGAGAGAGTTTCCTTCTCAAAGGTCTTCCTTCCTGTCCCGTCGGACATGATGCGGACTCTTTCTCCTGCCTGAATCTCCGTGCCCTGCGCTGTTCCTGTCTGCCGGCCTCTCTCATAGATCATGGCATGTCCGCTCGCAAGAATTACGGATGAGGTCTGACTGTCCTCAATCGTCACAACGCCGCTGGTGCCGCGGATCGCCAGGCGCAGATCGGAAAAGGTAATGTCGAACGACTCATCTTCGGCAAGAGGCTCATCCACGCTGAAATACAGCTCACCCTTCCTGAGGCGGATCACCAGGCGGCTGCCATCGTCGTTTTTTTCAAGCGCCGCCCTGCTCCGCTCGTCCAGAATCGCCAGCTTCTCTTCATCCAGATCCACGATGGCTCCGCTCTCCGTCTTTGTCCCCAGCACGCTCTCGCTGAAAAGGCGCATGTTTTCTTCCACATCCAAAGACTCGCCCTCGCTGTCCTTCAGGACGACCGTCCCGATGATCTTCCGCAGACGCATAAGGAACGCCTCCGCCTGAACCGTCCCGAATCGGGACGCAATGTACTCTTCCACGGCGTCATAATTATAACCAGGCTGATCCAGCGCATAGCCTCCCGGGCTGAGGGCCATTTCACGGTCATTTAAAAGGAGGATGTTTGCTTTCTCGTATTCGTTGAATACCTGGTCTGTAAAATCATCCGCCTTTATCGTCCCCGAATACCACGGCTGCTGACTGAAATATCCGGTCAGCTCAGCGGAATCAAAAAGGCGGCCGTGGCGCGCGTAAATCTCATTCTTTGCGTAATTGACGACCTGCAGCGGCATATCGCTGATGTCGGCAGCCGTATAACAGCGGGTGTCGGCGTCCGGGACAATCAGATCCCGGTCTTCTGCTTCGGCACATGCGCACAGAAATCCGGCAGTACAGGCCAGCAGCAGCGCCGCGAAAAGAATAAACTGAACCGGTTTCCGTATACTTTTTGTGAATTTTTTCATAAAACTCCTTTTCGTCTGATAATCCCTGCCATTTACAGGCGGTGAGCCCTTCATTAAACATAAAAATCTCTTTCTGTTACGCCCGGACAATCGAAGACAACATTTCCTCTAATTTGGAAACATCAAGCGGCTTTGCCAGATGACCGTTCATACCTGCCTCAAAAGCCTTCTTCTTATCTTCTTCAAAGGTGTTCGCGGTCAAAGCGACAATCGGGATCCCTGACTTCGCGGAATCCGGCATTTCTCTTATTTTCCTTGCCGCCTCATAGCCATCCATATTTGGCATCTGAATATCCATAATGATAAAATCGTAATATCCCGCTTCCGCTTTCTGAAGCATCTCCACACAGACTGCTCCGTCCTCCGCTCTTTCTGTCTGGATTCCCATGTCTTCCAAAACGGCCATCGCTATCTCGGCGTTCAGATCATTATCCTCCGCAAGAAGAGCTCGTTTTCCGGAAAGTATTTCAGGGATGTCCTCTGATTTCTGCTCCGGTTTCATTTGTTCTCCGGTTCTTTCAGCAATCCTCTGCGTGAGAAGAACGCGGAATGTGCTTCCCTCTCCCGGCCTGCTCTCGACTTCGATCGTACCGTCCATCATATCAGTCAGCTTCTTGACAATAGCCAGCCCAAGGCCGGTCCCGATGACCTTGCTCTCCGTCGTATTGCGTTCTCTGGAGAACGATTCGAACAGATGCTTCTGGAACTCTTCGCTCATTCCTATTCCGTTATCGGATACGGTGATCTGATAAACAGCATATCCGTCTTTTTCACTCGGTAATTCTCTTATTTCAACATGGATCTTTCCGCCTTCCGGAGTATATTTGACCGCGTTCTCAATCAGGTTAATATAAATCTGCCCGACTTTTTCATGGTCTATGACTACATATTGGTGCTTAATTTCAATATCCTGTGTGAAGTAAATATTTTTCTTCTGAATTGTCCCGGCAAACTTGTCTGTCAGCGGCACATTCGGATCGATGAAATATTCTGCTTCATTCAGCGTTACTTCGCCGCTCTCCATCCGTGCCATGTCCAGCATATTATTCAGAATGGATAACAGGTGTTCGCCGGAATCCTCGATTTTGCGAAGACAGCTGTCCACCTTCGACGTCAGTCCTTCCTCCTGCTCAAGCAGTCTGGCATATCCTAAAATCGCGTTCAGCGGCGTGCGCAGGTCGTGCGACATATTATTTAAAAAATAAGTTTTTGCTATATTGGCGGTCTGAGCCGCAAGCAGCGCGTTTCCCAGTTTTTCGTTATTCTTTACCGTCTCCCGGTAATCGCTTTGTACCAGCAGAACATACTCGAACCCTGCAATCAGCAGAACAACTATCATGCCCGCCCCAAACAGAAGCAGCAGATCAAGCCTGTTGTACCAGCCGCTTTTCGGAGAAACTTCAAGCTTCCACTGACTGTCCCCTATTTCAAACACATAAGCGGCGGCATCAGCTGCTTGGGCCGCTTCGCCTGAACCGGATACTTCCTCAAAAGTCATATCCCACGGGGAAACTGTCTTTAACAGTCTGAAATCATAGCCGAAATCTGTGAGACTGCTCACTACTTCCGAAAAAATATCCGGCACACGGATAATCACGATCGTAAATCCCCAGAACACCTCGTTTCCATCCGCCTGTTCCAGATAAACCGGATTTCTGACCGCAATCCCATCGCCGCCCTGCTTTAATGAAAATGGTCCCTGCATGGTCATCACATGGTTGTCCCGCGCGTACCGTGATATTTCTCCGCGGTCTTTATCATTAATTAAATCAATCTTGCCGGCCTCGTTTCCTTCCGTCGGATAGATCTCTTTCACCACTCCCCCGGGAGCGATCTGAATACTCTGGATAACGTCTGTCATCAGGTCCCTCGCCACTTTGGGAAAGCGGTTAATATAGCCGTCATTGCTGACAATAATCTCCTCCAGCGCATTTGTAACGCTGATCCCGTTCGTAATATCAGCCTTCATATGCTCCGCATAGGTCATCGCATCCAGTTCCAGTTTTGAACGGGTAATTGCTTCCTCATAGTTTTTATACATAACCACTGCCATGATCGTAATGACTGTCCCGATCAGAACTATGAATAACGGAAGCGTTATCTGTTTCTTTATACTTTTTCCCCATCCCGCAGGCTCGTGAATTACGGGATCCTCCGCAGGTGTGCCCTGGGAGCTAAATGCGCCATGCCGATCCATAATTAATTCCTCCCGGCGTTTCCGCTCTTTTTGCTGTGCTGTTTTATAAGTGCCGCCTCTGTTTGCGTAAGCAATACCTGGTTGGATCCCGCCTGCCCTGTTCAGAACTGATTATTTTCTTATGGCCACCCTGGACGCGCCGCTCCAGGCGGAATACCAGATTTTTCCGTACGCTTTTATGTAGCTTCGCACGCGCACATAGCAGACCGTATTCTTCTTCAGTCCGGAAATGGTGCAGGAATTCGTGGTCACCGTCTTTTTCCCGGCACCGGTAAATTTGCTGTTATACGCATACTGCACCTGATATCCGGTGGCTTTTGGATTCTTCCTGATCCTCACCACCGCTTTCTGTCCGGCCGTGTTGACAACTCCCGCTATCCCTTTCCCCGTAAGGCGGGCGATTCTCCTCGGGGTGCTGTAAACGCTCGCAAACGTCCCTTCCATCGTGCGCAGCTTGTACCTGTAAACCACGCCGTTCACCGCGCTCTTATCCACATAACTCACCGTTGTTCCTTTTGTGATCTTCTTCAGCAGCTTGAAGCTTCCGCTCTCCGTTCTGCGGTAGAGCTTATAGCCCGTGGCATTGGGCACCTCGTTCCACGTCAGCCTGATGCCGGCAGCGGTATTGGCAGCGCTGGTGAACTGTGCAGAGGCCGGAGCGTATCCGGTAATAGAAAAACTGTAGGATCCATAGCCGGTGTAAGGATGGCGGAGTACGCACAGATAATAAGTTCCGGCTGACAGTTCCATCTCAAAACTTGTATTCTTGAAATCCCACATGGCATCCTTGTCCCAGAGCAGCGAGCCGTTGCTGTCATACATCTGCCATACGAGCTGGTTCTGTCTGTAGTAATTCAGCGTGATCTTCTGGGTCTTTGTGACGACGTAGGAAAAATAATCTTTGTCGTCATTATCGCCAACCTGGAAGTAATATTCCTTTCCGAGCTTAATGGCTGAAGCCGTGGGAATCGTATTGTTCGAACCTCCGTCCGATTCCTGGAAGGTTTCTTTTTCTTCCTCCACAGACATCTTTATATTGTAGCTGCTGTAGAGTTCCTGATATCTGCGGCTCGCCCGGAAATAATAGGTTCCCTTTGTCAGATGGCCTCCGGAGCCGCAGACTTCCTTGCCCGATTCATTCAGGATCTGATATCCCAGCGTACAGGATGTCCCGGAAATTTCAATGTCCACCTTGGACGCGGAGGGCAGCGTAAACCTGTAGTAATCCTCCAGATCATTCAGTGAAATCTGCCCTGTGTACTGCACTCCCGCCGAAATGCGGTTTGCGGTCTCCAACGAATTGTCGGAGCCTCCGTCCGTCTCCGGGAAGCTCTCCCCTATGCCGTCATTTGAGAGGGTAAACTCATAGGATCCGGAAGAATCCTTCAGCTCAGAGACCACCAGATAAAACGTACCCGGGTTCACATACAGATCCTCGTTCAGGGTATTCAGCCCCGTGTCCCCGTTCATATAGGGATCCGCGGACCAGAGCCATTCGCCCTGACTGTTATAGAGGGCATACCGCATCCTGCTGATATCCGCGGACTTTGCTCCCAGATTCAGAACTCCCGTCTGTGTGATTGTGAATTTGTAACAATTTTCAGGGGCGGAAGGGCTGACGCTTCCGGTGCAGGAACGGTCCAGCTTCACAGCCGCCGCTCCCGGGAACGGCTCCTCCGCTGCCTGAATCCCCCACGCGTCCTTATCCTCTGTCTCCGGAACAGCTTCCGCATCGAAATCCTCCGCGGCATATGCCGGAACATCTTCCGCCGGCAGAATGTCCAGAATGATCTCCGGATCCCCGGCAGACTCCGCTTCCTCACTGCCTTCGCCGGACAGGATTCCCGGATCCGCGGTTTCTTCGGAGACCGCGGGCTCCGCCGGTATCTCCGTCATCTCAGAAATTTCCGCTCCTGAAAGTTCTTCAGCCGGAAATTCCCCGACCTGTCCGGCTTCTGCCGCTTCCCCGGACGCCTCTGTCTGAATCTGCACTTCCGGCTCCGGCAGAATCACTCCGTCCTCCCACGTGCCGGCCGCGGCGGCGCTCTCCAGACCGAATGCCAGGATCAGTCCCGCGAGAAAAAGCCTTCCTTTCTGTTTCATGATAACCTCCATTCTGCCGCCTTCCAGCCGGCGGCGCAGACAATCATAAAAGTCCCGGCTCTCTTCGCGGTTTCTCTGTCAAACGTGAAAACGCACCGCGAAGCGCGAAGAGACGGACCTCCCATTTTAAATTCCCCGGCAGTCCCCTGCATCCGCTTTATCTGATGAAATGCGTCGGCGTCCACTCCTCTGTCTCCGGCAGTCCGAACTTCTCTTTCCCCAGAGCGATGCTCTTCATCAGAAATACCATGTTCCGCGCAAGCACCCTCATCGTCTGTCTGCCTTCCTCATCCATCTCGGCCTCCCCTTTCATTCTGCCGTGAATACTGTTCCAGTACTGGCTCGAGGCGACCGGCATGTTGGAGATTGTAAAATACTTGTTCAGCTCGTCAAAAGTGGCCGAGCATCCTCCTCTTCTGGCGCACACAACGCTCGCCCCCACCTTCATGGTTTTGTCAAACGAGGTGCTGTAAAACAGTCTGTCGAGACAGGCGATCAAAGTCGCGTTCGCGGACGCGTAATAGACCGGGCTGGCGATCACAAGCCCGTCGGCCGCCTCAAACTTAGGCGCGAGCTCATTTACAATATCATCAAACGCGCACTTTCCTTTTTGGGCGCAGGAACCGCAGGCAATACATCCTCTTATGTCTTTGTTCCCGATCTGAATCGTCTCCGCGGCCACGCCGCTCTCCGCGAAAACTTTCTCCATTTCACGGACCGCAAGCGCCGTGTTTCCGTTAATCCTCGGACTTCCGTTAAGAATTAATACTTTCAGCTGATCTGCCATTTCAAAATCCTCCTGTATTAGATTTGTTTTATTGTTTTATCCGTCCGGCCGAGCCGCTGTCATTATTGTACCAGAACGCAGTTATTTTGTAAAACAAAAAAGGCCCCGCGCCATCCGCCCGAAAATAAAAGGATCAACGGACGAATCCGGGAATTTTTAATTGATTTTTCACCTGTTTTGGCATACACTGATTGCAGAAAATCCATAATTTCATATATCTGAGATTGAGGAAAACACAGAAAACATGCTGAATTCTTACCCGGACCACGGGTTTGCAAAAGAAGGGATGGTGGTTCAATTATGAAACAGGAGGATATCAGCCGGCTGCTTGCCGTCAGCTGCGCGCTGACTGCGGAGCGCGATAAGGAGGCGCTGCTCTCTTCCATTCTGGATACAGCCATTGAACTGGCCCGCTGCGACGCGGGGACGCTGTATCTGCTGGAGGATAACGCCCTGCGTTTTGTCAGGATGGTCACACTTTCAAGAAATATACGGCAGGGCGGTCACGCGGATCCCATCACGCTGCCGCCGGTTCCCATGGAGGATCCGTACGTCTGCTCTTTTGCCGCTCTGCACAGGCGGGTCGTCAATATCGCGGACGTGCGCCACTGCCCTGACTTTGATTTCTCAGGCTCCCTGAAATACGACGCCATGACCGGCTACAGCACCGTATCCATGCTGGTGGTTCCCATGACCGGGGACCGCGGGGAAATCATCGGCGTCATGCAGCTGATCAACGCGATGGACGCCGGAAAGATTATCCCCTTCCCGAAGGATCTGGAACAGATGATAAGCGCGCTTGCCTCCCAGGCCGCCGCCTGCATCATCAACATGAATTACGCGGAGCAGGTGAACGCCCTGCTGGATTCCCTTGTGGAGGCGCTTATCACGGCGATCGACGCGCGCACGCCCTACAATGCCAACCATTCCAGAAACATGGCCGCATATGCTTCCGCTTTTCTGGACTGGCTGGACGAGACAAACTCCCCGTACCGGTTTGACCCGGATCGCCGCCGTGCTTTTCTGCTCAGTGTCCTTCTGCATGACGTGGGGAAACTGGTCATCCCCCTTTCCGTGATGGACAAAGCCAGCCGTCTGGGCGGACGGATTTCCGCCATCGAAGAACGGTTCCGCAGGTTTGATCTGCAGGATCGGATCGCCCTGCTGGAAGGGCGAATTTCACCGGATGATTATGAGGCGGAAAGAGCGGACAGGAAGGAAGCGCTTGAAAAAATACATGCGCTGGATTGCGCCGAATCTTTGGAGGATAAGGATTTTCGGGCGGTGCGCGCGATGGCTGCCCGGACATGCCGCGATGAAAACGGGAACGAGGAACCGTGGCTTACGGAGTACGAGCTGGAGTGCCTTACCATACCAAATGGGACGATCACGGAGAAAGAGCGCAGCATCATGAACAGCCATGCCACAAAGACAGCGGAGATTTTAAGTCAGGTTGCTTTCCCGGCGCAGTATGCCAGCACGCCCGTCTGGGCCGCCGCTCACCATGAGTTTCTTGACGGCTCCGGCTATCCTGCTCACCTGACCGCAAAGGACATCCCGGCGGAGGTGCGGCTGATGACGATCCTCGATATCTTTGATTCCCAAACAGCCATGGACCGTCCGTACAAGAAACCGAAGCCTGCGGAAGTATCCCTGAAGATCCTGCACGGTATGGCAAATAGGGGCCAGCTGGACAAAGAGATACTGGAACTCTTCGAGAAGAGCAGAGTATGGGAAAAGACAGCGCGGCCCGCCTAGAGGCGAACGCGAAGGGTAAAAAAAATGTGCCAAAGGCACATTCTCGCGCCGAGCGCGGCTGCGAAAGCAGCATTTTCCACGCACGCGCTCGTGCGCTCTCCACTCCGTTCCGGTCGGTGCTAAACGCGCGTCACTGGCGCGCAGCACCCTGCCGGAGGCTTTTTGTGTCACAGGACGAAATTTCCTGTGACACAAAAAATTCCCGGCAGCCCGGGCAGTCTTTGCGGCTGCCGGACCGCCGGGAAACTCTTTCTTCATCCGTTTTTTCACTGTCCGGCGGACAGCCGCTTTCCCGGATGTATTATCCTTCGATCGCGATGAGCTTCTTCTCTTCCACCTGCGGTTTCCTGGCGTCCATCTTCGGAATGGACAGCTTCAGAACACCGCTCTCATACTTCGCGTGGATGTCCTCCTGCTTCACGTCCTCCCCGACATAGAAGGTTCTGCTCATGCTTCCCGCATAGCGCTCTCTGCGGACGTATTTTCCGCTCTGCTTCTCGGTCTCATCCTTTTCCAGACCCTTCGCCGCGCTGATCACCAGATATCCGTCCTTCAGCTCCAGAGACAGCTCCTCTTTCTTGAATCCCGGCAGTTCCACATCCACTTCGTAGTGGTCGTCGTGCTCCTGCACATCGGTCTTCATCATATTCGCCGCGTGACGCCCGTACAGATTCTTCTGCGCCTTCTGCATCGCTTTGTCATCCCATACCGGGAAATTGAAAAAGTTATCAAAAAACTCATCAAATAAATTCTCTCCAAAAATGCTCGGTGTCAACATAAATCATCGCTCCTTTTCTATAATAAAATAATGATCTGCAAGCTGGAACCGGAGATCTTCAGGAAGGGGAACCCTCTTCTGTTCTTTGTTTCCCTCTCTCTTTCCTGTTTTCTTTCCTCTCCTTTGTTCTATCTGTGTTATAACACTTTTATTAGCACTCGTCAAGAGGGAGTGCTAATAATTTTTGTGAACTTTTTGTGTCCTGCAGACCCGGGATATCCGTCTGCCTGGCAGACTGATGTGCCCGCGGGAAACCCGGCTGCGTCTTTTGCTATGGAAGAAAAGCTGTCTGAGCTCATACCGCGGTTCAAGTTTCCTGTATTTTATTTTCTCCATGAATTCCTTTTTGATTCTTTCGGCCGCCGTCAGTCCGGCTCTGCGGGAACAGTATCCATTCAGATATTCCGGGCTGGCATACGCGCCTCATCCCGAATCGGCAGATCTCAAATTTTACAGCCCGAATAAATCTTTCAGAAAATCGAAGCCTCAATTGATTTCCCCTCTTCTACGTGATAGAATAACAAAGACAGTCATTCTGTATCAGAAAATCTTTTTAAGGAGTTCAGCATTTCAATGAAGAAATGGTTTAGAAAACTATTACCGCTGTTTTTGATGTGTTCCGTCGGCATTGCCGCTGTTTTAATAGGCGTTACTTATTTCGATTTTATTTCCAGGCGAATCTATAATGACAGCACAGGCCATCTGGAAGAGATCTACGGCCAGGTCAACCGCTCGTTCGGTTCCTTTATCAAGACAAACTGGGGGCTTCTGGAAAGCTGGGGAGATTACTTTTCCCTGGCGGAGCAGTCCGGAAGCGGCAGCTTCTCTTCCGCCTCCGCCCCGGACGGCAAAACTTCGGATCCGGACGATGAAACCCTGGATTTGGACAGTGAAACCCTGAATTCGGACGGAAAAATCCCGGATCTAAACGATGAAACCCTGAATTCGGACGGAAGAACCCCGGATCCGGACGATGAAACCCTGGATTTGGACAGTGAAACCCTGAATCCGGACGGAAAAATCCCGGATCTAAACGATGAAACCCTGAATCCGGACGGTGCGGGCGCCGTCTCCGATCCTTCCCCGGACGAGGAAACGGACGGCAGCGTGCCTGCCAGAGCGCAGTCTGAGGAAGCCGATCCGATCTCCGCCTTTATCCGGGCGGAGCAGGATTACTGGGGATTCTCGGAGTTTTATTTTCTCTCCGAGGACGAGATCTGCATGACGCTGTCCGGTCAGAAAAGCCGCATGAAGCTGGGCGGCGCCTGGAGCAATCTTATCTCTGAAAAAGAACCGCTCATGGCCAGCGAAACAATCTCCACCGGGCATGAGGTCATCGTGTTCGCGTCCCCTGTCCCGCACGGCGAATACAAGGGCTTCGGCTTTGACGCCATCGCCGTCAGCTACACGAACGCGGACATGGCGGACTCGCTCAATGTGGACGCGTTTTCCGGGAAGGCGAAATGTTTTGTGATCCACGACGACGGGACCGTGCTGCTTTCCACGCAGACAGGCGGCAACGTGTTCGACAATTATCTCGTCTATCTGAAAGCGGCCTCCGACCTGGAGGAAGAACAGCTGAACCGGCTCCGGAGCGACTGGCAGAGCGGGACGTCCGGCCTGCTGCAGTGCAGAATCGGGGAAGTCAGCCTCTGTATTCTGTACCAGCCGGTCGGCTATCAGAATTACATTCTGCTGAGCGCGGTGCCGCAGGACATCATCAGCGCCGGTTTCCTGTCGGTCCAGAAAACCACGATCAGCGTGCTGATCGTGATCTTCCTGCTCGTGGGCACGCTGATAGTCGGACCGATCATCCTGCGCAGCCGGAAAATGTCGCTCGAGAGCAGGAGGGAACTTCAGTACCGGGAGCTTATGTTTAACGTGCTCTCCAACAACGTGGACGACATCTTCCTGATGCTCGACGCGGACAGCCACAGTGTGAACTACCTCAGCCCCAACACGGAGCGTCTGCTGGGAATCCCGCTGCAGGCCGCCCGCGATGATATCCGCGTGATCGGAAGATGCGCCGCCGACGGCGATATCGTAATCCCCAAAAAGGATCTCGAAGCGATCCCGCTCCAGAGCAGCCGGTACTGGGAATGCGAATATGTGCACCAGAAGACCGGCGAACGGCGCTGGTACCGGATGACGATCTACCGCATGAAGATTCAGAAGGCCATAAAATATGTGATTGTACTCTCCGACCGCACGGAGGAGCAGCAGATGAACCAGAAGCTGCAGGAGGCCCTGACGGCAGCCAGGAGCGCGAACGAGGCAAAGAGCAACTTCCTCTCCAACATGTCGCACGACATCCGTACCCCGATGAACGCCATTGTCGGCTTCTCGGTGCTTCTGGAAAAGGACGCGGACCGTCCGGACAAGGTGCGGGAATACATCCACAAGATCGCGGCCTCCAGCCACCATCTGCTCAGCCTGATCAACGACGTGCTGGACATGAGCAAGATCGAGAGCGGAAAGACTTCCCTGAACGTGGACCGCTTCAGCCTGCCGGAGCTGCTGGACGATCTGAGCATCATCCTGATGCCGCAGGCAAAGGCGAAAAGCCAGTCTCTCGAGATCTATGTGCAGGGCGCGCCGTCCGAGCAGCTGATCGGCGACAGGCTCCGCCTGAACCAGATCCTGATCAACCTTCTGTCGAACGCGATCAAATATACGCCGGACGGAGGTCAGATCCGGTTTCAGGTCTCCGAGCTGCCTCAGGTCTCGCATCAGTACGCCAGACTGCGGTTTGTCGTGCAGGATAACGGCATCGGCATGAGCGAGGAATTTCAGAAGCATATTTTCTCCCCCTTCAGCCGGGAGATCAGCTCCGTCACCAACAAGATACAGGGAACGGGTCTGGGCATGGCGATCACGAAAAATCTGGTCGACCTGATGGGCGGCATCATCAAAGTGCAGAGCGCTCCGGGAGTCGGAAGCACGTTTACTGTGGAACTGTCCTTCGTTCTTCCGGAACAGGAGGAACCGGATCCGTGGTACCGCCAGAAGGTTACCCGCATGCTCGTTGCGGACGACGATGAGGATATCTGCCTGGATATCCAGGAAATGATGCGCGACAGCGGCGTGGATATCTCCTGCGTGACGGACGGCATGGCCGCCGTGGAGGCGGCCGTCCAGGCGCATCACTGCAAAAAAGACTTCCATGTGATCCTTCTGGACTGGAAGATGCCGGGAATGGACGGCGTTGAGGCCGCCCGCAGGATCCGGGAGCAGATCGGAGCGGACGTGCCGATTCTTGTCCTGACCTCCTACGACTGGGCGGACATCGAGGAGGAGGCGCGCGAGGCGGGTATCAGCGCTTTTATGCCGAAACCGTTCTTCGCCTCCGTCTTCTGGCAGACGATCGCGCCGCTGTTCCTCGACCATGTCGAGCAGATGAACTGCGGCGATGCGGAAGACGGGGTGATGGAGGGCCGTCTGTTTCTCGTCGCCGAGGACAACGAGCTGAACGCGGAGATCCTGACCGAGATCCTCGATATGGAGGGCGCGGGCTGCGAGCTCGCGGTGAACGGCCTTGAAGCCGTAAAAATGTTTGAAAATTCAGAGCCGGGCCATTACGATATGATCCTGATGGATGTACAGATGCCTGTGATGAACGGATACGAAGCCACCAGACAGATCCGCGCCTGCAGTCATCCGGAGGCGAAAACGATCCCTATCGTGGCCATGACGGCCAATACATTTGCCGAAGATGTACGCAACGCGCTGGACGCCGGCATGGACGGCCATCTCGCGAAGCCGATTGACATGGACGCCGTGAGGGAAACGGTCAGCCGGCTTATGACTCAAAAGGGGGAAGATAAATGAGAAAACGGAAAGTTCCCGCTCTTCTGCTGCTTGCCGCAGTCTTTTTCCTGACAGCCTGCGGCGGGAAATCCGGTGATCCGAACCACACTGTCCTGACCATCATGGGCAGGAGCAGCGATCTCGAAAAGAGCTACATGACCAGTATTTTTGAACAGTACGAAAAAGCTTCCGGAAACAGCCTGGATGTCATCTCTTTCAAGGATGATGAATTTGAAGAACGGGCCTCTGAAGAATTCAGAACGGGGAACGTCCCGGATCTGTTTCTCCATTTTCACAACACGGATCTGAACCGGTTCAACGTCTCTGCTAATTTTTATTATATGAATGACGAGAGCTGGGTCTCCGATCTGACGGACGGCTCCCGCGCCTACTGTACGGACAAAGAAGGAAACCTTCTGGGACTTCCCTTCTGGGAAAACTCCATTTCCGGATGTTACTACAACAAGACGCTGCTGGACAGCCTGGGACTGAAGCCGGCCTCCAGTCAGGCGGAATTTGACGTTCTCTGCCAGGTGCTCGCCGACACTGGCTATACGCCGATCTGCTGGCCCGCGAAAGACTGCACCTGGATGTTCCAGTTCGGCCTGGATCCCGTTTTCGCGGACAATCCGGAGCTTCTCGAACAGCTGAACCGTCAGGAGATCTCCTACTCGGATATCCCCGCGGTGACGGACATGGCACAGTGGGTCGCGGACGCTGCCGCCAAAGGCTGGTTCGGATCCGATTTTCTGGAGACCGGCTGGTCCGACATCAGCCCCCTTCTGGGATCCGGCGGGGCCGTCATGACCTTTATCTGGGACACCTGGTTCTACACCGATTTTTCGGGGGACAATAATTATTCAGTCGATGATTTCGCCCTGATGCCCGTATTTATGAATACGGCCGACGAAGGAACCTATGAGGGCGGCAATCTGAATATGATGATGGTCAACAAGAACAGCGGACAGCTGGACGCCGCGCTGGATTTCCTGTCCTTCTGCGCTTCCGGCGAGCATTACAACACCGCGTTCGACGGGATCTCCACGCTGAACTGTTTCAAGGGACAGACGACGAACATTCAGTCCCCGATGGTAACAAACGCCGCCGAATCCATAAAGGCGCACGAGCGCGTCTCCACGGCCGCCTCCAGGATCATCGGATACAGCGCCGACGACGTGGCTTCCGCTTTCGGAGACCTGCTCCGCGGAAAGACCGACGCGGCCGGGTGCGTCCGGCTTATGGATGATTACCGCATCGAGGACTCTGAAAAGCAGAATACGACAGAACAGTAGAATCAAAAAAGGGGACAGGTTTCAGCCTTCCCCTTCTTTTTTATGCGCGGGCCCAGGCATGGAAACCAGCTGCTGACGCAGCATGCGGGCCGCGCGGCGAGCAGGAGGAAAAAAACCACCTCCTACCCGATTCCTCTCTGTGCCTGTGCCTGCCTCGCGGCCGCCAGAGCGGCTTTTGTCATCCGCGGCAGGCAGGCGTCAAAAAACATGCGGTAGCTCTCGCAGAAACGGTTCTTTCCGGTTCCATCAGGCTGGATTTCCTTATGTCTGCGGCATCCGCCCCGGCAGAGATCCGCGTACCGGCAGACCGCACATTCCGGATCCCGGCTTATCGTCCTTTGGGCGGACCGCAGCCCGCTCTGGCGTTCCTGTATGGTCTCCAGCGAATCCCGGTTCAGATTCCCGAGACAGCACCTGTCCGCCGCACAGAAATCACAGGGATATACACAGCCGTCGGACTCCACGACGGTCTGCATGCCGCAGATTCCCCTCTGTTCGCACGGTCCCGGCTCGATCCCCATCAGAATCCCGATGTAATTCTCAAACTGGCGGATATGCGGCTGACAGCCGCTCTGCAGATCGGCCATCCACAGCTCGAACAGCTCAATCAGAAACCTCCCGTACAGCTTGGGCGTCAGTGAATATTCCGTTTCCCCCAAAGCTTCCCCGGCGGGATCCAGGCACACGGTATACTGCTGGCTCCGAAATCCCATTTTCCTGTATTTCGCGTAGATCTTCCAGATGGAAGAGGCCGTTCGGCGGTTCACAACCGTCAGCACATTGAAATCGGCGCCGGCCTTCTGCAGCCGTTCGGCGGATTCCATCACGCGGAAATACGTTCCCTCCCCGTTCTTGTCCCTGCGGTAATAATTGTGCGTGGAAGGGATCCCGTCTATGGAAATCTCTGTCAGAAAATGATTTTCCGCAAGGAAATCACACCACTCCTCGTCCAGCGCATAGCCGTTTGTCTGGAACGCGTGGAGAATCTTCACTCCTCTTTTGTTGTACAGCGCTTCATACGCGAGCCATTTCCGGTAAAAATCAATCCCCGCGAGCGTAGGCTCCCCGCCCTGGAACAAAATGGAGCACTGCCCGTCGGCAAACTCCAGTATCCGCCGGATTACCTGCTCCTGCGTCTTCTCCGTCATTTCGTCCCGGCAGATGGTTCCTCCGGCCGCCGGTCCTTTTGTATACCCGCAGTAGCCGCAGCGCATATTGCAGGCGCCGGAAACAGGTTTGATCGTCACACTCAGAGACGACATTCTCAACTCCCCTTTCTTGCGCGGGACAGGCTTTCGGGGCAGAATATGCCGGCGCCGGCCGCGCTTTCTATTACTATAAAAAAAACAGGGTTTTCAATCCATGATTCCCGTTTCTGGATTTTTGCACCCTGTTTTGCCGGCCTGTATGAAACTTCCCCGTTTTGCCGGTTCTGTTCCTTCAGCTTTTCCCGTTTGGATAAAATTACTCTGTTTTTGTACGAAATTTCGGTACGCTCCAGTCCCGTTCCGTTCACGGAACCAGATCCGGAATCCCGGCACGCCCGCAAAACCTGATCCGAAATCCCGACACGTCCGCAAAGTCTGATCCGGAGTCCCGGCACGTCCGCGGTTCTTTTACCTGGTATTCTCTCTCCTGCGGTACTCCATCGGCGACATCCCCATCTTCTCCTTAAACACGCGGCTGAAATGCGCCGCGTCAAAAAATCCGGCGCGGTCCGCCGTCTCCTGTATGGAAAGACCGGTGTCCTTAAGCAGCGCGCAGGATTTCCCGATCCGTATCCGCTGCAGATAATCACTGAATTTCTCTCCTGTTTCCTTTTTAAACAGCACAGACGCATAGGATCTGCTCAGAAACGCGGCCGCGGCAACCTGTTCCAGCGAGATCCGCTCCCCGTAATGTTCCTCCACATACTGCATGATCTTCTGCACGGCCGGAGAGCAGCCGCTGTAACGCGTCTTTCGTTCCAGCGCTTCCGACAGAAAACCGACCGCCTCCAGCATCTCCTCCCGGAACCGGCGGAACCGGAACGCCGGCTTCCCCAGAAGCAGTTCGCACTGCCGCAGCCGCGCGGACTCTTCGCTGTTCAAAGGGTACGCGCGCAGTCCCCGCATATAACCCGTAAGAATCTCACGCCCCGGCGCGATGACGCAGGCCGGCTGCAGAGCACGCGCTTCTCCCGCGTTCTCAAAAAAAGCCTCCGTCCGCTCCCGCGCACGCTTAAAGTCCCGCGCCTCCGCCGCGTCCAGAATCTCACGCACCATATCCCCGAAATACGGCTCCTGCTCCGCCGCCTCCGCTCCCTCCGCTCCCTCCGCTCCCTCCGGGAGGGCCGTTTTCAGATCCCCATAGTGCAGATACCCGGAGATCTCAAAAAACTGCCGGTTCTCCTTCGCGGCCATGGCCTGCCGGCAGAGTTCTCCCAGCCCGTCATAGCCGCTGCCCGGGCCGCCGAGTCCGATATAGACGTCCGTTCCGACATGCGTCCGCAGAAGCTCCCACAGCCGTCCGCCAAAGTCCTCGCAGATTCCCGCTTTCCCCTGATTAAAGAAAACGCCGAACGACTGCACGCCCAGCTGCAGGCAGAAGTATTTTACCCGCTCTTCCGTAAGATAAAGTTCCAGCAGTTCCATCACCTTTTCCCGCGGCACGGCCCGCGCAAACGAGAGGCACACCGCCCGGAGATTCTGCTCGTCCAGATCGATTCCCCACTTTCGCAGACCCTCTCCGATCTGCTCTGCGTTTAATACGGAGGAGCTCTCCGCGGTCTGCCCATCTTCCTCCGCCTTCCGTCCGCGATCTGCCTGCCACCCAGCCTCATCTGCCGCCCGGCCGGCCTGTCCAAGTATCTGCCGCATCCAGAGCTCTCTCTGCTCCTGAAGCTCCTCCGGGTTCTCCTCCGCCCTGCTCTGTCTGCGCAGCCAGTTTTCCGCCGCGTCAAGGATACGGCCAAGCTCCTCCTTCGTGATCTCCGGCTTCAGCGTGAACTCGTTTGCCCCGAGCCGGAGCGCCTGCTGCGCGTACTGAAACTCATCGTACGCGCTCAGGATCACCTTGTAGGCGCGGTTCTCCCGCCTCTGCAGCTCGCCGAGCAGTTCAAGCCCGTCCATGACCGGCATCCGGACATCGGTGAACAGGACATCCGCCCCGCACGACTCCATGTAATCAAGCGCCTGCCTCCCGTTGGCAAACGTTTCGACCGTATAATACCCGGGCCGCAGCTTTTCGATCTGCTTCTTCACCCACTGCCTCGTGATCTTCTCATCTTCCACTATGACGATTCTCATTCCCGCTCCTTCGTCCATGCCGGCGTCCGCACCGTAAAACAGAGCCTTCCGTCCGGCAGCTTCTCCGCCGACAGCCCGTACGGTTCTCCGAAAAACAGCTGAATCCGCTCGTGTACGTTCCGTATGCCGATTCCGCTGACCCACTCTTTTCTGCCGACGGTGGACGGTCTTCCGAGGACCTCGCGGATCCGCTCCAGATCGCCGCCCACTCCGCTGTCGGTCACGCGGACGATCAGTTCCTCACCCTGCCGCCGCGCCTCAACCAGAATATGCCCCGCCCCGCCGTTCGTATTCAGCCCGTGCGAGATCGCGTTCTCGACCAGAGGCTGCAGCGCGACCCGCGGGATCAGCAGCTCCCTCGCGGCCGGATCCAGATCAATCCGCCAGGTGAACGCGTCCTGATAGCGGTTTTCCATCAAAATCAGATAATTCTCCAGACTGCTCATCTCCTCGTGCAGAGGGATCAGCCGCCTGTGATCGGAGAAGGTCCCCTTCAGAAGGCGCGCCAGCGCCAGAAGAGACTGAATCGCCTGCTCCTCCATATTCATCTCGACCAGAAAGCGGATCGAGGCCAGCGTATTGTACAGAAAATGCGGATTGATCTGCGCCTGCAGAGCCTGAAGCTCCAGCACACGCTTTTCCTCGTCCCGCTCCTTCAGCTGCGCGATCAGACTCTGGATCCGGTCCATCATCTCGTTGAACTGTACGCCGAGCTCTCCGAACTCATCCATCTCCCCGACCTCGGTCCTGACATTCAGGTCGCCCTGATAAATCGTGCGGATATCGTTCTTCAGCTTGCGCACCGAACGGCTGATATAATGGGAGTTATAGACGGACATCGCCGCCGCAAGGGCGGAATACGCGGCAGCTACCAGAAAGATCAGAATATAGCTGCGGTACCCGCTCCACGCGCGGTTCCGCATCGGCGCATACATGACCGTCTTCCACCCGGTCAGCGCGTTTGTCACAAAACAGAACTGCGCGTCCGCTCCCCCCATATCCGCCGGAAAACAGCCGTGATCATTGCCGCTCAGCTTATCGTAGTACGCTTCATCCGCCAGGCTGACCTGTTCCATCTCCGCGTCCGTACACGCGACGACCACGCCCTGCTCGTCCATCAGGAAGAACTCCCGGTCCTCCTGCGCGCTCTCCTGAAACAGCGTGGAAATGACCTCGGCGGGAATGTCAATATTCACCATGCCTACCTCACGGCCGCTGTGAAAATTTCTGATCATCCGCACCGCCTGGATCGGTCCGCCATCCGGCAGGCCGGAAAACTCCTGACTGCGGCAGGAAGGAATAAATTTCATCCTGCCCGTTCCGGTCAGTTCCCCGTACCACGCTTCCTCCTTGATCCGCTCATAATCCGGATATCCACGCACCGCGCCGCCGGGTTCCTCCGAGGACCAGTTCATTCCGTTCTCCCCGAGCACCTGCATCCGGTAATACTGATCGCGGTATCTGATCCTGTTATCGCGGAGAATCTCCCGGATCCGCTTCGTACTCAGAAGCCGCTCGTATTCACTGTCGTACGTCTCCCGTGAGATCAGGCGATTCATTTCCTCATTGCTGTAAAAAAAATCGGAACCGATGATGATATCATAGAAGATGCAGTCAAGCCCGGCGTCGATCTGATTCAAGATCACCAGACGCGACTGATTCAGACACCTGTTTCTGTCGCTGCCGACGACGTACAGGAGCAGAAACATCAAAATAAGACAGGGGATCACCAGAAGGATCATATTCAGACACAGTATCTTTTTCTGCAGTTTCAGATTCTTTATTCGCCGCTTTATTTTCATATTCACTCCGATCATCTGGGAAATCATGGTTCGGGAGCAAAAAACTGTTTTGTCCCCCGATACTACAGGCAGAACCACCGTCCGCATCCCGTGTTCGCTTCTCATCCAGAGCCGGGAACGCACGGGCCACGCCGGACAGCCGCCGTAAAAGGCGTGAATTTCGGTCTACCGTACCACGGGTTTGTTAAATAGTAAACAAAGCGGTTCTGTGCAGGCAGCGGCACTTCATGCCATTTTGGCCATTTTATCCCATAAGGTAAAAAGACAGCGGTACAGCCAAAGCCATACCGCCGTCCTTTTCACTTTCTTATAAGCTTTACTTTACTGCAACCGCCTTCGGAACACTGCAGAAACCGTATACGTATTTCTGATCGTATCCTTTCAGGTAAGCCCTGATTTTGTAGTAATAGGTCTTCCCGCTCACGGCTTTCTTATCTACGTAGGTGACCTTGTTCCCCTTCTTGATCGTCGCAACCTTGGTGTACTTGCCACTCGGATTATCGGTCCTGTAGATCTGGTATCCGTCCGCTCGTGCGATCTTCTTCCAGGCGATGCTTACCTGACCCGGATTATTGGATCTCAGCGTGAAGGTATTCTTAACTCTGGCCGGTGATGTCGTGACCGATACGTCCTTGCTGTAATTGCCGAAGAACGTCGGTACGCCCGCCTTGTTGTACTGATACGGAACCACGCGGAAAGTACAGGTCTCCGCAAATTTCTCCGTTACCGTGTAGGATGTAACCTCTGTTCCGTCAATTGTCCGGATCGTCTCAAACTCGCCTGTTTCCTCATTCAGCTTGTAGATCCGGTATCCCTGCGCGTTCGGAACATTCGTCCACTTGATCGTAACCTTATTCCAGCCCTTTGTTGCCGTAACCGACGCGGTCGTCGCATCAAGTCTCTTCGCCGGAGTCTTGAACGACTGACGGACGCTGTATTTTCCGTACACTTTCGTTCCGTCTTCCTTAACCTGGAACGCGCGGACCTTAAAGCGGTACGTTGTGCCGTACTCAAGCTGCATCTCGAACGTGTTTCTTTCCTCTGCGGATATTGTGGCGACAAGGACATTCTTTCCGTTCTTGACCTGGCGAATCTCATATCCGTCAGCTCCGTCTACGGACTCCCAGCTGAAGCTTACATAACTGGAGCCAAACAGCGGACGGGAAAGTTCCATCTCCGGAACCGTCGTCTTGTCAAGCGGAATCGTCTCTTCCGGAGGCACTACAACCGGCGGATCTACAACTGGAGGTTTATCTGTCTCTTCCGGCTGCGCCTGTCCGCCTGAATCTTCGGTACCCGGCGTCTGCTCGCTGCCGGATTCAGTCTGAGTCTCAGATTCGGTCTGGATCTCGGACTCAGATTCGCTCTCAGATTCAGATTCCGACTGAGCCGGCGGGGTCGTCTCGCCAGGCGTCGACGGGGTTGATGGTGTCGACGGAGTGGTCGGAGTTGACGGGGTTGTGGAACCGCCGCCGCTGCCGCTGCCACCGCTCGGATTGTCTCCGCCCTGTTCTGATCCAGGCTGGCTTTCTGTCGTCTCGCTCTTAGATTCCGATTCAGACTGAGTCGGCGGGTCCGTCTCGCCAGGTGTCGGCGGATCCGTTTCGTCAGGTGTTGACGGGGTTGTGGAACCGCTGTCGCCCGGAGTGTTTCCGCCCTGTCCTGACCCAGACTGGTCTTCCGGCTTTGTCGTCTGGGATTCGCTTTGCGTTTCCGACTCGGACTCCTGAGTAACCGTCGTTATGTGAAGCTCCTCAACCTGAACTCCGTTATCTTCCACGTACTCGAGAACCGGCGTCGTAAAAGTTTCTATCTTACTCCCTGAATTGTCAGGATCATCTGTAAGTTCAAGCCCGGGTTTAAGATTCACATTTGCACTGAATTTGCTTTCGTCCCCTGACGCCTTCAGCGTCAGGGTTCCGATTTCCATCTTTTTCTCAATGGGTTTTTTCTCTGCTTCATTGCTGGATACTACCGAACTGTCTTTAAAAATACTGTCCGAACCGGAAATGATGATGTCAACCGTATATTCGTTTCCATCCTGTGTAACTTTCCAGTCCGCCACACGACGATTCCCTGTAGATGTTTCCGCATACGTTGACTTCAATGCGTCGGCAAACACAAATTTTGAGCCGTTGTCTGCTTCATTTTTCGCCCACACTATGTCTCCGCCTGTTACTTCAACGAGCAGCTGAAGCCGGAGGGAAGTCATTTCATTTGCTATGTCTTCTTTCACTACAAGAGACACATCCGTGCTGTTGGCAGCTTTACCCTTACTGAACTGAATCTCTCCTTCATTTTTTGCCGATACGGACAACGGAGAAAAGACAGTAAGAAGAAGAACGGCTGCCAGTAAATACTTCATCCATTTTTTCATCTCTTTATTCCCCCCTTCTATTGCTGCGCGCCGGATTCAGGGATTTCTCCTCCCGTTATTGTAATCTCCGGAAGCGACTCCGGAAGGTCAATAAGCTTCGTATCGCTGACGATACGCTCACCATCATTTGTAAGAGCGTTATCTACACGGTAAAGCTCGCCGCGGATCTTTCCGCCCTCGACTGTCGCCTTCCAAGTTGCCTCGTCTTTCCAGACCTCCGGCTTCAGATAGTAGACCCAGATACCGTCTGATGTCTCGCCCAGATTGCCCTTCGCAGGAACTTTCGCGAAGATAACCTGCTCCGCATCCACTCCTACAGTGCCATCCTTATTTTTATGCGCGCCGATCACATTTCCATTCTTATCGTAGAGGATCACGACATTGTATGCCGGGTTGCCCTTGTACCTGCCGGTAAAGATAAGCGAACCTGCCGGGATTATGTCGTCATCTTCTGTACCTGGCTTATTGTCTGCTCCATTAGAGTATGTGTAATCACCCTTCAGCACACCAATCACGTTCTGGTCTGTCGTCGGATCTTCTCCGTCTGCTTTCTCAAATTCAAGATTATCTCCGGTCGGTCCGCAGATGTCGATCTCATTGATCTTTACTGTGCCTGCTTTGTTGAATTCAAGCTTCACATATCGCGCCTGATAGGTGCCAATCCACGCCGCTCTGATCGCCGGATCGTCCGATACAGAATCAAACCAGATTGTCTTGGAACCATCCGCATTTTGACTAACCAGATTCTCATCCATTATAGAGGCCTTCTTGACCTGCGTCCAGTTCGCGTTATCCGTGCTAACCGATACTGTGACTTCGCCCAGATCTTCGCCTCTGTAGATCAGCGATGTAACCTCGCAGAAATCATGCAGATCGATCGTAATGCTGGCATTTGTACCGTCTGTTCCGATGTACGTAGAATTTTCATCTCTATCAGCAATCCTGTCAATGCTGTGTTCCACTTTCTTCGCGTTGTCTTTTACCGTTTGCAGATTGCTATCAAAGCCGCCGTCCGGATCATCTTTTCCATTATCCTTATACTCTTCTGGTTCTACAGCAAATGACGGATTCGGATTGAGCATCACATCATCGGCTGACGTCATTGTCGTCTCGATCGTCCACTCACTCTTGGGCAGTGCGCCGTTCGTCTGAATCTTCACGCTGTCTGCTGCATCCTTTACATTCGAATAGTTCAGATACTGATCAACCGCCTTGACTTTATAGTACATGACTCGGTTGTTGATCGTGGCGATCTCATCGATATAAGTGACCGCTTCGTTGCCCTTCGCAAGCTTGAAGCCAACAACATCCTCTTTGAGTTTTCCGTTCGAGTACATGCCGCGGATGATCTCATAGCCAAGGAGTACCTCACCCTTTGCATCCGCCTTCGGTGTTACTGTGATGCTCACCTTGCCGCCGTCCGCACTTACAGTTGCTGACTCAATGACATCCTTGTTCAGAATGTTATCCGGTTCTCCCGGATGAGCCGCTCTGTAATCTCTCGCGTCGTCATTCACATAGTACAGCGCTTTCGTCGTTGCTTCTCCAAATGCCGCCGCGTAAGCCAGTGTACCTTCATCCGGTACCATTCCCCAGCGCTCGAAGAACGGAAGGATATTTGCCTCTGCCGCCGCGCAGGAAAGACGCATCAGGTTCTGATCCACTGCCGCCGCGCCTGAAGCAAGCGTCACACCACCGTGCGGAGCCTTGGACGGATTTCTGCCATACGTATCCACGCGAGCAAAGAACAGGTTGTCGAACTGATCTTCATAGTTATCAAAGACGTATCTGTCGTCTGTGTAATTGGATTTCTTTACTGTTTCGTTTAAAGTATTATTCTTACCCTGATTATCTATTGTGTAGTTGTCGAACGCCAGATGCAGCTGCCAGTACAGTCCAAGCTGAACCGCACCATTTGCGGAACGTCCAAGTGTGCCTGACGTCACCTTGCTGTAGATATCGTTCGCAGGATCGCCCGCCTTTTTATCATTCGGATCGATCTCATACTGGAAGCGCGTGCCGTTGTATGCCTTTGTGAGCAGCTGTGCGAAGTAGTTGTTCGTGATTTCCGCGATCGCGTACCAGCTCTGGTTAATATCATGGCCGATCTCATGGGCAATACCCCAGCCGAAGCTGTCCCAGCTTCCTGCGCCGCCCGCGACATTCGTCTCCGGATACTCAATGCCGATGTGGTTGCCAGAAGCGTACATGAACGCGCCCTTGAACATCTGCATGTAACGGATATTCAGGTGCTTAACCGGCATCTCATTGTTGCCGCGCTCTTCGCTGCTCACAGCTTTCGGATCATCGCTCAGACCCTTGTGCTGGTAGAACAGCTTCATCGTGTCTTCCATTGCGTTCAGCGAAGTTTCAAGCCTCTTCGCCGCCGCGGTCACTTCCGCGTCGCTCAGACTCGTGTTTACATCTGCGTTGTTGGTAATTCCTTTCCACACCTGAAGCGCCGGCACGGAGTACATCATGTAATCCATCATCAGATCCGTCGCGTTCAGGAGGCAGTTCCTGTCCGTATAAGCCTGGTTGATGTTATTCTTCCATGTTGCGTCAGTCGATTTTCCATCCGCATCCTTAGTCGGAAGGAGACTGTCGTGAGTCGTCTGAATCGTCTTTACATACTTGTCAAGCTCTCTCACATATGTCTCGATTGCCGCCGTCTTGGCTTCTCCCTTCTTCATCTTGTAGACGCTCAGAACCGGAATATCCTGGCCGCCCAGAGCGCGTACTTCGTACTTCTCATCGCTGCCGCGCGTTCCTGTGTACTGGATATACACCTGACCGCCGCGCTCCCTGTTCTCTTTCGTAAGGCCCGGAGCAGTAACTTCATTGCGTCCGATCTTAAGATTTATTGTAGAGTTCAGCTCATTGGACTGCGCATGATACTGTGTGAACACCACCTGCAGATTGCTGGCCTCGCCTGCCCACTTCGCATCGTGTCCCACATAGAAGATCATCGTCTCGCCCTGTGCCGCAACTTTTCCAAGAGGCTGCCATGCATTCAAGCCTCCGAATTTCAGATGACTGTCTGAATTCGTCGTCAATCTCGTATCTACCTTAAGGACTTTCTGCGCCTTTTCCCGATCCTCAAACATCTTCTTCGCAAGATCCAGCTCCAGCCTCAGAGAATCGTACAGCGGATGCTTCTCGCCGTTCTCATCTGGCGTTTCAAGTTCGGTGTCCAACCTTTCAAGTTCCTCTTCTGTCACTTCAGGTTCAGACCTCAGGGATGAATGCATTTCATCATCCGCGAACAGGCCCATAATGCCTTTGTACAAATCGTCACACTCATGGAAACGCATCTCGCCGATACGCATCCAGATGTCCCCGTATCCTCTTCCGATACACAGTCTGATCTCATTCGCCTTAACAGCTTTCTGGAACATGACTACATAATACAACTGCTGGTTTACATCTCGTTTTTGGTAAACATAAGCGGGAACTACCTGCTCCTTTGCATTCTCGTCTGCTGTTGTATCGCGGTAATAAATCTTTGCGCGCTCTACATATCCGCCGGCAAGTTCTTTTTCAATATTGTAAGCGGAATATGTAAGATAACCTATATCGTATGCAGCATCCAGTGTAACTTTGACTCCATAGCCGCCATAGACATAACCTTCATCCCAGTCATATTTCTGCCAGTAAGACTCATAGTCATTGTCCACAACTCCTTTCGCGGAGTTTGTTTTCTTCGGAGTCGTATCCCCTTCTTCGGCAACGCATCCATCGATCTGGCTGTTCACCATTCGAGGCTGCTTTCCCTTATCCTTTTCCTCGCTGTTGTTGTTCGGATTCGCGTCGTACCAGCTACAGTCCGCGGATTTAATATGCGGCGTCAGCTTGCCGATTGTGTTCTCATCATCCGTTTCCGGAAGGTTGATCGCGTGATATTTCGGAAGCTGCGGATGATCTATGCTTTCCGTCTTCTCACTGACAATTCTTTCTTCCGTGTAGCTGCCCCATCCCAGCTCGTTCCAGCCAATGACATAAACCCAGTACAAAGTATTGTCCTCAAGGTCCGTGAGCGTATAGCTGTTTGTCTGGATTCTGTCTTCTCCTGAGTTTTCGCTTTCCAGTTCGAAGCCCGCAATTGCCGGCTGGTAGTCCTTCTCAGAATCTGCACGGTAAAATACCATATATCCGTTGGCATCGTCCATATCCTTCCAGGACAATGACAGAGACCGGTATCCTCCCTTGATTTTCAGATTGTCGACCGGCTCCGGCGGTGCGCTCGGCTTCGGAATTTCTGTCTGTATCTTTGACCAGTCGCTGCGCCATTCGCCGTTGACCGAACGCGCCTTAATCTGATACTCTTTAAAGTTCATCAGATCATTGTTGTTGATTCCTGTAAACGTATGCGTTGTGCCGGACACACTCACCGTCTGTTCCTGCTGGCCCGCTTTCTTTACCACTCCGGATATCCACAGTTCATAGCCCGTCACATTCTGCTCTTCTTTCCAGGTAACCGTAATTTCCTCATTGCCCGGCTTCAATTCCAGTTTAGGAATATTCATCACTGGCTCAGGGATTCTCTTATCCATACCGTTGACAAACTCAACCTTGGAGATATCGACCAGGTTCTGTTCCTTCTTTGTCGATCCCGTAATCTTGATCGTAACCTTCTTAACCGCGACCTGCTTTCCAAAATCCATAACGATGGAGCCGTCTCCGGAAATCTTGGCCGAACCATTATCAAGCTTTATTATTTTTTTCTGCTCTGGCTCATCGATCGGCTGCGGAACATCCTCATTCAGGCCATCATTATCAACAGACTGTAAATCTTCCTCATTCAGAGCAGTCAGCGCATTATCGGCCGGCTGCGAATTCATTTCGGGCAGATCAGATGTCTCACTGTCAGCCGGCTGTGAATCCGTTTCAGCCGGATCCGTTTCCTCACTGCCAGTCAGCTGTGAATCTGTTTCAGACGGATCCATTTCTGCATTGTCAGTCAGCTGTGAATCTGTTTCAGACGGATCTGTTTCTGCATTGTCAGTCAGCTGTGAATCTGTCTCGGGCAGGTCGTCAGATACCACTGTATTTTCTGACTCCGGAACAGACACAACAGGATTGCCAACCGGCTGCGGAACCGTGTCAATCGAAGTTATAATCTCTATGTCCAGATCCTGATTCTCATTTTCATTCGCGCCCGTATCGTCCGAAACCGGCGCAGCAGATGCATCGCCCAGAACTACTTCATCCGCATCAGACAAGAGGCTCGTATCCGCCGTCATTCCCGCAGTATCCCCGATCGTTTCCACATCTACGATCTCTGCGGTCTCCGCTCCCGGCACCGGTTCATCCAAAATGGTTACCGTACTGTCCGGGTTCTCATCATCCTGAGCCGATGCGGCAGACGGCACATTCATTACTGCCCCGGGATCAGCTGCCTGTATATTCTGAGTCTCCTTCGCTGAATCCTCTTCCGGCATTTGAAGCTGATATATCACATCATTACCATTCTCATCGACCGCTTCTATCTCAACCAGACCACTGCTGATTCCGCTCTTCGCGCTGCTATTCTCCTCTACAGGGGCCTGAATCACTATACCGTCAAGCTCCGGAAGCTTACCGTTTTCGTCCTTCGCAAAAGGATACGCTATCGTTACCGGATTCTCTGGTGTTATTTCTTTTTCTTTTTGCAGCGTAATCGGATTTTCCGTTCCTTTGATAAGGTCGTCAAGCGTTACCTTCTCGCCGGATTCATTTTTAATCGTTGTACCTTCTTCTATGGTCGGAGGCAAAGGAACCTGCTGCTCTTCCACAGTTGAAGTCTGTCCTTTGGCGTTCATGTTTTGAACCGCAATCTGCAGATCGGCGATATCTACTTTATTATCGTTCAGACCTTTCGTCAGATCTGCGGTCGCGTCGTCTCCTGTAACGCCGCTGCGGATTTGGGACAATATCTCATCGATATCAGCCTTGTCAATCTCGCCGCCCTCAGCGACATTTCCCAGACGCATCCATCCGATTACTGCATCTGTCGTTGGCACCGTCTTTGCCGTGTCAACAAAAATCTTCTTCCGCTTGTTCGCCCCTACCTGGAGCTTGTGCTCATACTGTGCATAACCGGCCGCGTTCACCGTCACCCTGTAGTCACCGGGCTCTACCGAAAAAACAAATTCCTTTGCGTCTCCCAGCTTCTCAAGCAGCTTTTTCTCCTGACGCTCCGGGGTGTCTTTGCCCTCTTTGTAAACCGAGACCTCTACCAACAGTCCTTCTTTCGGAATAAACGACTGCCCGTAACTCACCCTTACCTCGATATACGACTGGCTCGCAGCCGGAGTTTGTTCGGATTCGGAAGTAATTATCTCGTTTCCGGAAATCGTCATAAGATCCGCTTCCCCGGTTTCGCTCTCACCTGCATCCGTTTCTTCCAGACCGTCCGAACCGCCGTTTCCGCCGTCTGACGACACTTCCTCAATGATAACGTCAGAGACAGCTCCGTCCGATTCCCCGCCAGCGCTTTCCTCCGATGGAGGATTGGAAGCATCCTCTCCTGATACGTTCATCTCGGCCGCCGAGCTGGAACCTTCCGGGACGATTTCGATCATTTCCGATCCCCCCGCGGTGTCCAATGCGGCCGTGCCGCCTGAGCCGGAGCCTCCGCTGTCTTCCACGACGGCCATGTCCGGCTCTGCGCCCAGAGCTGTGACGGCGGCCCCTGACAGCGACTGCGCCAGCATACAGCCGGCCAACAGCATTGCCAATAATTTCTTCATGTTTTTACCTCTCCTTCCCCTTAATTTTTCAGGTCTCCCCTGCACGCAGTCCCCGATGCATAGAACCCGCGAACGCTTCTGGATCTGTGTGTGCTGCGGGGCACCCGCGTTCCCTCTGTACAGAATACGTTACAGTAACCGGAACACATCGAAAGCAATCCTGCCGCTGCCGTTTACCCGGCGCGGCTCATTTGTGATCCGCAGCGGGTAAGCGGCAGCGATACTTTCGTACTGTGCTCCTGTACAAAGGCCGGTTTCTGACGCAAAACGACGACCGTCTGAAAACCTCCAGCGGCCGTCTGCACGTATATCTTTTCTGCTTTGCACATTTAAGATAACGTGGCAGCCGGCTATCATGATCCGGTATATTTCATACACGGATTTTAGACCCTCAGCTTTGCGTCCTTACCTTTCGATAAGTTTGCCGAAACGCAGAAAAACCTGTTTTCATCATACTAGATTATCCTGCTTTTGTCAACCAGATTTTGTCTGTACTTTACATAAATATTTTTTGTAATATGTTACACAATTATTAACTCCCGCAGTGTGTCCGGACACTGTTCCGCCGCTTTACACAGGCGGGCTCCATGAGCTCCCCGGATTCAAATAACTGCCCGTCTTCATCACCCCGCTCTCCATCTGAAAGAATCAGGCCTGTCATTTCGTATTTACAGTTTACTTCTTATTTTCATTCACCGCAAGGGGGCTCTGTCCGGTATATGTATATTTTGTCACTGCGGTCCGCACAGCCCGTAATTTTTCCTGTCTCTCCCGCATATGCTGTCCCTGACAGATTTCCTGGGAGGAAGCATTATGTTTACAGTCAGTCTGTGTATGATCGTTAAAAACGAAGAAAAGGTACTGGGCCGCTGCCTTGACAGCATAAAAGATATCGCGGACGAGATTATTATCGCGGATACGGGAAGTTCTGACCGGACAAAGGAGATCGCGGCACGCTATACAGACAGGATCTTCGATTTCGCATGGTGCGGCGACTTCTCCGCCGCCAGAAATTTTTCCTTCTCAAAAGCCTCCATGGATTTTATTCTGTGGCTGGACGCGGATGACATTCTCACGGAAAAAGACAGGGAGGCGTTTCTGCGCCTGAAGCAGGAATCCCCCGCCGAAGCCGACGTGATCATGATGCGCTACAATACGGCGTTTGACGAGGACGGAAAGCCTGTCTTTTCCTATTATAGAGAACGTCTGATCCGCAGGGCGCTTCCGCACAGATGGCAGGGCCGTGTGCACGAGGCGATTGTCCATTCCGGACGTGTTCTCTATGTGGAAAGCCCCGCCGTGACGCACAAATCCGTCAAGACCTCCTACAGCGACCGAAATCTGCGGATCTACGAGAAACAGATCCGGGACGGAGAGCCTCTCTCCCCCCGTGATACGTTCTATTACGGACGGGAACTGTATTACCACGGACAGTACGCGCGCGCGATCGAAATTCTGACCGCTTTTCTTTTGGGAGCGGACGGCTGGGTAGAAAACCGGATCGAAGCCTGCAGAATCCTGTCCTTCTGCCGCAGCGCGTCCGGAGATCTGTACGGAGCGCTGGAAGCGCTGGCCGGTTCTTTTCTGTATGACTCGCCCCGTGCGGAAATCTGCTGCGAGATCGGAAATCTCTACATGCGGCTTGAAAATTACCTCAGCGCAATCCCCTGGTTTGAGCTTGCACTCACGATCCCGAAAAACGAAACAACCGGCGCGTTCATCTCGAAAGACAGTTACGGCTATCTTCCCTGCATTCAGCTCTGTGTCTGCTATGATAAACTCGGCGACTATGAAAAAGCGGAAAAGTACAACCAGCAGGCGGGCACATACCGCCCCTCTTCCGCCGCCTTCCTGCAGAATCTGGAATATTTCCGCGGGAGGCATCCCCATCCCTGACCGCAGCGCCGTTTCCGGACTAATTTCGAGCAAAAACGCACCCTATTTTCTGTTTTGAATATAGTAAAGTGAGACAGAAATACCGGCTCTGTCTCAGAAACAGAAAGGAGGGCTGCATATGAACGGCTTTTTTAATAATAGTGCAAACAATACATGCCAGCGCTGCGGAAGGCCTTCCAACAGCTGCAATTGCCAGGGAATTACCGGGCCAACCGGACCAATGGGATGCCCCGGACCGCAGGGAGCTCCCGGACCTGCCGGGCCAACCGGACCGATGGGATTTCCCGGAATCCCGGGCATGCCCGGACCGACCGGACCGATGGGAATGCCTGGCGTTACCGGACCCGCCGGGCCTGTCGGACCAACCGGCGCGACCGGAGTTACCGGACCAACCGGGGCAGCCGGACCCGCCGGGCCTACTGGCGCAACCGGAGCGACGGGAGCTACTGGACCTGCCGGGCCATCAACTGGCATCACAGGTGCGACCGGACCGACAGGACCAACCGGCGCTGCCGGACCAACTGGCGCGACCGGACCCGCCGGGCCGACCGGGGCAACCGGACCTACTGGCGCAGCCGGACTGATCGGACCGACAGGACCAACCGGCGCCAACGGAATTACCGGGCCGACAGGACCCAGAGGCGCAACAGGCGCCAACGGAATCACCGGGCCGACAGGACCCAGAGGCGCAACAGGCGCTAACGGAACCACCGGAGCCACTGGCGCAGCGGGCGCGACCGGGGCAACCGGCGTAACTGGACCGACCGGAGCAACTGGACCTGCCGGACCGGCTGGACCGACCGGAGCTACTGGACCTGCCGGGGCAGACGGTATCGCTGGGCCTACTGGACCGACTGGACCCGCCGGGGCGGACGGTATCGCCGGGCCTACTGGGGCGACTGGAGCAACCGGCGCGGATGGCGTCGCCGGACCTACTGGACCTACCGGAGCGACCGGGGCAACCGGAGCGGATGGCGTCGCCGGACCTACTGGGCCTACCGGACCGACCGGGGCAACAGGCGCGGATGGCGTCGCCGGACCTACTGGGCCTACCGGAGCGACCGGGGCAGCCGGCGCGGACGGTATCGCCGGGCCGACTGGACCGACTGGCGCGACTGGAGCTACTGGCGCGGATGGCGTCGCCGGACCTACTGGGCCTACTGGGGCGACTGGAGCAACCGGCGCGGATGGCGTCGCCGGACCTACTGGACCTACCGGAGCGACCGGGGCAACCGGAGCGGATGGCGTCGCCGGACCTACTGGGCCTACCGGACCGACCGGGGCAACAGGCGCGGATGGCGTCGCCGGACCTACTGGGCCTACCGGAGCGACCGGGGCAACCGGCGCGGACGGCGTCGCCGGGCCTACTGGGCCCACTGGTGCGACTGGAGCAACCGGCGCGACCGGCCCCACTGGTTTCATAGGCGCAGGCGGACCCACCGGACCTGCCGGACCTCCTGGCCCCACCGGACCGATGGGACCTGCCGGACCGACCGGACCCGCCGGACCTGCGTCGGCCGTCACGCCTGCCGCGGCTGTCGCAGATATCGATCCGGCGACCGCGACCACAGAAGAGGTTGCGACTCAGCTCAATATCCTGCTGACAAACCTGCGAAGCGCCGGTCTGCTCAACGGATAAACAAGGCGGATTTCGCTGCCTTTACAGGACACTAACCCTTTTGCCGGGCGCAGTACCGGAGTCTGTTCCTCCGCTCCGGGAGCGTCCGGCAACACCATGAATAAAAGCCCACGGGGCGCTTCGTGCCTTTGGTACTCCCGCGCCCCTGGGCTTTAGTAAAACGTAAAGCTGTACTCTGTGTGATTTCTGAATCCATCGTCGGCAATACTCTGCAGATACGCATACAGGAACGCCGCTTTTTCTTTCCACTCCTGATACAGGTCTTCCTTCCAGTCCGCCGTATCCATGCGGCCGGCAATATAAGCCGTATTGACATCCGCAAAAAAACGCTTCAGTTCTTTTCCGCGCGCGTCATCCCCCATCTCCGCCCCGGCCTGGCGGTACGCCGTATTCCACAAAAAATCATATGCATAAGCCGAAAAATCCTGAAGATCCGGATTTCCGCTCTCCTGATCTGCCGCGGATACATCCACCGCAATTGTCTGATACTCCGCTGATCCGCGATCCAGCGTCAGGATTCCGTACTGGTTCGGCCACTCGGCAAGGCAGGATCCGGCGATCTCCAAAAATCCGTTTTCGCTTTCCATGATATGCTGTACATGCATGTGACCGCTAAGATTACAGATTACCTGATATTTTTCATATAATTTCAGCAGTTTTTCGTGATTTCCCATCATAAATCCAAACGGGAACAGATGATTATGAGGCAGCACATTCTGATGGCTGACCGCCAGCACACGGGCGCCCTGCCTCTTCGCATTCTGAAGCTGCCGTTCCGCCCAGGCTAGGGTATCATCCGTCAGAGTCCCAGGAGAACCTGCCGTATTCACATCCAGCATCAGGATCCGGAGCTTTTCATCTGCCTTCACCGTATAGCTGAGCGAGGCATCGTCCCGTGCGTCCGCTTCCTGATAACCGAATTCACTGTAAATCTCCGCAAACTCTTCTCCCGTCACACTGTCCGTAAAAGTATAGCTGTCTCCATGAAAGGATGCCGCCATACCATTTTCCAGATCATGATTCCCCGGTATGACCAGCACAGAAATCCCGGCCGCCTCGATCCGCCCAAGCTTCGACGCCAGAGCCTCATGACTTGCCCGCGCTCCGTTAAAAGTGAGATCTCCGGACAGGATAAGCAGATCCGGAGACTGGCCGATCACCTGTTCCACAAACGCTTCCGTCAGCTCTTCGCAGTATTCCATCGCTTTCCCGTCTGCGTTTTCTATAACCTTTTGAAAGTACGCGCCATGATCCGTCAGCTCCGGCGCTATATAATGCAGATCAGTGGCTGCGGCAATCACGACAGGCGGCCCTGTCTGCACAGCGGTGAAATCTCTTCCCCAAAAGAGCGCGCAGATCATGACCGCCGCGGAGACGCACACGAACAGAATCCTTGTTTTCATTCCTCTCTCCTTATCTGTCCCGACAGTAAAATTCAGCACGGCAGGTATCTGCCGTCTCATCTTCATCAAAACATACGGTTTTACCCGTTTTTATTGAGAAAATTCTAACATAGTTCTTCTGCGTTCGCAACTTTGGGCCGCGGGCCCCAGGCAGAAAAATAAAATATTTTTTTGCCGCCTTTTATGGTATACTGAATAAAAGGTATCTGCGGACGAAACTGGCTGCCCGCATGGAAAATGAGCGAAAAACAGCGGCAATTCAGATGGGAGGATGGTTCGATGAAAGAGTTTAATGTGACGGGCACCTGTATCCCGGACGAGCACTACATGGTGGATACATCAGAAAAGCTGGAACAGATCATACAGCTGATTGAAAAGAAAAAATATTTTACCATCAACCGTGCCAGACAGTACGGAAAAACAACCACATTCGCCGCGCTGAACAGAAAACTCAAAGATAAATATTACATCTTCTGGCTAAGTTTTGAGGGACTCGGGCAGAACGTATTCTCAAGCGATCTCGCGTTCGTGCGTTTTTTTATCAGGAAGATCACTAACGAACTGCTTTTCCTGAACCTGTCCTCCGATATCAGGCGGCAATGGAGCGACATGAGTGATTTTCACGAGGAGGCCCTCGACGACGCATTCGATTATTTAAGTCAGAAGATCACCTGGCTGTGCGGAGCGTGCGAAAAAGAAATCCTCCTGATGATCGACGAGGTGGATAAAAGTTCTGACAATCAGATTTTTTTAAATTTTCTCGGGATGCTGAGGAATAAATACCTGTTCCGCAGCGCAGGACGCGACGTTACCTTCAAAAGTGTAATCCTGGCCGGAGTTTACGATATCAAGAATCTGAAACTTAAGATCCGGTCCGACTCCGAGCAAAAGTATAACAGCCCGTGGAATATCGCGGCAGATTTTGTCGTCGATATGAGCTTCTCTCCGCCTGAGATCGCCACTATGCTGCTGGAATACGAAGCGGATCACCATACAGGCATGGATATCTCCGGAATCAGTGAGGAGATTTATTTTTATACCAGCGGATACCCGTTTCTTGTAAGCAGACTGTGTAAATGGATCGATGAGAACGGCGGAAAAATCTGGACGGTGGAAAATGTGAAGGCGGCTGAAAATGAACTTCTGCATATACCCTGCACATTGTTCGACGATCTTGCGAAAAATTATGAAAATCATCCGGAACTGCAGCTTATGATCGATAATATTCTCCTGGAAGGAATCGCTTATCCATTTACCATGACGGATCCTGTTATCCAGATGGGCGTTATGTTCGGGATATTCAAATCCAAAAATAATTATGTGGCAATATCCAACGTCATTTTTGATACCATACTGTATAATCATGTAATGAGCAAAAAGACCCGTGAGAGGCAGATTTTCAAAGAGGACCGGAACCAGTTCATCAGAAACGGAAAGCTGGATATGCCCCATGTCCCGGGCAAATATTGAAAGGAACGTATCTGCAATGGAACAGGCATCTTTTGTGGAAAAGAAAGAAAAGAAGAAATATTTTGAGGAGGCGCACTCCGATTTCGCCCATGACGTGGCGAGCGGCCGGGCAATCCGCCATCTGGTCAACAGCGGATATACGACGGACCAGATTCTGCAGCGGCTGGATTTTCCCACACCCCGGGAGCGGGTGGAACAGACGGTCTACCGCTGTATGACAGAAAACGGGACGCTGCTGGAAGCACTGCCCGTGCCGGAGGAAAGTCTGGAGACGATCGTTCTCAAAAACGCAAAACCGGAGCGCCTCGCCTCCCTTTTATCCGAATATCTCAGCGCGGACGGCGAGGAAAATTCCTATGTTTCCTGCCCGTTCGGCACGATCCGCAGGGACAGGGAGAGCCGTCTCGCGCGGATGACGGCCTGCCTGACCTCCAGGGAGCGGGAATATCTGTCCGGAATTCCATGGAAAATGCAGATCATGTACCACCGCTTGAACAGCCGTATGTGGGAGATCAGTCTGCAGATGGCGGCGCACTCTGACGCGGAGATGAAATTTTATTTTCTGAAGAGCCGAAAGGTTATCGTGAACCGCAGAACGGATCCGCGCTGAGCTTAATCTGCGCCAACAGCTGATTTCCTTATGCGGGTCTGTAATCGGGCAGGAGGAGTTTTTTCTCCTGCCCGCCCGCGCGGTCCGCATGCTGCGTCAGCAGCTAATCTCCATATGCGGACCTGCGCATAAAAGAAAAAACGGCGTGACATATCGTCACGCCGTCCTCTGCGGCTAAACAGCTGCCTGCTGCCATGCCCCTTCGCCGGGGTTTTTTCTTTTGATATCCCGCCTGGCGGGAGAAAACATTCCGAAATCCCGTGATCCTGCCGGCGGACTTATCGGATAATCCTTCGATAAATCCTGTTATACGAGCTTCACCGGATTCAGTTTGATGCCAGGGCCCATCGTGGAAGAAATCGTAACGCTCCGAAGGAACTGTCCCTTCACTGCCGACGGCCTTGCCTTATTAATAGCTTCAATAAGCGTCTGGAAGTTGTCCGTTAACTGCTCCTCTGTGAAAGAAGCTTTTCCAATTGGCACATGGATGATGTTCGTCTTATCCAGTCTGTACTCAATCTTACCGGCTTTGATATCCTTGACGGCCTTTGTCACGTCCATCGTAACGGTACCGGCCTTCGGGTTCGGCATGAGGCCCTTCGG
>CANRGB010000015.1 GCA_947630005.1 uncultured Lachnospiraceae bacterium
TGAAGCGCGACGCCGTCCGCGAGACGCTGTCCGATTGTACCATAACCTGCAACTCCTACCTTAATCTTAGCCATTTTTGTTTCCTCCTTAAAATATATTTATTAATTTTTATATCCATTAGAATTTCTCAAAACTTTGCGTCATGCAGCCAGAGGTACCTCTCGTCCTCGCAGCGGTCTGTCTGCAGCCAGGGATTGCCGTCCAGGTGACGGATCATCCAGCAGGTGTACATCTCGAATCCGGGCGCCACGGCCTGCGGATGAAGCTCCCCGCCGGGAATTGCCGAGAAACTGTTGTTCACGCTCTTGAATACGCGGTCGCCCACGAAGCTCGCGCCGAAGCCTTCCGGCCTGTCAAATTTGAACAGGTAGGTCTCCGGCTGCGGATGTCTGTGCGGCAGATATCCGGACCAGTTGCCTCTGTCGTTGAGTACCTCGCCGAGCACCATATTGGAATCCGGATTGATGTCGTGATCGAAGATCGTGTTCACGCGGCGGTTTGCCACATCACCGAATTTTCCTTTTGCCCCGGAGTAGATCCACGGAGCGTCCTCAGGCGCGTACAGGCGGCTCTCAAACGCTTTCTCATTCTTTGTGCACTGCACCAGAATCTCGGATTCGGTCTCCGCCTTCACACTCACCGTCTTGCCGCCGCTCACATGCACGCACCACGGACCTTCCGTAAATACGTCCTTTCTGCTGACGGTCTCGCTCTTGCCGTCCCACGCGTAAGTAATCTTTCCGGACAGGAGAAGAACCGCGATCTCCTCGCCCTCTCTGCAGAATGTGCGCTCCTCGCCGGCTTTCATGGCGTACATGCGGATGTCCATCATCATGGCCGCATAGTCATTGTCATAAGTGGTGAGTATCATTTCGCCGTTCGCGTCATACTGCGGATACCCAAAAACCTCTGCCATTTTACAGTCCTCCTTAATATTTTCTTGCTATCTCTCTGCCTTCCTTGACTTCCTCCCATGCCTTGCGCACGGATTCCTTCTCAGAAGTTGTTGCCATTCCAACGTTCCACCAGGACTCATAGCCGTCCGTCATGGTCTTCGGGATAACCTTCAGATCAAACAGGCAGGCAACCGTCTGCTTCTTCGCGTCCTCAAGAGCCGCCTCAAGCTCCGCGATCGTATGGCAGGTATAGGTCTTCATGCCGAAGCCCTCGCCGATCTTCGCGTAGCTGACCGGAATCAGATCCAGGCACGGTTTCTTTCCGTCTGTGTAGCGGAACTCTGTCGCCAGGCTGCCGATGCCGTGCGTCATCTCCAGGTTGTTGATGCAGCCGAATCCGCAGTTGTCAAACACGAGGATGTTGACCTTCGCGCGCTCCTGCATGATCGTTCCCATCTCGCTGCTGAGCATCTGGAAGCTGGAATCTCCGACTACGCAGTACACTTCGTTGTCCGGCTCCGCAAACTTTACGCCGAGCGTAGCGCCGATCTCGTAGCCCATGCAGGAGTAGCCGTACTCTGCGTGATAGCCGCCGCGCTTGTCCGTCGTCCACATTCTCTGCATGCAGCTCGGAAGGGAACCGCCGGCCGTGATGATCGTCGCGTCCGCGTCGATCACTCTGCGGATTGCCGCCAGAGCAGCCGTCTGCGTGATCTTGCCCTGCGTCATCTTCACGAACTCCGGAATTGTTCTCGGATCTCTCGCCTTTATAATCGGTTCGAAATCATCTCCTGTATATTCGATGCCTGCCAGACGGACCATCTCCTCGTCCCACGCCTTCTTCGCGGTCTGGATCTCATCCGTGTAGGCAGATACGTAATTTCTCTCTCTCAGTTTCTTCGTGAGCGCTTCCACCGTAACCTTCGCGTCGCCGACTGCCTTCACCGCGTCCATCTTGTACGCGTGGAATCTGCAGTTGTTGATCGTGACGTACTTCACATCCTCATTCTTGAACAGCCACTTGGAGCTGGTGGTGAAATCGGACATTCTGGAACCGATCGCGATTACGACGTCCGCGTCTCTCGCGATGACATTCGCAGCCAGTGTGCCGGTCACGCCGATACCGCCCAGGCAGTACGGATGGCTGGATACGCAGGCGCTCTTTCCTCCCTGTGTCTCGCCGAACGGAATCTTGAACTCCTCGCAGAATTTCTCAACGACTTCGCCTGCCTCTGAGAAGCGGACGCCGCCGCCCACGATCACGAGCGGTTTCTTCGCGGACGCGATCACCTCTGCGATATCCTCCAGCTCTTCCTCGACAGCCACCGGTCTTGTGATCCTGTGGACACGTTTCTGGAAGAAGTACTCCGGGAAATCGAAGGACTCACCTTCCACATCCTGCGGAAGAGCGATGCAGCATGCGCCGGTCTCCGCCGGATCCGTGAGAACTCTCATGGCGTTAATGAGCGCGGTCATGATCATCTCCGGTCTTGTGATGCGGTCCCAGTATTTGCATACCGGCTTGAACGCATCGTTCGTCGTCACTGCAAGGCTGCTGCTCTGCTCAAGCTGCTGAAGCACCGGGTCCGGCTGTCTGGAAGCGAAGGTGTCCGCCGGGAATACCAGAAGCGGAATATTGTTTACCGTCGCCGTCGCGCAGGCCGTCACCATATTGGCGGCTCCCGGTCCTACAGAGGATGCGCACGCGATGATCTTTTTACGGTTGCTCTGCTTTGCGAAGGCGATGGAAGTATGGCACATGCCCTGCTCATTCCTTCCCTGCATTACCTTGAGTCCGCCCGGATTGGTATCCAGCGCCTCGCCCAGGCCGACCGCGATTCCATGTCCGAAAATCGTGAAAAAGCCTTCCACAAACTTCGTCTCCACACCGTCCATGGATACGTACTGATTATCCAGGAATTTCACGATTGCCTGAGCCGTTGTCATTTTGATTGTTTTTGCCACAGTTTTCAGTCTCCTTTCCTTTTTCCTTGCATTGATGATATCAGGGTCAAGAGATATTCTCACCCTGTAATACAGGTTCTTTCCTCTTTCTTTGTGTGCTTTGTGCGTGCTGTATAAAAATTCCAAAAAGTACTGTTTGCACACAATTTTATTCTGTTTTGCCCGCCAAGTTCAGATATTGTACTTCGTTTTGATATTAATATCCGTATAGCGGTATTCTTTCCCCGCCGGCTGCTTCTTTACCAGCATATCCGCCAGAATGCAGGGCGGCTCATATCCCTGGACATATCCGTCCTGATCGATCAGGAAATCCGCAATATCCGTCTCAAGAGCCGCTTTGTTCCGCGGTGTGAGATCATAAATGATAACGTACGGCCGCTTCTGGATCTGCAGCTTCCCGAAGGCTCTGGCGATCCCCGCCTGCCCGGCGGAAACCACGAGGATCCCGCTCAGATCCGGCACGCTCTGCATCGTATTTACGATGGCTTTCTCCACCTCATCCGCGTCGTCATAGCTGCCCTGCACGCCGACCGGTTCCAGCCCCGGATAAGACTTCTTGATCTCATCCAGGAAGCCGTCCACGCGCCGGTTGTCCACGTTATTGGTGAAAAAGCCCGTGATTACAAGGATTTTCCCCACGCCTCCCGTCAGCATCGCCATGAGTCCGGCTGCGGTCCGGCCGCTTTTCTGATTGTCCATCCCGACGAAGCAGCATCGTCTGGTCCCCACAATATCCGAATTAAACGTCACAATCAGGATCCCTGATTCGTCAGCCAGCCGGTTCAGCTTCTCCCTTATCTTCTCGCTGTCCACCGGCATGATCGCAAGTCCGCGGATCCCCTTCTGTACAAGCGCGTCGATCGCTTTCAGCTGCTCATCCTCGTCTACGGAAACACCCTCCTCAACAAAAACCTCGACGCCCCGGTCCTGCAGCTCCGCCTTTGCCTGCGCGATTCCCCGGTTGATTTCCAGCATGAAGGAAGATCCCGCGAGCTGGGTGACAATCCCTATCTTAACCTGTCTGACGTCCCGTTTCTTCCGCTCCTTCTGCACATATCCCATCTCATCGGCGATGCGGAAGATTCTCTCCGCCACTTCAGCCTTGATACGCCCCCGATGGTTCAGCGCTCTGTCGACCGTTCCGCGGGATACGCCGGCACGCTCCGCAATCTGCTGTATTGTTACTGCCATTCATTCCATCGCCCCTTTGATCACGTGATCGCCACAGCTTTCTGTGCCACAAGGATAATATAGCATATTTTTTATAAACACGCAATACATTTTTGCGTGCTTTTACGAATTTTTTCTTATTTTCCTTTAAAAACCCATGGGTATTTTACAGTATTTTGCGTGTTGTTTGCGTGCTTTATTGTGATCACGCACAAATCTCTCTCCCGTTTTCAGTCAGCCTTCAGCATCTCGCCAGACAGGAACGATTCTCTGCACCAGAACGCGATCGTCGTGGATCTTGTGCCGTCGTATACATTCGGACTTGCCTTGCGCTCCTGCGCAACGCAGTCACAGAATGTTTCCATCTCCGTGATATACGCGTCATGCCAGCGGGTGATGAAATCCTGATAGCATTCGCGGCAGACGCCATGCTCGTTCATGACCTCCACCAGAGAGTCGGCCGGAACTCCCGCGATGCGCAGCGTCCCGCGCGTACCGATAATCTCCGTTTCGACATGGGCGCCGTGCGCGGCCGCTCTTCCCGCGAAGAGAAACGCCATGGCGTCGTTTTCGCACTGCATCAGGCAGGAGACGTTGTCCCCGTCGTCCCAGTCCTTATACTGTTTGAATTCAAAACAGCCGCCGATCGCCCAGAGTTTTTTCGGCTCGGAACCGGTCAGCCAGCGGATCAGATCGATATCGTGGATGGACATGTCGATAAACTGTCCTCCCGAACGGGGAGCGTACTCCAGCGTCCCCTGGATGATCGAAATCGGATCCTGCGAATAGCAGCGCACCAGAATCACGTCGCCGATCTCGCCGCGCTCCATTTTCTGTTTCGCTATGCGGTAAGAGTGGTCATAGCGGCGCATGAAGCCAAGCATGAATACGAGCTCCGGATGCGCCTCCACGATTTTTTCCGTCTCTTTGCACTTCTCCGGGGTATCCGCAAGCGGCTTTTCACAGAACACATGCTTCCCCGCCTCCATCGCGATGCGGATCATCTCCGGATGGGACGCCGTGTTCGTGACGACCGCGACGGCCTCCACCTCCGGATCCGCGCACAGCTGCACCGGATCGCTGTAGACGCGGTCAACGTTCAGTTCCTCCGCGACTTCCTTTGCGCGCGCAAGATTGCCGTCGCAGATTGCGGTAAGCGCCGCTCCGGGCACGCGGTTTGCGATATTGCACGCATGCTCATAACCAAGACGGCCGACGCCGATGATTCCGATTTTCAGTTTTTTCATAATGAACTCTCCTTATCGTCTCTTCTAATAATAATCCCAAACCGGGCCGGAACAGGCAGGCCCTCTTCCTTTCCGCCTTTCGGATCTGTGCAGCGCCGCATCATCCGTCCGCCGGCCGCATTTTTTGCCAACAGCCATTTTTCCTGCATGGGCCTGCGCGTAAAGGGCACAGCGGCGCCGGCCCCTCTGACAGGAACCGGCGCCATACCTCATTTTGTTTATTTGTCTCCGTTAAATTCCTTGATCGCATCCACCATCGCCACGATATTCGGGATCGGCGTGTTCGCCTGGATGTTGTGGATAGTATTGCACACGTATCCGCCGTCCTTCGAGAAAATATCCAGTCTCTCGAGAACCTGCTCGCGTACCTCTGCCGGCGTTCCGAACGGAAGAACCTTCTGCGTGTCCACGCCGCCGCCCCAGAACACGATGTCCTTGCCGTAGGTATCTTTCAGCCTCTGAGGATCCATGCCTTCCGCGGAGCACTGTACCGGATTCACCGCGTCAAAGCCGCCCTCGATCAGATACGGGAGAATCGGGAAAATTCCGCCGCAGCAATGCTTCAGCGTCACCCACGTCGTGTTCTGATGGATCCAGTCGTTCATCTTCTTATAATAAGGCATGTAGAATTCCTTGAACACCTTCGGATCAATCATCGGTCCTCTCTGGGTTCCGAAATCCGCGCCGCAGATGAACATGATATCAATGTCCGATCCGAACGCTTCCCAGTATTTCTTGAAGTTCTCGATCGCGATATCCGTGCCGCGTTCAAACACTTCCTTTACATAATCCGGGTAAAGGAGCGGAGCCATGTACCATTCGGAAATATCGCGGATTCCCTTCGGATGCTTGAGGTTCGGACCCGGAATATTGTTGGCGTCGCCAAGGCCCATGTAAGCGGGAGCAACCTGAATCGCGCGGCCGCCGTCTTTCACTTCCGCCAGAACCTTCTTATGGAATGCGATCTGCTCGTCGCTGACCAGCATGTAATCCTCCACATTGTCCGCGGGATCCGCCTCGTCCTCGTCAAACTCCGGCGTACGGGTCAGATTGTCGAAATAATAGCCGCCTGCCGGCATATGTCCGCTCGGAGCTACCGTGGTGTCTCCTTCCGGATACACATAATAGCCGCCCTTGCCGTCGTCCGTGACCGTGCAGTTGGAAGGAATCAGCACCGAAATGCCGCGGTATTCCCACTCTTTCCAGTCCGTGTTGATGTGGCCGTACGTATCGCCGTAATTATAAAGCTGCTGTACGTCGCATCCCATGCAGTCCGCCAGATCCGGCTCGACAAAAGCCGTCATCGTGGACATGTCGTTGATCTTCGGAAGGCGCTTCTCAAGTCCGTAATAGTCTCTGAGGTCCTTCATCACGGTCGCGTTGATCATGGAACAGCTCATTCCGCCGAAATCCACCGCAACTTTGTCCGGCTGTTTGTGCGCAAAGGTAGTTCTGATTCTCTCTTTGGATGTCATAGTGTCCTCTCCTTTATTTATTTTTATTTTTTATTTTCTGTTCAGGATCCGTCTGTAAATTCCGGATCGGCCCTAAAAAGCATCTCCGCCAGGCACATATCCGGCGAGAATTGCCCGCAGGTATTTTCTGCGTTCCTGCACGCAACATGTCGTCCGCTCAGGTGCAAATTATTCGCGTGTGCGTGCACGCGATTCAATGGTGATATCATAGCATATTGTTTCCGATTTTACAATCCTTTTTTTATTTTTTGTACGATTTTTTTCAAAATAAAATCAGGGCCGCAAGATCTTCCGTCGTTTTTATGAAAGTATGCCGGTCCTGCCATATTTTTCGCGTGTCTTGCACGCAAAATTCCTGTCTTACACACGCTTATATGCCCTTCGATTCGTCCCGGCAACTTTTAGCCCGCAATTTTCTTTGAGCAAAGCGATTTCCAAAGTTCACGTCGAATTTGCGTCGCATACGACGTAACTTTGTCGTCAACGATGCCGATAAACGGATTTATATTCAATCTGCTTTCCGTATGTTCTATACTTACACGGGCCTGCGCATAAAAGTGCCAAAGGCACATTCTCGCGCCGAGCGCGGCTGCGAAAGCAGCATTTCCCACGCACGCGCTCGTGCGCATCCTGCCGGAGGCTTTTTGTGTCGCAGGACGAAATTTCCTGTGACACAAAACAGGCTGTGTGATTTCTCACACAGCCCATCTCGCTAAATCAGCGGATATTTATCTGTCAGCCCTTTCACCAGTTCTTTTGCCCTCGCCTTCGCGCTCTCGGTGTCTCCCTCTTTGAGCATCAGCGCAATCGCCTCAGCGATCACTTCCATATCCTCTTCTTTTAATCCGCGGGAGGTCACGGCCGGAGTTCCGAGGCGGACGCCGCTCGTCACGAACGCGGACTGCGGATCGTTCGGGATTGTGTTTTTATTGCATGTGATATTGACCGAATCAAGCAGCTTCTCCACTTCTTTTCCCGTCTTTCCCACGCTTGTCAGATCCACCAGCATCAGATGATTGTCCGTGCCGCCGGACACGATGCTGATTCCGCGGTCCATCAGGCCTTTGCACAGGGTCTTCGCGTTCCTGGCGACATTTTGCTGATATTCCTTGTATTCCGGCTGCATCGCCTCCTTCAGACAGACGGCCTTTGCCGCGATCACATGCATCAGAGGACCGCCCTGCGTGCCCGGGAAAACCGCTTTGTCAAAATTCACCTTCTTCGCGAACTCCGCGTCGGAAAGGATCATGCCTCCGCGCGGTCCGCGCAGCGTCTTGTGCGTCGTCGTCGTGACCACATGCGCGTAGGGAATCGGGCTCGGATGCACGCCTGCGGCCACAAGACCGGCGATGTGCGCCATATCCACCATCAGATAAGCTCCCACTTCATCCGCGATTTCGCGGAACCGTTTAAAATCGATGATGCGCGCGTAGGCGCTCGCGCCGGCCACGATCAGCTTCGGCCGGCAGGAAAGCGCGATTTCGCGCACCTTGTCATAATCGATCACTCCATTGTCATTCACCCCATACGGGACAACCTTAAAATACGTGCCGGAAAAATTAGCCGGACTTCCGTGAGTCAGATGGCCGCCGTGCGCAAGATTCATTCCCATCACGGTATCCCCCGCTTTCAGCAGGGCAAAAAATACCGCCATATTTGCCTGCGCGCCGGAATGCGGCTGTACATTCGCGTAGGTGCAGCCGAAAAGCTCCTTTGCCCTTTCTCTGGCCAGATGTTCGACCACATCCACACACTCGCAGCCTCCGTAAAATCTCCTGCCAGGATATCCTTCCGCGTATTTGTTTGTCAGAGGACTTCCCATCGCCGCCATCACTGCCTTTGATACCCAGTTTTCAGATGCGATCAGCTCAATATGGCTGTTCTGCCTCTCCTGCTCAGAAACGATCGCCTCCGCGATCTCAGGATCAACGGCCCTTACTTCTTCCAGAGTATACATAGTCTCTCCTCCAGTTCATTTGCCTTTTCATTCTTTTCCTTTTATAACACTGCATCTGCCATCATACTTTGCTTCCGTATAAAAGTCAAGCGAAAAGTCAGCTCTTCGGTTTATATTATCCAAACTGTCGTTTTATAACATTTTATGTCCCATCATGTCACTCACAAAAAAATTTTTATATCACTCACGCAATATTTGACATTTCGTACACTTTCATATAGAATAGTAGTATGTTTTAAATCATATGGTATGCATCCGGGAGGTCTTTTTATGAATATCATTTTGATATGCTATGTGATTATCAGCAATTTAATCGGTTTTCTGTTGATGGGGATTGATAAGTTGAAGGCGAAACGCCGCAGATACCGGATTCCGGAAAAGACCCTGTTTATGACCGCCCTCCTGGGAGGGAGCATCGGAATACTCGTCGGAATGTACCTGTTCCGGCACAAGACGCGGCATCGCTCTTTTGTGCTTGGCATACCTCTGATCCTGGTCGTCCAGCTTATCCTGGGGGGAAGTGCGCTCTCATTAAACCGCAGGCACATGGAAAGCCCCGCGCAGGCCGTCAGATATGAGCTGGAACGGATCCGGAAACTGGACGAGAATGCCATACAGTCATTCATATCCTACAAGAGCCTTACCAGCGCGCAGATAATCCCGGGGGAGGCGGGACCTGAGGCGGCGCAGGTCATCCAGCTCTTTTTCAAAAATTTTAAATACAAAATTCTTGAAGAAACGATCACCGATGACCAGGCCGAGGTCCGGGCCAGCATCACCAATCTCAACACCGCCGCCCTCGCGCGCGACCTCCGCATGAAAATCCTGCGGCAGTCCGTCAGCATCTACCCGGATTCCGCCGCGCTCACCACCACCGGGGACTACTACCGGCTTCTTCTCGACACCCTGGAGCAGAATGACTACGGAAAGTCCGAGACGACGGCCTGTTTCCATCTGAAAAAGGAAGAGAGCGGATGGACGATCCTCGCGGACGATCAGCTGGAAGACGAGCTGGTAAGCAGATTTATCACCCATATCAACGATCCCTACCTGCTCTCCCCGCGCACAGTGCTCGAAGCGTATCTCGACGCGTTCGGCGCGCTCAGCGGGGCGCAGTGGAAGGATTTTCTCAGCATCAGCGACGTTTTTGCCACCTATAACGCAGAATACAGTCCTCTGATCGACGAAGAGTATACCGACCAGATCGCGGACTGCTTTGCCTACGAGATCCTTCAGTGCCGCAAGGACGGCAGCACGGTCCTCGCGGACGTGCGCGTCACGAGCCTGGATCTTAGCTCTGTTCTCGGGATCTACCGAAGTTCCCTGCTCAGCTACGCGGACACGCTCCAGTCCGTCAAGGACGACAAAACGGAAGCTTCCAATGAAATGTCCCGCCTTCTGCTGGAAGCGCTGCGGCAGAACAATAAAACGGCTTCCACCGACGTCACTCTGACAATGACAAACGATGGAAGCACCTGGAACGTCACCTTTGGCGAGGAATTTACAAACGCGCTGATGGGAAACGCCTCGGACGCGATCGATCTTTTTGCCTCCGCCGGCTGAGGCCGCCTCACCCCTGAAGCAGCGACGACACATCCGGATAGTGCCGGTCCACAATCTCCTCGAGATCCTGCACGTTCATGATCTTCTCGAGATCGCCGCTGTGGACGACCCGCATAAACGCCAGAAACACCCGCACGTCAAAATCTTTTGACTCTTCGATCATCAGATCCACCGCCGTATCCACATCGAAAGACTGCCGGTACGGACGGTTTGAAGTCAGAGCGGCAAATACGTCGCAGACCCGCAGGATCCGCGCCCCGAACGGAATCTCGTCCCGCGTGAGATTTTTCGGATAGCCGGAGCCGTCACAGTTCTCGTGATGATGCCGCACCATCTCCACGATCTTCTGCGGATAGCCCTCTTTTTCCAGAATATCCGCGCCAAAGCTCGCGTGCCATCGGACGTACCGCATCTCCTCGACCGTCAGGGTCTCCTCCTCATGTCCATATACATATTTCGCAAGCTCCAGTTTCCCGATATCGTGCAGGAACCCGGCCACGGCCAGCTCATGGCATTCTTCCTGGGAAAGGCCCAGCTCCTGCGCGACCCGGTACGCCAGATTGCTGACGCAGATACTGTGCGAAATCTCCTTTGCCACGTTGATCCGTATGATGGGATACTTTTTCCTGTATTCCTGAATCGCCTCACTCATGCAGTCCCCGTCTTTTCCTTTCAATCATTTCATCAATCCGTTCAATATAATTTTTGATATCCTTCACATTCTCGATCCGCTCGATCCTGTCTTTCTCCCACACCAGTTTCGTGGAGCCCCCGGCGCCCAGCGCCAGAATGCTCTGTACTTCCTCCATGATCAGAATATTATAAATGCCCGCCTTCCCTTCTTTCGCGTAGCCGACGTTCTCAAAATTTCCGGCCATGTTTTTCTGGCGGTACAGATAATACGGGCTGTGGCCGCCCGACGCCGCGAGAAAGGCCATCATATCCATGATCTCCCGGTTGTTCGTAAAGGTCATCTCCCTGTGCTCATCCTTGAACAGGCGCAGCCTGGCCGCACGCTTAACCGCGAGGGAATGTACCGTGATGCTGTCCGGATCAAGCGCGAGCACCTCACGCATCGTGTGCTCCATCTCCGCCTTCCCCTCTCCCGGAAGGCCGACGATCAGGTCCATATTGATGTTGTCGAACCCGAGCCGGCGCGCCAGGGCAAACGCCTCTTTCGTCTCCTCGACCGTATGCTTTCGCCCGATAAAATCAAGCGTCTTCTGGTTCATCGTCTGCGGATTGATCGAGATACGGCTTACCTTATGCCTGCGGAGGACTTCCAGCTTTTCCCGCGTGATGCTGTCCGGCCTGCCGGCCTCCACCGTGAACTCCAGCAGATGGCTGTAGTCAAAATGTTCCTCAAGTGTCGTAAGCAGGCGCTCCAGCTGATACGGCTCCAGCGTCGTCGGCGTCCCTCCTCCGATGTAGACCGTATTCAGCGTCTTGTGCGCGAACTCCTCCGACGCGTACGCGATCTCCCGGCAGAGCGCGTCCAGATAGGTATCCACCCGGTCCTTCCAGAGATACAGAGGGCTTGAGCTGAACGAGCAGTACAGGCAGATGCTCGGGCAGAACGGAATCCCGACATACAGGCTGTAGCCGTTCTCATAGTCGATGTCCTTCAGGATATGCCGCTCACGGTTCGCGATCGCGATCGCAAGCGCGGTCTTCTCATTGCTCGTGTAATAGGTCTCGCGCATATAACGCGCGATATCCACATTCCTCCAGCCCTCCTCGAGAAGGCTCATCGGTATCTTTGTCGGCCTGATCCCCGTCAGGTTCCCCCAGGGAAGCTCCTGGCCCGTGTACGCGCTCAGAAGGCGGTAAAGCATCTGCTTCAGGACCTTCTTGACTTCTCTGCGGTCCTTCCGCTCATCCGTCAGCGGGCCGCAGATCCTGGTCTCCTCCCCGGCAGTACTTCCGCCGGCCGTTATTAACTGTATGGAAAGTGCTGTTGACCCGCTGTTCTCCTCTGCGCCGGAGCCGTCATCCGGCCTTTGCGGCGCAAAAAGAACGATCACTGTCAGCAGCACTTCTTCTTCCGGCATCCGCTCCGGAAGCGTTTCAAAGACCTGAACCGTCTCTTCCGGATAAAATGCCTTGATCAGAGTATATACGTCATACTCGAAATTCTGTCTGTCTAACTGTACCTTTATCATATCAGTATGGATTATACCTCTTTTCGTATCCGATGCTTGTCGTCACGTCATGCCCCGGATACACCTTAACATCCTCCGGCAGCACAAACAGCTTCTCATGAATCGACGCGCGCAGTTCTCCCATGCTTCCGGTCGGCAGATCGGTCCTCCCGACCGAACAGCAGAACAGCGTATCGCCCGAGAACAGCGCCTTTTCCTCTTCGATGTAGTAGCAGACTCCTCCTGCCGTATGGCCCGGCGTATGTATGACCTGAATGTCAAAGCCGGCCAGGCTGAGCGTTTCGCCGTCCCGGACCACATGATCAGCGGAAGCGGAAACGCCTCTGCCGATCAGGAGAAGAGAGGCGTTCAGCCGTTCGTCCCGCATGAGCTCCCGGTCCGCGGTATGGATAAAGACCGGTATTTTATAGCGGGACGCCAGTCCGTCCACCGCCCCGATGTGATCAAAGTGGCCGTGCGTCAGCAGGATCGCCGAGGGAGAGGCCCCCAGCTCCTCAATCCTGCGGACGATGCGCGCGCCCTCGCCGGCAGGGTCAATGATCAGCAGCTCTTTGCTCTCGCGGTTCAGCGCGAAATAGCAGTTCGTCTCCGCGATTCCAAGTACAAGCATTTCCACCTGAAGTTTTCCCATTGTCCCGTCATTCCTTTCTGTCCGCCGCAGAAAACGGACGCCGTTCCCGCGGGCTTACCCCGCCGTTCTCTCAATATCGATCACGCTGTCCACCTGGCGTATCTTTTCGATCAGATAGTTCAGCACATTCTTGTCCGTCACATTGAAAGACATGGAGATCGTCGCGATCCCCTGCCTGCTTGTGCGCGTATTGACCGACATCACATCGATCCTGCGCTCCGTGAAGATCTTCGTGATATCGACGAGCAGGCCGATCCGGTTGTTCCCGTAGATCACGATCTCCGCGAGGTACAGTCCCTTGCCGTTTCCGACCGCTTCCTTCTGCCACTCCGCCTCGATCAGGCGCTCCCTCTCAATCTCCGGGAGATTGATCACGTTCACGCAGTCCGTGCGGTGAACGGTGACGCCGCGCCCTCTCGTGACAAAACCGACGATCTCATCGCCCGGAATCGGGCTGCAGCATTTCGCGAAGCGGACCGAGACGTCGTCGATCCCGCGGACCGTAATGCCGCCCGCCGACTTCGTCATCATCACCGGGGAAGCTTCCTTCGCGTTCTGGAAAGCCTCCGCGATCTCCTCATCCGTGATCTCCTTGCGGTGATCGCGCTCATAACCCTCAAGAAGCTTGTTGACGACCTGCCCTTCCTTGAGACCGCCGTGTCCGACCGCCGCGAGCGCGGAATCCCAGTCCCGGAAGCCGTACTTTGTGAGCACGCGCTCCATGTACTCCGGCTTCATCAGGTCCGAAAGCACAAGGCCCTTTGAACGGCAGTAGGATGCGATCATTTCCTTCCCTTTTACGATGTTGTCTTCCTTGAGCTCCTGCTTGAACCACTGGTTGATCTTGCTGCGCGCCTGCGCGCTCTTGACGATCTTCAGCCAGTCGCGGCTCGGTCCTCTGGAATTCTGGGAGGTAATGACCTCGATGCGGTCCCCGTTCTGGATCACGTAATCGATCGTCACAAGCTTGCCGTTGACGCGGGCCCCGATCATCCGGTTCCCCACGGCGCTGTGGATGCTGTAGGCGAAATCGATCGGCGTGGAACCGTTCGGAAGGTTCTTGACATCGCCGGCCGGCGTAAAGCAGTAGACGCTCTCCTGGAAGACGTCGAGGTCGCTCTTTAAGAGGCTGATAAACTCCCTGTTGTCCGACATCTGCCAGTCAAGCACCTGTCTCAGCCAGCTCAGCTTCTCCTCTTCCTTCTTGTCCACGCTCTTCTTGCCGTCCGCGGACTCCTTGTATTTCCAGTGCGCCGCGATTCCGTATTCCGCCGTGCGGTGCATCTCGAACGTGCGGATCTGGATCTCGAACGGCTGGCCGTTCGGGCCGATCAGCGTCGTGTGCAGCGACTGGTACATGTTCTGTTTCGGCATCGCGATATAATCCTTGAAGCGGCCCGGAATCGGCTTATACATCTCATGGATCACGCCGAGCGCCGCGTAACAGTCTTTCACCGTGTCCACGATGATGCGCACCGCGAACAGGTCGTAAATCTGATCCAGCGTTTTCTGCTGGTTTACCATTTTCTTGTAAATGCTGAAGAAATGCTTCACGCGCCCGTCGATCTGAGCGCGGATGCCGGCGGCCTCGATATGGTGCCGGACTTCCTCCACGATCCCGTTGACAAACGCCTGGCGCGCGTCCTTTTTGATCGCGATCTTCTCGACCAGGTCGTAATAGACCTCCGGCTCGAGGTATTTGAGCGACAGATCGTCCAGCTCCACCTTGATCTTGGAGATACCGAGGCGGTGCGCGATCGGCGCGTAGATATCCATCGTCTCGCGTGCCTTCTCTTTCTGCTTCTCGGGACGCATGTATTTCAGCGTGCGCATATTGTGCAGGCGGTCCGCCAGCTTGATCAGGATCACGCGGATGTCCTTCGCCATCGCGAGGAACATCTTTCTCAGGTTTTCGGCCTGCACCTCCACCTTGTCGGCTGAATAGGACAGCTGGCCCAGCTTTGTGACGCCGTCCACGAGAAGCTCCACCTCGCTGCCGAACTCCTGCCGGAGTTCCTCCGATGTCATGACCGTATCTTCCACCACATCGTGCAGCAGTCCTGCCACGATCGTCTCCTTGTCAAGCTCAAGATCCGCCAGAATGATCGCAACGCACAGCGGATGGATGATATAAGGCTCTCCCGACTTCCTGAGCTGTCCATCGTGCGCTTCATAGGCGATCCGGTACGCTTTCTCGATCATGGATATATCATCGGACGGATGGTATTTCCTGACACCTGCGATCAACTCATCATACAGGACATCAGGACTCGTAAAGTCCTTCATCGTCTTTACATTTGCATCCACTTTCTTGATTTCATCGATTTGTTCCTGTTCTGTCTTCGTATCCAAAGGCATCTGATCACCACCCTTGCTTCCAGCAGGCTTTACGGCCTGCTACTTTCCTTCATAACAGATCACGGATTCCACATCGTAACCCGCGAGCTTCTCTCTGCCTTTAAGTCCCGCAAGCTCCATCAGAAATACGATCTTTACGACTTTCCCGCCAAGCTCCTCAACCAGCTGCGCGGCCGCTTCGATCGTCCCGCCTGTCGCGATCAGATCGTCGATCAGGACGACTCGCTGGCCAGGCTTTATGGCATCCTTATGCATCTCGATCGCCGCCGTCCCGTATTCAAGCGCGTACTCCTTCGAAACGGTCTCGCAGGGCAGCTTTCCCTTCTTTCTGACGGGAACAAACGGCTTATGGAGATTATACGCTACCGGAACCCCGAAAATGAATCCTCGCGACTCCGTACCCGCCACCACGTCAAAGTCGAGGCCCTTCAGCTTCTCCTGAATCAGATCAATCGAGAGCTTCAGCCCGTCCGCATCCTGCAGAATACTCGTTACATCTCTGAAAATAATCCCCGGTTCCGGAAAATCCGGTATACTTCTTACGTACTCTTCAATCTTTTTCATTCTTCCCTCTCCTTTGTTTTTCATACGGCCGCCGCGAAATCTGCCGGAAGCTTTCCATCCTGCGGACACGGCCTCCCGCCGGATCCGTCATCCCGCGGAACGCTTCATCCGGCCCGGAATGTACGCCGCCGGCGCACAGTGCAGGGCGCAAAAACTTTACGGTATCAAAAAAGTAACCTCAAGTATAACATCACCTGACATTTTTCGCAAGCCTTCATCCAAGTTTTTCTTCTTTATAATGCTTTCTGCACAGCGCCACATAGCTCTCATTGCCGCCGAGAAACAGCTGTTCCCCGTCTTTTACGATCTTTCCGCCGCAGATCCGCGTATTGCAGCTCGCCGCGCGGCCGCACCAGCAGACCGTTTTCAGCTCCTCGATCACGTCCGCCCAGGCCAGCAGCCACTTCGATCCCTCGAACAGATTTCTCTGAAAATCCGTCCGCAGCCCGTAGCAGATCACCGGAATATCCAGATCGTCCACGATATGCACAAAAAACTCAATATCACTCTTTTCGCAGAACTGTGCCTCGTCGACGATCACGCAGTCATATTCCGCGATCCGTTCATCCTCCATCCCGGTCAGCTCATCCACAAACCGGCACGCGTGCGAAAGCCCGATCCTGCTTTTGATGACCGACTCCCCGTCCCGCGTATCGATCCGCGGCTTCACAAGAAGCGCGCGCTTCCCGCGCTCCCGGTAATTATACTCCACCATCAGGGCATTGGCCGTCTTGGAACTCCCCATCGCGCCATGCCTGAAATACAATCTGGCCATACTGTATCTCCCTATTTTTCAATACTTTTTCCGGAGAAAGTCCGGCTTCATTTTTCGCCGTTCCTTATCCGTGGTTCCGCTGCTTTGGCAGCAGACAACTCTCATTTTGCCAGCTTTTATCTGCGCATCGGCCGGTGACAGACCGCCGCTTCGGCAGAAACCAGCTCTCCTTCTGCGGGTTCCTACCTGCGCGTCAGCCAGCGGTAAACCGACACCGCGGCCCATCCGATCAGCAGAAACGGCAGCAGCTTCCAGAAGATCGTAAATACCATCCCAAGCACCGCGAACAGTACCGCCAGCACCACAATCAGCGCCAGCCATACCTTCCAGCCTGAGAGAAACAGCTGAAAGCCTCCCGGCCCTCCGCCGCTGTGCGGCCGGTCCCCGAAAGAATCCCAGCCGCCGAAGTCCTCCTCTGTCTGATAATCATCATAAAACCCGCCGCCAAAATCTTTTTTTCCACGATATGCTTCATCCTCCGGTTCGGTGTAGACCGTGCCTCTCCCGGTGCGCCTCTCCCCCACATCGAGGATCGTACGCGCGATCATGCGGGGATCGCCGAGCATCCCCAGCACCTGCTCCTCTGTCTTCCCCTGCCGCACAGCATCGTCTATGTATTCCCTATAGTAACGCACGTGATCCGCCACCTCGCCGGCGTCCAGTTCCCGCGCAAGCATTTTCTGAAGCTGTTCAAGAAATTCCCGTTTCGTCATCATGCGTTTCCTCCTGACTCACTTTATTGTCCTTACTATACTCTAACAAACCTGTTTGCGCAAGAAAAAGAAAAGCCCGCGCAAAAAGACGCGGCCGTCCATACCGGATGATCCGCGTCTTTTTACAATTATTTTTATTTTTTCACGTCTGATGATTCCGCCTATTTGTTCTTGCCCTTCGTCAGCGTCTGTACGCCCTCGATCGCAAGTACGACCGCCAGAACCACGAGCAGAGCGCCGATTCCGGAACGGATCCAGCACCACACGTCTCCGCCTGCCGTCGCGTTCTTAACGTTCGTCATAACGGTCTGGCACAGAGATACGATCGTAACCACGAGCATGAACGCCATCGGGAGCAGGAACATCTTGTTGTTTCTGCCCATTGTTCCAAGCCATGCGGCAACAGCCAGAAGACCAAGCGCCGCAAGCAGCTGGTTCGCGGCTCCGAACAGCGGCCAGATCTTCGAGTACCCTGTCATGCCGAGCGCGATGCCGAGCACAACCGTGATGATCGTCGCCACATACGGATTGGTCAGGGTCGCCTTGATGCCTTTGGCGTCTTTGTAGGTCTGTCCCGGCTCAAGCCAGAATTCCTGGAACATGTAGCGTGCAAGACGCGTCGCCGTATCCAGGGAGGTCAGACAGAACGCCGATACCGCAAGGATCAGCATGGAGTAGATTACGCTCTCAGCGCCGGCAAGGAACGGAATCTGCGCGCACATGCGGGAGATACCGGTCGCGAACACCGCCGTCGGGTTCGTCGTGCCGCCCGGAACATATTCTTTCCAGATGAAGCCGACCGCGCACAGAGAGATCAGCGCCAGCGCACACTCGATCAGCATGCCGCCGTAAGCGATCGGACGGGCGTCGGATTCTTTGTCAAGCTGCTTGGACGTCGTACCGGAACCTACCAGTGAATGGAAGCCGGAGATCGCGCCGCAGGCGATCGTGACGAACAGGGCCGGGAACAGGCTGCCAAGGGACGTGCCCGCGCCGTACTGCGCGCTGTCCACAAAGCCTGTGAAAGCCGGGATCTCAAGGGCCGGATGAGAACCTACGATACCCACAACCGCAACGATCATCATGCCGTAAAGCAGGAAGGAGCTCAGGTAATCACGCGGCTGAAGCAGAATCCATACCGGAGTGACGGAAGCGATCGCGATATAAACGCCCACGATGATCATCCAGGTATTGCTGCTTAAGTTGAGCGGATGCCAGTTGTAGCCGATTGCCATGCAGGCGATGATCGCGATCACGCCGACAACCGTGGAGACCGCCACGGAGGCGTTCCTTCTGTACACCATCATACCGAATACGATCGCGACAACGATGAAGAGGATGGAGATCATGGCCGTACGTGCGTTTGCCACGCCGGCTGCCGTCAGCGCTCCGGTCTCATCATAGGTAACGCCGAACGTTCCCGCGACGATGGACGCAAACGCGGCGACAACGAGGATCAGGGTCAGATAGGAGAAGATCAGGAACAGCCTCTTCGCCCTTGCGCCGATGCTTACCGCGATAACTTCACCGATTGACTGGCCTTTGTTTCTGACAGACGCGAACAGCGCGCCAAAGTCATGAACCGCACCAAAGAAAATTCCGCCGATCAGCACCCACAGCATGACCGGAACCCAGCCAAATACTGCCGCCTGAATCGGGCCGTTGATCGGGCCTGCGCCCGCGATGGATGAGAAATGATGTCCCATCAGTACCGGAGCCTTCGCCGGAACGTAGTCGTTTCCGTCTTCCAGCTCATGTGCCGGCGTCGTCCTGCTCGGATCGACACCCCACTGATCTGCCAGCCACTTGCCATAGGTCACGTAGCCGATCACAAGAACAGCGATACCTACAAGTAAAATTACTACCGCATTCATGTTTTAGTATCCTCCTTCTTTCCTCATGAACTTAGTATTTTTTTCATAAATTTCGCATTTGCCCTGCCGCTGCGGTTCGTACAGACACAGGCCCCGTCCCGCATAAGAAGAGCCGTATGAAAGTCCATCCATCCATACAGCGAAAAATGAAAACTTTTGTATATCCGGCATTTCTGAAGCGCTTTCTTCGCGTCCGGATCACAGGTGTCACAGAGAAACACCGCCGTAATATAGCTGTACATATGCCCCGGCTTCGGATCCACCAGCTCCATGCCTTTTTCGTAAGCGTAATCCCGGCATTCTTCAAAGATCTGCTTTGTCAGATGCGGCACGCTGAACAGATAGACATACTCATTGCAGTCCGCCTCCCACAGCTTGGCCTTGCGCACCAGAACATACTTCTCCGAATGAACATAGAACCGGCAGTGCGCGGCGAGCGGGAGCCCGTCCTTATGGCCGTCCTCATATTTTTCGACATCAAAGTATGCCGTATAACTTTCAAGAAGTTTTTCAAGAAGCTCCTCCCGTGTTCTCCGGGTTTCCATCCTCCATCACTCCGTTCCGGTTCTTTTCCTTTCACTGACGCGGCTGCGTATTTTATCGGTTCAGCGTATTGCTTTAATTCACTGACGCGGCGCGCATTTTATCAGTTCAGCGTATTGCTTTAATAAAGTATCCGGCACCAAGAAAAACCGGCACACGGTGGTGCCGGAATTCTTTTTATGCTGTGTTGAACCTTGCTGTCCGCCGTTATTTTTAAGAATGTATAAACTTGTGTTTAAATTTATAAAAATTTTCTTAAAAATTCTACCACCGGAGCACTCAAAAAGCAAGCAGTTTTTCACAAAAGTTACTAAACGATCCCAAAACCGTCTGAGCCGACGAAGACAGGCCTCCCATGGCGGAATTTATGGCGTCCAGAGGCTCCGGTTTCTCCCCGGTTTCAGATTCCTCTTCCTGATCTTCGGATTCTTCCTCCTGATCTTCGGATTCCTCCTCCTGCGTTTCGGACTCTTCTTCCTGATCTTCGGATTCCTCCTCCTGCGTTTCGGACTCTTCCTCCTGGTCTTTTGCTTCTCCTTCATAGATCGTCGCGCGCAGTCTCTGGATTGTCTCCTCAAAATCCGGAATCAGCATCTCGTTCTGCGAGACGAAAAGTCCGTCGTAGGGTACGCGCGACTCTTCAATCTCATACTTAAGATACTGCGGCAGTCCGCCGGCCAGCTTCAGGAGCTGAAACATGTCGATATTATGCTCCACCAGCATCAGGGAGCTTCCAGCGATCTTCATCAGTTCCGCGGTGTCCAGATCCTTCATCTCGGCCAGAAGCGCCTGCAGCACGTCCCTCTGGCGCTGCGTGCGCTGATAGTCGTTATTCCCGACAAAGCGGATACGCATATAGGCCACCGCCTGCATGCCGTTCAGCTTGTACGTGCCGCCTTTTTCCAGAAAGTCCTTCTCGGACTTCATGCTGACCAGGTAGCCGTTCAGGATCGGGATCTCATCGTCGGTGACCGTGATCTCAACGCCTCCCACGATGTCGATCAGCTCCGACATTGTTTCAAAATCAACGACCGCGTAGTTGTCGATCTTAATATCGTAATTGGATTCGAGCGTGGCGGCCAGCGTTTCGGCCCCGCCCACCGCGTAGGCGTAATTCAGTTTGTGCACCCCGCGCTCCGGAATATCCGCGTACAAATCGCGCATGAACGAAGTCAGGATGATCTTTTTAGCCGCGGTATTGATCGTCGCCACGATCATAACGTCAGAATTGCCGTTCCAGCTCTCGTCACGCCGGTCCGTGCCGATCAGGAGGAGATTGTATACGGCATCTTCCCCGGCAAGAGGCCGGCCGCTCTGCCAGTCGTACGTTTCCTGCTCCGTCTCTGCCTCGGTCTCCGTTTCGGTCTCTGCTTCCGCTTCCGTTTCCGTTTCGGTCTCCGTCTCCGGTTCCGTTACCGCCTCGGTCTCCGGGGATCCGGACGGCGCGGCGCTGTTCTGCTCATTTTTCATCTGAGGGTCGTCCCATTCCTCGATGTCAAGGATAAAATCTCCGGGATTCCCGATCTGAATATCTATATCCTGCTGAATCTCTATGGCCTCCGCCAAAACCGGTCCTTTCACGCCTGATGACAGCAGAAAGATCAGAGCTGCCGCGCTTCCTCTTACAAATAATCTGCCGTATGATCTGTTTGTGAATAATCCGCCCATCGCTGTTTTTACACGTCTCCTCTCAGCTTTCTAAAATAGACTTCCCGATAACACCATGATTAGTATTTTAGTACGCTTTCAGAAACAATGCAATCCCAAATTTTTCCGGCCGCGCCTCAGAATGCGGCCTTATCCTGTCCGTCCGTCCGCTCCTCTTTCTCTTTCTGCTCCTTTTCTTTCTGCTCCTTCTCAAGCCTCTTCTGCCTGGCCTCTTCCACCAGGATATCCGCGCCCACCACTTCCGCGATATTGGAAGCATGGTTTACGATCCTCGAAAAGCTGTTCAGCGACTCCACAAACGTAAGTCCCTGCGCGAACGTGCACTCCTTCAGCCTCAGCCGCTCCATATGATTGGACTGCGCCTTCGTCACGCGCTTGATCACTTTCCGTCCTTTCTTCCTGATCGCAATCCACTGTTCGATCGTGATATCCTGCACCAGGAACCGCTCCATAACGTCGCTGAGCAGTTCGACATCCAGCGAGCAGATCTCCCTCAGTTCTTCTTTTGCCTGCGCGGAGTACTCCTGCCCGTCCTCGCGGCACTGCTCCGCCTGCTCCAGGATCTTGACCGCGTGGTCCCCGATCTGCTCAAGATCGTTGATCACATGATAGGTACAGCCCATATATTTTGACACGCTCTCCGGGAGTTCCAGCGAGTTGACATTACTCAGGTAATCTGTGATCTCCGAAGTCAGATAATCGACGACCTGCTCATTTTCGCGGATCCGGGCCGCCAGCGGCAGTCCGTCCCCGATCAGCGCCTCGGAAGCGTTTTTCAGGTTGTCCCTGACAATCCCCGCCATACGCTGCACTTCTCTTGCCACCTGAAGCGTGATAACCGCCGGGGAACCCACCATATTCGGATCAATGTACTCCAGCCTGTAGGCGCTCTCGTGCGCCTGCTTCGGTATGATCCGGTAGGTCATCTTAACCACCCAGTCTATGCACGGCAGAAGAATCACGCCGGTCACCAGCTTAAACAGAATATGGAACATCGAGATCTGGAAAACCGGACTTGGCGCCACCTTCTCGATCACGGAAGTGATCGGGGAAAACATGGCAAGCGGTATGAAGATCACCGCTCCGACAAGGTTGAAAATCAGATAGATGATCGCCGCCCGCTTGGCGTTGTTCTTCGCGTTGAACGCGGAGAGGATCGGCGGCGTCGAGGAACCGACGTTGATCCCGCAGACCAGATACGCGGCAAAATGCAGCGGCATCAGTCCCTGCATCGCGAGCGCCTGCAGCACGCCGACCGCGGCCGAGGAGCTCTGAATGACCGCGCACAGGATCACGCCGACGACAAAGCCGAGCACAGGGCTCTCCGCGTTTATAATAAATTCCTGGAACGGCGCGTAGTCCTTCAGCGGAGACATTGCCCCGCTCATCGTGTGCAGCCCCTGGAACAAAAGTCCGAATCCCAGGATAACCTGTCCGATATAGCGGCTGCGTTTCTTCTTCGAGTACAGCATCATCACAGCGCCGATGCAGATACAGACCGGGGCGATCCCCGATACGTCAAGCGCGATCAGAACGCTCGTGATCGTCGTACCGATGTTGGCGCCGAATATAACGCCGGTCGCCTGCGCGAGGTCCATGATCCCCGCGTTGATAAAGCCCATGACCATGACGGTCGTGGCCGCCGAGGACTGAATGACGACAGTCACCAGCATACCCACAAGAAATCCGATGAAGCGGTTGCGCGTGAGTTTTTCCAGCAGCTCCTTCATCTTGGGACCCGCCGCGAGCTGAAGGCCTTCGCCCATGTAATTCATTCCGAATAAAAACAGCCCGAGACCACCCAGTAATAAAATAATACTGTTAATTCCCATAAATAATTTTCGCAGGATTCCTATCCTGCTCCTCCCTTGTATGATTTGCAGTTTATCAGCAGCATGCATAATCCGTTTAAGCATACCACACTTTTTGTCAAAATACAAAGGGATTGTAAATTTTATGTAAAATTATACAATTTTCCTGTCATTTACCGCATACTCCCCCGGTCTGTTCCCCGCTTCCCAGCAGCGGCAGCGTCAGCCAGAATTCCACGCCTTCGTCCATATTCCGCGCGCCGCACTCGCCGTGATGGATCTCCGCGATCTTCTTTACAAAGTAAAGACCAAGCCCCGCGTTCCGGAACTCCCTCAGATTCGTCCGGCTGCTCCCGGATTCTTTATAAAAGCCTCTCCAGATCCGGCCCAGCTCCCCGGGCGGTATAGAAGAACCCTCGTTGTAAACGCACAGCTTCGCGCTGCCGTTCTCACGCGAAAGCGCAAGCCGGATCTTTTTCCCCTGCGGCGTATGCTGAAACGCGTTCATCATGTAATTGTTCACCGCCTGCTCCAGATACGGGCGGTTTCCATAGACAAGGCAGCCCTCCTCGATCTCAGTTTCCAGTGTAATCTGATTCCGCCGGAACAGCGCGTCGTATTTCTGCGCCATGTATTCTGCCATGCCGGAGAGATCCGTCTCGCCCAGTTCCATCTCCTCGATCTGATGCTCCATGATCGTCAGGTCGAGCAGATTGCCGACCAGCTTCGACATTTTGTCGATCTCTTCCCTTATGGATGTAAAATAATAGTCCTGGTCGATCCGGTCCCCCATCGACTGCAGCATTTCCATCTGCCCGGATATAACGGCAAGCGGAGTCTTCAGCTCATGCGAGACGCTCGCCACAAATTCTTCCCTGGCCTTCCGGTTCTGTTCGCCGCCTTCCTTCTTTTCATATTTCTCCGGCAGCGCCTCTCTTGCATCCCCGCCGGCTTCTCCCCCGACGTTTGGCATCTGTCCGGCGGAAAGCTGCCTGCTGCCGCCTGGTTCCTGTCCGCCGGGAAGCTGTCCGCCGCCCTGTATCTGTCCTCCGGGAAGCTGTCCGCTGCCGCCCGGCTCCTGTCCGCCGCCGTATTTCGCGCCGTACAGCTCCTTCTCATACGTCCGCAGCGGAACGAATATCAGCTTCAGCCCCCTGACGCGGAGCAGCAGATACCCCAGCAGAAACATAAGCCCGGCAGCCGCGCACAGATACTGCGTTGTATAATGAATCGCCGCGCCGATTGAACGGACCACCAGCCGGATATAAACATAGTAAATCCGCTTCGTTCCTCCCTGTTCCTGCGCCTCCGTCTCCAGATCCTCCCCCTGCACAAGAAGTCCGCGCAGGCGGATCGAGCGGAAATTTTTGTTTTTGCGTATATAAATATGAGGCTTTTCCTGAAAATCATCCTTGTACGGAGCCATATACCGCTCAATGATATGCTCCTGCTGAACCTGCGTTTCGCTTCTGTTTGTATAAACGGGATGAAATTCGTCGTCTGTGATCAGGATCTCAAACCGGCTGTCCTCCAGGCTCTGCAGAACCTCCTCGTCTTCTTCGTCCCCCTCGCTGATCTCTGCCAGATTCACCTCGGAAAACACCCGATACGCCTCTTTCATCTCTTTTATTTTCATCGCGGTATAAAAGGGATACGCGAAGACAGCGTAAAACAGGATCACAAAAAATACGGCTGCCAGCAAAAACGCCGCGGGGCCCGGAAAGAATTTCCCGTCCCCGCCGCGTGACCGTCCAAATATTTTCATACCTCATCTCCTCCAAACAGATAACCCGCTCCGTACACGGAACGGATGTAGCCGCACTCTTCCCCGAGTTTCCGGCGGAGCTGCTTTACCATCGTATCCACAGTGCGGATATCCCCCACATAGTCGTATCCCCAGACGGCGTCCAGTATGGTTCCTCTGTTCAGGACAATGTTGCTGTGCTCTATGAAATAACAGAGAAGCTCGTATTCTTTGCGCGTCGTCTCCACATACCGGTCCTTCCAGTAAACCTTCTGGGCCTCCAGCTCCACTATGATATTTCCGAATTCCAGATATCTTCTGAGCTTCCCGGCTCGCTTCAGAAGCGCCTCGATGCGGAGCCTGACAAGCTCCAGCGTATAAGGCTTCGTGATGTAATCATCCGCTCCCCGCTCAAAACCGTTCATCTGATCCTCCACCGAAGACCGTGCCGTCAGCATGATCACCGGCGTGTCCAGCACTCTCCGCACTTCCCGCAGCACCTCATATCCGTCCAGATCCGGCAGCATGACGTCGAGAAGGATCAGATCGATCTTTCCCTGCGCCTGATAAAAAAGCTGAAGCGCCTCATGCCCGCTCTCCGCCGTCAAAGTCTCATAATCCTGAAGCCTCAGATAGTCTTCCAGCGTCCTCGACAGTTTTTTTTCATCCTCTACAATTAAGATCCTGTTTTTTTTCATAGACTGCTCCTTCTGTTTCAACCGCGGCACCCTGGTATTTTTTACAATTCTCCTTCTCATACTAAACGGGAAATGTGATGAAATTATGGAAATTTAATCATTTGGTAAACAGTTCAGTAATATTTTCGTAATATTTTTTATTTTTACGTAATTTTAATCCGCCCCATATTTCTCACATATTCCTCTGCTATGATAATAACCGTGTTCGATTCTGCGCGAAACGCACGTTCCCGTCCGGAGGAATGTTTCCTTTGGGCGGCGCGCAAAACGGCAGAATGGGGTATATTAAAAATATATTAAAGGAGAACGGCATGTCAACACTTTATCTGCATATAGGCCCCCCGAAAACGGGAACGACGACGATCCAGAATTTCCTCTGGGAAAACCGGGAGGTTCTTGAAGCTCACGGCATCTGCTTTCCGGATCCAGGCTATCGCTACCCGGAAGCGGACTATCACCGCAACGGGCGCTTTCTGACGAAGCTCCGGCCTCTGGAAGGACAGGAGGTTTCCCATTTTGAAGAAGGCATTGACAAGCTCGGGGAACTTGCCGGCCGGTACGACTCGATCATTCTTTCCGATGAAGGAATCTGGAAAGACAGCATACGAAAGAAACGGCTCTGGCCCAGACTTGCCGCGAAACTGAAAGAAAAGCAGATAGACCTGCGCATCATCATGTATCTGCGCCGCCAGGATCTCTGGGCACAGTCTTACTGGGCGCAGAAAGTAAAAGTCGGAAAGACCACGCTCGGTTTCCGGGAATACCTGGAAGCCATGCAGGAAGCCGGCTATCCGCTGGACTACTGCGCCTATATGGACATGCTGGCCGGACTGTTCGGAAAGGACTCACTGATCATCCGGATCATGGAAAAGGAACAGTTCCGGGGAGCCGAACACTCTCTTCTGTCCGATTTTCTGGATATTTTCGGCCTGTCACTGTCCGACGGCTTCGCACAGCAGCAGGATGTCCTCAATCCGAAGCTTGGCGGCACTTATCTGGAGCTCAAGCGCACGCTGAACATGCTGCCCTGGCTCCAGGAAAACAGAAGCAATGTCTTTATCGGCTCGATCATGAAAATACAGGACCTGAATCCTTTCCGCTATGAGCTTAGCGGGCAGTCATTCTTCGATCCCGGAGAGCAGAAGCTGTTCCGCGATTCCTTCGCCGAATCCAACCGGCGTCTGGCCGAAGAATATCTCGGCCGCGAAGACGGCGTCCTTTTCCTGGAAGACGAAATTAATCTGCCGTCCGCGCCGGTAAAAGACAGCGATCTGCTTCACGATGTCATTCTCGTCTACGGAACAATCCTCCAGACCATCATGCAGCACAACCGGGAGAGAACCGCGGAACAGAAGCAGACGGTCCGCGCAATCCGAAAAGACCTGAATTCTCTCTCCCGTGAGGCCGGCAAACGTCAGAAAAGCCTGGATTCTTTTTCCAGGGAGATCGCGGAGATCCGGAAAAATATGGACTCTTTTTCCAAGGAGATCAAAGGAATCCGGAAAAGCATGGAGGCAAATTCTTTCCGTGGACGGATCCGAAGAGCCCGAAAGCGCCTGAAGGCGCCGCTCCATTCGTCCTGACTTTCCGTTCTGCATTGTCCGCGGGCCGCGGGGCAGCGCGCCCCCCGTTTCCCGCGGCTTCTGGTCAAACGGGGGATTTCCCCCTTGCCTATCTGCATGATTTCAGTTATAATAGCGGGAGTTTCAGCCGCCTCCGGAAGCTGCGCGCGTATCTGCCCCAAACATGCTCCCGGACGGCGCGGCGGGCAGACAAATCAAAAACCGGTCTGCCGTTCACTACAAATATGCCGGATCAGGCAGACACACAATCCACGATATTTTATAAGGAGTACTTTGTATGAGTAATATGACCCACCTTGACAAGCTGGAAGCGGAAGCCATTTACATCATGCGCGAAGTCGCCGCTGAATGTGAGAAGCCGGTGATGCTCTATTCCATCGGCAAGGATTCCTCCGTCATGCTTCATCTCGCCTTAAAGGCTTTCTATCCGGAAAAGCCGCCTTTTCCTTTTCTGCACGTAAATACAACCTGGAAATTCCGGGAAATGATCGAATTCCGGGACCGCATGGCGCAGAAGCACGGCATTGAGATACTGGAATACATCAATGAGGAAGGGCTGGCGCAGGGCATCAACCCGTTCGATCACGGCTCCGCCTACACGGATATCATGAAAACGCAGGCCCTCAAACAGGCGCTCGACAAATACGGCTTTACCGCCGCTTTCGGAGGCGGCCGCCGCGACGAGGAAAAATCCCGCGCCAAGGAGCGCATCTTCTCGTTCCGCAACGCAAGCCACGCCTGGGATCCCAAGAACCAGCGTCCTGAAATGTGGAAGCTGTACAACACAAAAGTCAACCAGGGCGAGGAGATCCGCGTCTTTCCGATCTCAAACTGGACCGAGGCGGATATCTGGCAGTACATCCGCCAGGAGAATATCGAGATCGTTCCGCTCTACTTCGCCAAAGAACGCCCGTTTGTCCGCCGGAACGGCAACATCATCATGATCGACGACGACCGCATGAAGCTGCTGCCCGGTGAGAAGGTCGAGCACGGGAAGATCCGTTTCCGCACGCTCGGCTGTTATCCGCTGACCGGCGGGATCGAAAGCGAGGCGGATACGCTCGACGCGATCATCAGCGAAACCTTGGGGGCGGTGTCCTCCGAGAGGACCAGCCGCGTGATCGACAGCGACAGCGGCTCGGCGAGCATGGAAAAGAGAAAGAGGGAGGGATACTTTTAATATGAACAGTCTTCTCAAATTCATCACCTGCGGAAGCGTGGACGACGGAAAATCCACGCTGATCGGCCACATGCTCTATGACGCCAAGCTTCTCTTCGCGGATCAGGAGCGCGCCCTTGAGCTTGACAGCCGCATGGGGTCCCGCGGCGGGGCGATCGACTATTCCCTGCTTCTTGACGGACTGATGGCGGAGCGCGAACAGGGCATCACGATCGACGTCGCCTACCGGTATTTCACCACGGAAAAACGCTCTTTCATCGTCGCGGATACCCCGGGCCATGAAGAATATACGCGCAATATGGCGGTCGGCGCCTCGTTTGCCGACCTCGCGGTCATCCTCGTCGACGCCACGCACGGCGTACTCGTACAGACGCGGCGCCACACGCGCATCTGCTCCATGATGGGCATCGAGCACTTTGTCTTTGCCGTCAACAAGATGGATCTGGTCAACTACGACGAGAACCGCTTCCGCAAAATCTCAAAGGATATCCTGCGCATGGTGAAGGAATACGACTACCGGAGCCTGCAGATTCTCCCCGTCTCCGCGACGGAGGGCGACAACGTCACCAACCGCTCCACGCGCATGCCGTGGTTCCGCGGGGAGGCGCTGCTGGAATATCTTGAAAACATCAATACGGACAAGGTTTCCACGGAGGAAGGATTCTGCATGCCCGTGCAGAGAGTGTGCCGTCCCGACTATACGTTCCGCGGCTTTCAGGGAGAGATCGCGTCCGGCGTGATCCGCGTGGGAGACGAGATCACAACGCTCCCCTCCAATGAGAAAGCGGTCGTAAAGCGGATTCTCGACGCCGGAAAGGACGTGGAATCTTCCGATACCGGACATGCGGTCACCCTTGCGCTTGACCGGGAGGTGGATGTCTCCAGAGGCTGCGTCCTCACGAAAGACGCGCAGCTTACCGTCGGCAGCCTGTTCACCGCGCGGCTCCTCTGGATGGACGACTCCCATCTGGTCGCGGGCCGGAATTACTACCTCAAGCTCGGCACGAAGATGATCCCCGCCGTCGTGATGCATATCCACTGCAAGATCGACGTCAATACGGGCAGCGAGATTCCCGCCGACACCACCTACAAAAATGAGATCGTCGACTGCGATATTTCCGTCTCCGACCGGATCGTCTTTGACGAATTTCAGAACAACCACACGCTGGGATCTCTGATTCTGATCGACCGGATCACAAACATGACCTCCGCCTGCGGCATCATCACAAACGTCCTGCGTCGCGCCGACAACCTGAGGTGGCAGGAGCACGACATCACGCGCGAACTGCGCGCGCAGCAGAAAGGCCAGAAGCCCGTGACGATCTGGATGACCGGCCTTTCCGGATCCGGCAAATCCACGCTCGCCAATGAGCTGGAAAAGCGGCTCGTCGCGCTCGGCCGGCATACCATGCTTCTTGACGGAGATAATATCCGCATGGGACTGAACAAGAACCTCGGATTCCGCGAGACCGACCGGATCGAAAACATCCGGCGCATCGCCGAGGTCGCCAAGCTGATGAACGACGCCGGACTGATCACGATCACCGCGTTCATCTCGCCCTATCTCCGCGACCGGCGCAGCGCCCGTGAGATCATCGGGGAGGACAGTTTTATCGAAGTTTATGTCAGCACGCCTCTTGCGGAATGCGAGCGGCGCGACGTGAAAGGCCTTTACAAAAAAGCCCGCGCAGGCGAGATCTCTTACTTTACCGGCATTTCCAGCCCCTACGAGGTTCCGAAAAAGCCGGAGATCACCGTGGATACCAGCACGATGCCGCTCGACGACTGTGTCGACGCCATCCTGAAACTGCTCGGGGAAACGCAGGATACAAACTAACGAAACAGAAAATCAAAGGAGGACGATATGGCAACCGTTTATCTGCATATAGGTCTCCCGAAAACCGGATCTACCTCGATCCAGTATTTCGTATGGGATAACAGGGATGTTTTTGAGAAACTCGGCATCTGCTATCCGCTGTTCAGCTACAGGTATGAGATGGTATCCTTCCGGCGCAACGGGCATTTTCTTTACGCCCCCTATATCAATGAGGACGGCAGCCGGAACAATACCATCCCCGCTCCCGAATACGAGGAAGGGCTGAACCAGCTGGAAGAGCTCGGCAAAAAATATGACCGGATCCTGCTCACGGACGAGGGGCTCTGGTGGGGCAGCCATCCCCGCAAAAATTTCTGGGAACAGCTGAAAGAAGATATGAACCGACGCGGTCTCGACGTCAAGATCATCGTCTATCTGCGCCGCCAGGATTCCTGGCTCGAATCGCACTGGGCGCAGAATATTAAGGACGGCCGGACCTGCCTGACCATGCATGAATATATCGGCTACATGACAAAGCGGGGATATCCGCTCGACTACAACGCGTATATCAGCAAGCTCGCCGATCTGTTCGGAAAAGACTCCGTATACGTGCGGATCCTTGAGCGCGGACAGTTTAAGGGCGCGGAGCATACGCTTCAGTCCGATTTTCTCGATATTTTCGGACTGTCCCTGTCCGACGGCTTCACTGTGAAGCAGGATGTGTACAACACAAAGTTCGAGGGCAATTATCTGGAAATAAAGCGCCTGATGAACCTTGTCCCCGAGCTTCGGACAAGGCAGCATATCCTCTTCCAGGGCATTTCGGAGATGGACGAACAGAATCCTTCCAAACGGGATTACAGCCGCTACTCTTTCTTCGCTCCGGAAGACCGGATGGATTTCCAGAAACAGTTTGAGGAATCCAACCGGCAGTTAGCCTCCGGGTTTCTGGGCCGTGAGGACGGGATTCTCTTCTATAACCAGCCGAAGGATCTGCCGGAACTGCTCATCAACGAGAACGATTTTCTGCGCGATTCGATCCTCCTCTGGGGGAAAATGTTCGATATTGTCCAGACGCAGCAGCAGACGCTGAAAGAACAGCTGTCCGAGGAGCGGCAGAATGCCAAGAAGCTGAGAAGCGAGCTCAAAGCCGAACAGCAGAAGCACAGCAAGGAGATCAAAGAGCTGAAAAAGGAACTCAAAGCCGAACAGCAGAAGCGCGGCGCGTCCGACAAGGAGCTGCGAAAAGATCTCAAGGCGCTCAGAGAAGACGTGTTCTTCTACCGTCTCAAGCGCAAGATCCGGCACATCAGGGGCCTGGATCAGTAAAAACGGGCCGGATTCCCAAAAGAATCCGGCTTTTATTTTATTCCTGCTCAACTGAATCCTGCGCTTTATTTTCATCCGGCTTTGCCGCCGTTCCGTTCGCGATCCCGAAAGCTACCAGAAGCGCCCAGACATACGGCGCTCCAAAAACGCTCAGGCTCTTCGGTCCTCTGACTTCGTCAGGACGCGCGCGGAGCTTTTCCAGCGCGTTCGCGAACGTGGCCCTGGTGATTGAGCGCGAACGCCTGTCCACAAACATCTCGCCGCCGCGGATCGTATACCGAAACGGCAGATTCTTGGCCGTATAGAATGTCTCACCCTGCCTGGCCTCCATCGCTTTCCATAATTCTTCTGTCTTCTGTTCCACATCCGTCGCATGTTCTTTCGTATTCATCCTGCCGCCCCTTCTGACCTGCCGCTTTTCTTCCATTGTAACGTGCCTGGCGCGGGAAATCAAGCGGAATCGACATCTTCCGGATGTCATCCGCCGCCGCGGGCAGAATCGTAGTCAAGCGTAAGCAGCCACCCGTTCTCTTTGAGCCAGTTTCGGCGCTCCCGGTAATCCGGAAGGATCCGTTTCACATGATTCCAGAACCGTTCGGAATGATTCATCTCAAGGCGGTGGCACAGCTCGTGGACGACCACGTAATCAAGCACTTCCGGCGGGGCAAGGATCAGCTTCCAGGTGAAATTAAGGTTCCCTTTGCTGCTGCAGCTGCCCCACCGGGTCTTCTGGTCGCGGATCGTGATCCTGCCGTAAGTCACGCCGAGAAGCGGCGCAAAGTACGCGGCCCGCTCCGCGATCCTCTCTCTGGCCGCCTCAATCCCGGCGCGCTTCTGCTCCTGCGTCACAGCGCCTGCCCTCTCCTGCATCTGCCTGCGCTGCTCCATCTTTGCCACACTCCGGCCAAGCCACGCCTTCTTCTCTTCCACAAACGCCCGGATCCTCTGTTCCGACATGCCGTGCGGAGCGCGGACCAGGACGCGGCCGTCCCGCGTCACCTCAAGGGACATCGTCTTTCGTGCGCTCCGGATGATTTCAACCGTAACCGGTTTTCCGTTTTCCATTTCATCCTCCTTACGCAGGGATCCGCGGCGGCTTTGTCACCCGACCGGTCCCATGCTCCGCAGCCGCGCCTCGATCTCCCGGCCCCGGTCCTCAAACAGAAGATTTCTGTTATAAAGATAGTAGCGCTCACACTCATATTCCTGAAGAAAGCGGATGCTGTAATAATCGGCATTCAGCTCCGTGATAAAAATGACCATCTCCTGCCCTGTCCCGAACGCGGCCTCCAGAAAGTCAAACGCGTGCTCCAGCATCTGACCGGCATGGTCACGTCTGTCCTCAAGGCTGTCCTGCTGCCCGTCAAACCACTGTCTGAGCCACGCGAAAGCCTCTGTTCCATCCGAAAACCCCAGCTTTTTCAGCGCAAGCGACAGCTCCTCCAGCTTTCTTACCGCACCGCGGCAGATCTGCGCATCCTGACGTGAAAGCAGCTCCGCTTTGCGCTGCCGCTCAAACTCCCCGGTAAATTTTTTCAGAACGCCGTCAAAAATTTCCTGCGGCGGGCATTTCTTTGCATCCCCGGGATCTTTCTCCGAACCGCTTCCGACCCGCAGTCCGTCCCGGATCAGCTTTAATTGTTCGAACAGCAGCTTAAGCTCCCGCTCAGACCGCGCGATCTGCACGAACTCCCCACGGCAGCGCGCAAGCAGGAGGCTCACGACACCAAGCCGCTCGTCGAAAGAAGCGTGGGCCGCCTTCTTCAGCAGGATATCGTCGATTGTGCCGTTCAGCACGGCGTCCAGCTGGTAATCCATCTGATATTTCTCATAAAGTTCAAGATAATTCGCGAAATCCTTCGCGATCTTCTCGTGCTGAATATACTGGACGACCACTTCCCGGTCCGCTTTCTTCCCAAGCTTTTCGTACACTTCGAGAAGCCGGGAAAGATCCTCCCAGCCGCGCGGCGTCGCGAACTGCCTGCCGTCGACCGTCGTCTCCATGCGGTAGAAATACCCGGGCCGGGCCGTGAGATAGGAAGTGACCGCGGGATGGATCTGCTCCTTTGCCGCATACTCCTTCCAGACCTCAAAATCCGGTTCCACCTCGATCTTTTTTACGCGGTCCATCGTCACGACGTCAAACTCCCGGACCGATTTATTGTATTCCGGCGGATTGCCCGCGGCCACGATGATCCATCCTTCGGGAATCGCGTGACTGCCGAACGTCTTGTACTGCAAAAACTGCAGCATCGCCGGCGCCAGCGTCTCCGAGACACAGTTGATCTCATCCAGGAACAGGATTCCCTCCGACAGTCCTGTTTTCTCCATCTTCTCATAAACCGCGGCCACGATCTCGCTCATCGTATAGCTGGTCACATGGTATTCCTCTCCGTCGAATAATTTCTGTGAGATAAACGGCAGTCCGATCGCGCTCTGGCGCGTGTGGTGGGTGATCGTGTACGCCACAAGCCCGATCCCGCATTCGCGGGCGATCTGCTCCATAATCTGCGTCTTCCCGATCCCAGGCGCTCCCAGCAGCAGCACCGGACGCTGACGGACTGTGGGAATCACATAATCCCCGTCCTCATCTTTTAAGAGATACGATTCGATCGTATCCTTGATTTCTTCTTTTGCCCGTTTGATATTCATGTTCTGTCACTCTCTTCGGAAATTATATCATCAAAGATCACCGGGATCCGCTCCTTGAACTGATCCAGAAGGTTCTTCGCGAGCAGACGGATATCCGGATGCGCCGCCGCGTCGCCGCGCAGTTTCAGGAAATGCCTCCACTCGCGCAGATTCATCGTCACCATAATCTCCGTCTTCGTACAGGTCGGAAGCACAGATCGGGCCGTCTGCGGCTTGCAGCCGTCGGCAAGCAGCGCAAAGTAGTACTTTTCCGCGGCTTCCATCGCGCGGACCCAGTCCCGGTACTCCGGCGTGTCCTCCCTGATATCCACAGGGCAGACTACCGTGATCTCATTGCTGAATTTATCTTTGGAATAATTGCAGTACCGCGTGCTCTCCTGCGCGTAGCTCGCGATGCGGTGGCGCACGATCTCATGGGAGATTCCGCGGTCCGTCGTAAATTTCACCGTAATATTGTAATGCTCGATCACGGCCTCATGCCCGCGTCTGATAATGCCGGCGACAAACTTTTCCGCGGAATTTTCCGTGATATTATCCTCTGATTTGTAGCAGACCCTTCCCACCTTTTCAATATGCGCGAGAATTTCCTGCCCGTTAAGCGGAGTGATGATCTCCACATTCGGCTGAATTATTTTCATGATTTTCCTGTCCTTTCATCCGTGATGCGCCCCGCCTGCAGGGCATGAATGTCCTTCTTTAACGCTCCATCTCCAGCAAAAATTCCTTTACCGCCTCTGTCATTGCTTCCAGATGATAATCAAAGCAGTGCGTATCCCCGGGCACAATCACCAGCTTTGCGCTGGCGTAAAGCTCCTCTGCCCTTTTTGCGTATTCCAGCGGAACCGCCTCATCCCTGTCGCCCTGCACAATAAGCACCGAACCGCGGAAACGTTCTATCTCATCCTCCACATGAATCGTCTGAGCCGTCCGGATATAATTGCCGTTCAGCCGCAGATCATCCGTCTCCAGAAGATCCGGAATATGAACCGGGTCAAAGGATCTCCCCAGCAGATTCCCCTGCCTCGCTCCGTCCGGGATCATCCAGGCAGGCGAAAGAGGAATGAGCGCCTTCAGATCGTCCGCTTTCATACCGCCCGCAAGCATGGCAAGCAGGCCGCCCTGGGAGTGGCCGCAGAGATACAGACCGCTGACAAAATCCAGCGTCTTCGCATAGTCGATCACCGCCAGCGCGTTTGTCACCCATTTGTACAGCGTATGATCTTCAAATCTGCCGCTGCTTTTGCCGTGACCGTACATCTCCGCCCTGAGAGCGGCAAAACCCGCCGCATTCGCGGCCTCGGCCGCCGCAATGATATGCCTCTCCTCCATATGTCCGGTAAACCCGTGAATCACGATCATCAGCGGACATTTCCCGGATTCATCCGGCATCTTTTCCGGCATATCCAGTTTTGCGTGAAGCCTGACCCCGTCGTTTTCAATAAAAAATTCCTTCATGGATGGTTCCTCCTCATTATATCTCTTCAGACCTCGTAATCCTCCGGATCGAGAATCAGTTTGATCGCCCAGGGCGGAACGTCGACATCCCGGTAATCCTCTTTCAAAAAGATAAATGCCGTCTCGTACCGCGGCTTTCGCAGCGGGAATATCCCATAGCCGTCCGTAAAATAGAGCAGCCCGCGCAGCCGGGCAAAAGCCTGACGGCGCAGCAGTTCTTCCACGTACACAAACGCCGGCCGGAAATCGGTTCCGCCCAGCCCTTTTACCGTAAAATTTTCTATATAGCGCGCAAGCTCTCTCTTATCCGTGATGACCGCGTCTTCCCGCACCTTGTCGTCGCACTGGATAATATGGATGTTGATTTTGCGGAAAAAGCTCTCTGATTCCTGCAGGATGCCGCAGGTCTCCTCAAGGAAATGCTTTACCAGATCGCCTTTGCAGGACATGGAGGTATCGACCACGATGACAAAGTCCTCGATCTTTTTGACCTCCTTCGTCTCCAGCGGCTCAATCAGCGGCATATTCCCGTACAGACTCATCCCGTAATTGTAAAAAATATAATCAAACGAATCCGGATCGACCTGCATCTCCTCTTTCAGCACCGAAAATTTCCGGAGGAACTCACGGTAATCGTAGCGCTTCCTGTTCTCGATCTGTATCTGATCGGTCAGACTTTCCGCGTCCCCGGAGGCCTCCTTCGAGAAAGTCTCCATCTCCGTCTGCATCCGGTCGCGGATATCTTCCCACTTCCTCTGCTGCGGCTGCGGCCTGGAATTGTCCTCCTGCTGCCACAGCCGGTGGTCGTCCACGGCAAACTCCCGCGCAAGCCGGTCCAGATACGGCTGCGGAAAATGCTTCCGGCACAGAATCCGGTAAATCCGCTCCGCGGTCGCCGTGAATCTTTTCTCATGCGCCATCCGAGAGCTCTGATTACTTATCCCATTTGCTCCGGACATTTCCGGCCGCCCGTCCGTATCCCTGTCGTGCTCCTCGCTGCTCCATCCCGAAATTTCCCGGTACACACTCCTTCGGAACGTGGATTTCGGCACATGCACGGCCTGTATCGCAAGATCGTCGATCACCCATTCCGCCGTGATATCGCATGCCAGATTCCAGTACTCCTCATCGCGCCCTTTCCGGTTCCAGAGATGGCAGAACAGACAGTGAAGAATGCTGTGCAGATACGCGCGATTCACCAGAACCCGGCTTTTGCGGAACAGCGAGGCAAGCTGTCCCGGATGAAAATACAGCGCGGTTCCGTCCGTCCCCGCAACTGTGATCTGCTGCTCAGGCACAAGCGCAAGAGAGGACAGCGCCACATCGAGGAAGCGCATGTTTAAATAAAGTTCATTTCGCGCGCTGCGCAGGATATCCATCCCGATTTCCGCGAAAGCCGCTTCCCGTTCCCGCTGCGCAATGATCGGATTTTCCATGTGTCATCCCCTCCCTGCTTTTTATTCGGCCATTTTGTTACAGTTCAAATCTGCGGCGGCGTGACGGCTTTGTTTCTGCTCTCTCCGTCTCCGGCTCCGGTTCCATCTGCCCTGGTTTCGGCTTCGGTTCTGCTCTCCCTGTCTCCGATCCCGGTTCCTCCTGCCCTGGTTTCGGCTTCATTTCTGTTCGCTCTGTCTTTGGTCCCGGTTCCGCCTGTTCTGGCTTCGGCTTCGCTTCCGCTTTCAGAGAACTTCCTTCCCCCAGAATTCTTCTTCTTTTATCTCTCTTCCCCGCTTTTCTCCGGTTCTCCATCAGGAAACTGACCGCCTCCACAAAGCGTTCCCTGCCCGCAAGCTCCGTCAGCACATCATAAAGATCCGGGTGCGCCGCTCCCGCAAGCTCCGTCAGAAAGCGGATCCCCCGCATATCACGCCTGCGGACAAACAGCCCCGCAAACTGCGCGCGCTCCGAAATCACATACGCCTCATACTGCCGGCGCGCCGACTCCGAAAGTCCGTGCGGAAACCACAGACGTCCCGTTACCAGACGCGCGGTGATCTCAAAATCCTCCCGCGCGACCGCATACGGGAGCAGACGGTCATACTGCTGAAAATCAAACACTTTATTTTGAAAACAGTTCCGATACAGGATCCCGCTGCCGTGCACGTGCGTCTCCAGGATCCGGGCCGGCGTATTCTCGACGCCTTCCTCATAAAATTCCGGAAAGACCAGCCGCGCCATAAGAACAGATCCTTCTTCTCCATTCTTTTCCGTCTCCGCAAAATATAGCCTGTCCATCGCGCCCGAAGATCCTGACGGAACTCCCGCGCTGCTTTCCGGCCATCCCGGCCCCCGCGACAGAAATTCCACCTCCACCGCCTCCGGCACCTCGTCGAGCATCTGTTTCAGCGATGATTTTCCGTCCGCCCCAAGACGCAGGCGGATCTTCTTTATATGATGACAGCCTGTGAAGACTCCGCTCCCCCAGTCCGAAAGAGCGCCGTCAAATTCCAGCCGTTCCAGGGCGTCACAGTTGTACAGGCAATATCGTCCGACGCGCCGGATACTGTCCGGAAATACCAGTTCTTTTAACTTATTTCCGCAGAGCGGCGGAATCAGACCTCCCGGCGTCTGTATCCCTTTTTCTGTCAGCAAACCCAAAAACGTGCCGCGGAACTTGTCCGGTTCCGCCCCGCAGGCAGCTTCTCCTTCCTCTTGCTTCTGCCCCGGAGAAAAACCGGCGCTCTCCTGAAAAATCAGAAGTTTTCCCGCCTCAAATTCTTTTCGGAACGCCTTTTCATCCATATGGGCGGAAAAACAGTAAGGCCCCGCTTCCGTCACCGGCAGGCCGCAGATCCGCTCCGGTATGACGATGCCTTCCTCACGGGAAAAACAGCGCCGGATCACCGCGCTGTCTCCCTTTTTCTCATACACGAAAACCGGTCCCATGTCAGGACTGCTGTTCTGACTGAATTCCTCTCCCATAAATCCGCCTCTCTTCCTGCTGCCGGAAATTATTCCGCTTGGCTCTACCGGAAAACCTGCATGATCTCATACGCGACCGGCACGAGCAGCGCCGGCAGCATATTCCCGACACGGAATTTCTTCCCAAACGCGATGTTGACGCCCACACAGAAGATCAGCGCCGAGCCGATAAACGAAAGGTTCGCGATCAGCGTCTCTCCGATAAAGTTTCCGGCAAAATGCGCCAGCAGCGTCAGCGAGCCCTCATAGACGAGGATCGCCAGCGCTGAGCACATGACGCCGACGCCGTAGGTGGACGCCAGCACGATCACAATCGCAAAGTCCAGCACTGCCTTCGCGGTCAGCATGGTCGCGTCGCCGGTAAGTCCGTCCTGGATCGAGCCGACGATCGCCATCGCGCCGACGCAGATGATCAGCGACGTGTTGACAAATCCCTCCACGAAACGCGCGTCCCGCTCCGCGTGAAACATCGCTTTTAATTTCTCTCCAAGCGTATCCATCCGCTTCTCGATATCAATCAGTTCCCCGAGCAGTCCGCCGAGCACCAGCGAAAAGATCAGCAGCATGCTGCCCTGTGTCTCAATCGATCCGTTCTCCACACGCAGCATTCCCTGCAGCGTTCCCGCGACCCCGATAAACATCGAAGCCACGCCGCAGGCGCTCATCAGCGACTGTTCCATCTCTTTTTTCAGACCGCGGCGAAGAACCATTCCGATCGCGCTCCCCGCCACAACGCCCGCTGTATTGATTAAAGTTCCAAGTCCAAACATAGATTATTTGTTCTCGCCTTCCTGCACCGTCACCTCGCGCGCCACGCGGCCCTTGATCTCCTCCTTCACGGAAGCGATGAAGTCAGCAAGCGCTGTCTGACCCTCGTCGCCCGCGAAACGACTTCGAACGGATACGAGATTATTTTCCTCTTCTTTTGCGCCGACCACGAGCATGTACGGAACCTTCGCCAGACGCGCTTCGCGGATCTTGTAGCCGATCTTCTCCGCGCGGGTATCGACGCTTGAGCGGATACCTGCCTCTTTCAGTTCGGCGTCAACCTTCGCCGCATAGTCCAGATACTTGTCGGAGATCGGAAGTACGCGCACCTGTTCCGGCGAGAGCCAGGTCGGGAATGCGCCCGCAAAATGCTCGATCAGGATGCCGATGAAACGCTCGATGGAGCCGAACGCCACGCGGTGGATCATGATCGGGCGGTGTTTCTCACCGTCGGCTCCG
>CANRGB010000016.1 GCA_947630005.1 uncultured Lachnospiraceae bacterium
GCCGGAGCAGTTCAGCTTTTTCAGGAAAACTTCCAGCTCTGTCCGTTCCATCCAAACTTAATGACATTGGTTCACACATTCACTGTCCCGCGAGGTGATTTCTGTGCATCGCGAAGCGCTGTTACGTTCACGACCCGTAGGGGAGTGAACAGGAACACTGATCGGGCAGGAGGCGGCTTTCCCTCCTGCGCATAACAATAAAAACGGGCCGAAAACTCCGGCCCGCGCTAAAAACAGCAGATAACGGGAATCGAACCCGCCTCTCCAGCTTGGGAAGCTGGCGTTCTACCGATGAACTATATCTGCAGGAACTATGCTTATTCTAACACATAATTCCAAAAAATCAAGGACTAATTTTAAAAACACACTGTTTTATTTCCTATACACGTGCCTTTGTTCCGCGCGTGTCCCTGGACGCCGTGCGCAGCCTGCCAACGTGCACCTGCTTTCCTTTATACAGAACTTCGGGGCTTTTGCCGCCCTCGAGCCAGTACACATTCTTTACGAGATCCTTCGGCCCGAGCTTTATGCCCCGCACGCCGACGGCCCCCTTTTTCTTAAGCGGGATCTCCGAGACGGCAAACCGCAGGAAATAGCCCTCCTCCGTCGCGAGCACGATGTGCGCGTTCTCAGCGGCCGCGTGAATTTCGAGCACGGAATCCTCCTCAAGCAGTTTTGTGGCGGCCGTCGTACGCTTCGCGACGTCGAACTCCAGGCCCTGCACCTGCTTGAGCATTCCCTGCGCCGTCACAAAGGTCAGCACGGTATCCCGTATGTCATTCAGCGGATACACGGCGACAAAGTTCTCCGCGCCGCTGTCATAATTGCAGAGATTGTCAAGCGGAGTCCCCTTATCGCGGAATTTTCCGTGCGGCACGTCGGCGACGCGAAGCAGATGCATCTTTCCACGGTCCGTAAATACGCAGACTTTGTCTGTATTCAGGCAGTGCAGCACAAAGCGGTTCCCGGAATCCGCCGCCTCGCGGTTCCGCTCATACGTCTGCTCTTCGACCGTGCGCACATAGCCAAAGCGGTCCATCAGGAACACGACCGGCATCTCCTCGATCTTTTTCTCTTTCAGGACCACCTCGTCCGCGTCCTCGAGCGCCGTTCTCCTCGGACGGCCGAAATTTTTCCTGTAGGAATCAAGCTCGCGGATGATCACCTTTGCCATGGAATTGTAGTTGTTCAGAATATCCGTATAATTCGCAATATTCGCCAGCGTCTCCTCATGCTCTTTGAGCAGGACCTCAATCTCAAGGCCGATCAGCTTATACAGCCGCATATCGAGAATCGCATTTGCCTGCGCCTCCGTAAATCCAAGGCCGGCGGCCCGCTTTCTTGACCTCTCGGACTTGAAGCGGATTCCCTCCGTTGCGCCGTTCACGAGACATTCCTTCACCTGATCTCTGCTGCGGCTGCCCCGCAGAATCTCAATGATCAGATCGATCACATCGCAGGCGCGGATCAGCCCTTCCTGAACTTCCTTTTTGCGCTCTTCCTTCCCCAGAAGATTCTGATACTTTCTCGTCGTTGTTTCAAACAGGAAATCGATATGATATTCCAGAATCTGGCGCAGACCAAGCGTCTCCGGCCGGCCGCCCGCCACCGCGAGCATATTTACACCGAAAGTATCTTCAAGTTTCGTCTTTTTGTAGAGAAGGTTTTTTAGCTGCTCCGTATCGGCGCCTTTCCTCAGTTCCAGAACGATGCGGATCCCTTCTTTGGAGGACTGATTCGAGATGTCCACAATATCCGCCGTCTTTCTGGACTCGATCAGCCCAGCGATATCGTTCAGGAACTTGCCGATATTGGCCCCGATCATCGTGTACGGGATCTCCGTAATGACCAGGCGCTCTTTTCCGCCCTTTGCCTTTTCGACTTCCACTTTGCCGCGCAGCCGTATCTTTCCCTGTCCTGTGCGGTAGATTTCCGCGAGATCAGAGCGGTTTACGACAATGCCGCCTGTCGGGAAATCCGGTCCTTTGATATAAGTCATCAGCTCTTCAGAAGAAATCTGGTTGTTTTTGATCATGGCCTTTACGCCGTCAATGACCTCAGCCAGATTATGGGGCGGAATGCTGGTCACCATGCCGACCGCAATGCCGTCGGCGCCGTTTATGAGCAGATTCGGTATTTTTGCGGGAAGTACGAGCGGTTCTTTTTCCGTCTCGTCGAAATTCGGGCCGAAATCGACGACGTCCTTGTCAAGATCCGCGAGAAACGCCTCCTGCGTGATCTTCTGCAGCCGCGCCTCCGTATAACGCATAGCGGCCGCGCCGTCCCCCTCAATGGAGCCGAAGTTGCCGTGCCCGTCGACGAGCGCGATTCCCTTTTTAAATTCCTGCGCCATCACGACAAGCGCTTCGTAGATCGAGCTGTCTCCATGCGGGTGATACTTGCCCATCGTGTCCCCGACGATGCGGGCGCATTTCCGGTACGGCCTGTCATAGCGGATCCCCAGTTCATACATATCGTAAAGCGTTCTGCGCTGCACCGGCTTCAGCCCGTCCCGGACATCCGGGAGCGCCCGCGCGATGATGACGCTCATCGCATAGTCAATGTATGATTTCTGCATGATATCGGAGTACTCGGCGCGAATGATTTGTTCTTCCATACAGATCTCCTTCCTGTGAAAGCCTGGTTTTCACAGGAAACCAGGCGGCGGACCCTGAAAAACACCGGCAGGGGTCAGACGTCCAGCAAAGCATCCTGCGCATGTTCATAGATAAACGCCTTGCGCGGGGGGACCTCCGTTCCCATGAGCATGCTGGTGATATTTGAAGCAATGCGGGCATCTTCAATTTCAACAAGTTTCAGTATGCGGGTCTCCGGGTTCAGGGTCGTCTCCCAGAGCTGACCGGCATCCATTTCGCCAAGACCCTTATACCTCTGCAGCGTAAACGATCCTTTGTGGGTTCTGCGGTATTTTTCCAGAGCTTTGTCGTCGTAAAGATACGATTCCTTTCCGCGCGCGGGAATAACCTTATAGAGCGGCGGCATCGCAAGGTAGACATGTCCCTCGTAGATCAGTTCCGGCATGAAACGGTAAAATAACGTCAGAAGCAGCGTGCTGATATGCGCGCCGTCCACGTCGGCGTCGGCCATGATGATGATCTTATTGTAGCGGAGTTTTGTGATGTCGAAATCGTTGCCGTACCCCTCGGAGAAACCGCAGCCGAACGCGTTGATCATCGTCTTGATCTCGGCGTTGGCAAGCACCTTGTCGATGCTCGCCTTCTCCACGTTCAGAATTTTCCCGCGGATGGGAAGGATCGCCTGATAGCTGCGGTCGCGCGCCGTCTTCGCGGAACCGCCTGCCGAATCCCCCTCGACGATAAAGATCTCGCAGATACTGCTGTCGCGGCTCTCGCAGTTCGCGAGCTTTCCGTTGCTGTCAAACGAGTATTTCTGTCTGGTCAGCAGATTTGTTTTCGCGCGCTCTTCCGTCTTCCGGATCTTTGCCGCTTTCTCCGCACAGGAGAGGACCGCCTTCAGCACATCCAGATGCTTGTCAAAATACAGGACGACTTCATCCCCCGTCACTTTCCCGACCGCGCGGGCCGCATCCTGATTATCCAGCTTTGTCTTGGTCTGCCCTTCAAAGCGGGGATCCGGATGTTTGACCGAGATGACGGCAGTCATGCCGCTGCGGATATCGGTTCCCGTAAAATTCGCGTCCTTCTCCCTGAGGACGCCGATCTGACGCGCATACATATTCATCACGGCAGTAAACGCCGACTTGAATCCGGTCAGATGCGTGCCGCCCTCGGCATTGTAAATGTTGTTGCAGAATCCCAGCACGTTCTCATGAAATTCGTTGACATACTGGAAGGCCGCTTCCACGACGATGCCGTCCGACTCTCCTTTAAAGTAAATGGGATCGCAGACGGGCTCCGATTCCTGGCCAAGCTCCCGCACGTAGCCTGCGATCCCTTCCGGTTCGCGGTACACGATCGTCTCCGGCTCATCCCGGCGTCTGTCCTCGAAGCGGATCGTCAGCTGCGGATTCAGATATGCCGTCTCGTGCAGCCTGCTCTTTAACTCTGTAGAGGAAAACCTGGTCTTCTCGAAAATCTCCGGATCCGGAAGAAACTGAATGCGGGTACCTGTCTTTTTTGTCCGGCCGGTCACAGGAAGCAGGCCGTTCTCCAGTTCAAGAACCGGAATCCCGCGCTCGTACCGGTCATGATGTATCTTTCCTTCAAGCATAACCTGCACGTCCAGCCAGGAGGAAAGCGCGTTTACAACCGAAGATCCCACTCCGTGAAGCCCGCCGCTCGTCTTATAGACGGAATTGTCAAATTTCCCTCCGGCGTGAAGCGTCGTAAAAACCAGCCGTTCGGCCGGGATCCCTTTTTCGTGCATTCCCACCGGAATTCCGCGGCCGTCGTCTTCGACGACCGCGGATCCGTCTTTTTCCAGATATACTTTGATTTCCGTACAGTATCCTGCCAGATGCTCGTCGACCGAATTATCGACGATCTCATAAATCAGATGATTCAGCCCTTTGCGGGAAACGCTTCCGATATACATGCCGGGGCGTTTCCTGACAGCCTCCAGCCCCTCGAGCACGGAAATACTGCCCGCGTCATACGTTTTGCTGCCTGCCATTTCTACCTCCAGATTTTTTCCGCGACCTCCCCGCGCTTCTTGTAAATCGATCCGGCCGGAACCGCCTCGCGCACAGAGGAGAGCGGATAGATATTCGTGTTCGGACCGATCACGGTTCCCGGATTCAGCACGGAACCGCAGCCTACCTCCACACAATCCCCAAGCATCGCGCCGAATTTCTTCAGCCCCGTCTCGTACCGCTCCTGCCCGGCTTTCACAACCACAAGCGTCTTGTCAGATTTTACATTGGAAGTGATGGAGCCGGCGCCCATATGGGCCTTATACCCCAGAATAGAATCGCCGACATAGTTATAATGCGGAACCTGCACTTTATTAAACAGGATGACATTCTTAAGCTCCGTTGAATTGCCGACGACGGCTCCCTCCCCGACGACTGCGCTGCCGCGGATAAACGCGCAGTGCCGCACTTCGGCGTCTTTTCCGATGATCGCAGGACCGCTGATATACGCGGTCGGCGCCACCCTGGCTGACCGCGCGATCCAGATATTTTCCCCGCGCTTTTCGTACTCCTCTTCGCTCAGCCCGGCGCCGAGCACGGAAATAAAGCTTCCGATCTTCGGGAGAACTTCCCAGGGATACACCGCACCGTCAAAAATATCACGCGCGATCGTTTCTTCCAGCGTAAAAAGATTTTCTATTCTGCACATCTCCAGATTACATTCCATCAAGATCCTCCTTACGATATCTCTTTCCCGTTTATCTTCATATAAGTTTTCCAATAATTCTTTCTATGTTTTTTACAATGCCGCGTTACAATTCTTTTTTTGTCCGCGTGCGCGTTCCGGTTCTTTTCCCGGTACTTCCCTGTCCGGCGCGCGTTCCGCTCCTTTTTCCGGCAGTCCCCTGACTGGCGCGTGTTCCGCTCCACCGCCCTGCGCCGCTTTTCGTATCCGCCCGTTCCCCGCTTTCCGATCTCCGCGGGGATGTTTTCTGATAATATTTCGCGGCTTCGTCAAACAGAGGCCGGAGCGCCGCCTGATTGTTCAGCGCAAGCACGCCGTCCGTCCTCGAGCGCACAAAGTGCGTCAGTTTCTGCATATATTCGCCGCCTGTGATCGTGCCCTCCGCGACATAATTCAGTCCTTTTTCCCAGCTCGCCGTCAGCTCAGGGTTCAGCAGGGAGCGGATCGAACAGAACACGACGTCAAAGATCATCTCTCCGAGAAGCGTCGGCGTCAGAATCTGCGTTTTTTTATTCAGGGCGATATAGTTGTTTGCGGCCAGCTTTTTTAAAATCTCCGCGCGCGTGGCGCTTGTCCCGATACCGCAGCTTTTGATCTGCGCGCGCAGCTCCTCATCCTCGATCAGCTGTCCCGCGTTTTCCATCGCGAGGATCATGGAACCGGAGTTATACCGTTTGGGCGGGGAAGTCTCCCCTTTTCGGACTTCCAGGGAATCCACCGTAAGCCGCATCCCCTTCCGGATCCGTTTCAGTAATTCGGGCAGCGCGGGATCGTTTATGACCGCGGCGTTCTGTTCTTTTTCTGACTCTTTTTCTGATTCTTTTTCCGGACTTTCCCCGCTTTCCTCCGGATTACTCTCCGAAGGCGCCTCCTGCGGATCCTTTTTCTTTCGGTCATACGGATTTCCCGCCACTTTAAAATATCCTTCCGAGAGCAGAATCTTAAAAGAATAAAAGAATTTCTCCGCCGGCGCGTCCGGTTCTTCAGCCGGTTTCATGGCTGTCACCAGACTCACTTTCTGAAACTCGGCGGCCGGATAAAAAATACTGAGAAACCTGCGGACGATCGCGGCGTAGACGCCGGCCGCGGTTCCTTTCACGGAACGCAGCGCCGAGAGCCCCTGACCAGTCGGAATGATCGCATAGTGATCCGTGATCTGCTTGTCGTTGACATAGCGCGTGCGGGCAATCCCCCTGTACCTGCCGGCCTGAAGCACTTCCTCCGCAAACGGAGCCGCCGGCGCGTAGCCTTTCAGCCCGGTGATATTCTTATGGATCTCCTTTGCCACCGCGCTCGAAAGCACTCTCGCGTCGGTGCGCGGATAGGTCACAAGCTTTTTCTCATAGAGATCCTGCACGATCCGCAGTGTTTCGTCGGGGCTGATTTTGAACATACGGGAGCAGTCGTTCTGCAGCTCGGCCAGATTGTAGAGCAGCGGCGGATTCTTCTTTTCCAGCCTGCGCTCAATAAAATCAACGGATGTCTCAATCCGCCTGTTTTCTGTCGGAAGCGGTCCGAGCAGTCTGCGGATCATATTCTCGGCGTCCTCGCGCTCTTTAAAGCCGTTTTCCCTGCTGAGCTTCGGCGATAAATAGAATGCGGAGCCCTCCACGGCCCGAAATTCACCGGTCAGCTTTCTGCCTTCAAAATTCACCGTCTGCAGCACCCGGTAAAACGGAGTCTTCACAAACCGGCGTATTTCCCGTTCGCGCCGGACGATCATCCCGAGAACACAGGTCATAACGCGGCCGACGGAAACCACCGAATAATTTGTTCCGAGATAATTCGAGATGGTGTTTCCGTAGCGCAGCGTCAGAAGGCGTGAAAAATTGATCCCCATCAGGTAATCTTCTTTCGCCCTCAGATAAGCCGCCTCCGAAAGATTGTCATACTCGGACAGATCTTTTGCTTCCCGGATCCCGCGCAGGATCTCTTCCTCCGTCTGCGAGTCGATCCAGACCCTTTTCCGCTTCTTCCCTCTGACCTCTGCCATCTGTTCGACCAGGCGGTAAATATACTCTCCCTCGCGCCCGGAATCCGTGCAGACATAGATCGTCTCCACATCGCGCCGGTTCAGCAGAGCGCTCACAATATCGAACTGTTTCTTTACGCCGGGGATTACTTCATACAGAAATGTTTCCGGCAAAAACGGAAGTGTGGAAAGGCTCCATCTGCGGTACTTCTCATCATATGCTTCGGGGTAGCTCATTGTGATCAGATGACCGACGCACCATGTCACGACATAGGAATCGGACTCCAGATATCCGTCGCGGCGGCCCATATTTTCCTTCAGAGCACGCGCAAATTCCTGTGCCACACTCGGCTTCTCCGCAATAAACAGTGATTTGGCCATCGATACCTCCTTACTTTTTCTCCCGAAAAATCTACAGCTATCATATCATTTTTTCTTAAAATGTCAATCCTTCTGAAATATTTTTCGAACATATGTTCTTTATAGATGCGGCTCTGCGGACGCAAACAGCGGCGGAAATTCATGTTCCGCCGCTGCACGGGTACTTCTTTTCTTCTGAATCAGGCTGTCATTACAACCCGTACGGTCTTTTGGCGCCGCGCGTCCTGCCCCGCCTGTCTTCCTGTGGTTATTTCGCCGCGATATAACCCAGCGCCTTCAGTGTCTCCGCGCAGAGCACCGCACCGCCGGCCGCGCCGCGCACTGTATTGTGCGACAGACCCACAAATTTGAAATCATAGACGGAATCCTCACGGATACGTCCGATCGACACGCCCATGCCGTTCTCATAATTGACATCCAGCTGGACCTGCGGACGGTTATCCTCCTGCATATAGCGGATAAACTGCTTCGGAGCGCTCGGAAGATCAAGCTCCTGCGGAAGTCCGGAAAAGCTTTCCAGCTTCTCGATCAGCTGTTCCTTTGTCGGTTTCTTCCGGAATTTAACGAAGACAGCCGCCGTATGTCCGTTGAGCACCGGCACGCGGATGCACTGGCAGGTGATCACCGGAGACTTGGCCGGAACGATCACGCCGTCCTCAATCTTTCCCCAGAGACGAAGAGGCTCTTTCTCACTCTTTTCCTCTTCCCCGCCGATGTACGGAATCACGTTTTCCACCATCTCCGGCCAGTCCTTGAACGTCTTGCCCGCTCCTGAAATAGCCTGGTAAGTGGTAGCGACAACCTCATACGGCTCAAATTCTTTCCATGCGGTCAGCGCCGGCGCGTAGCTCTGGATGGAGCAGTTCGGTTTTACCGCGATAAATCCTCTCGTCGTGCCAAGACGCTTTTTCTGGAACTCGATCACTTTAAAATGCTCCGGATTGATCTCCGGAACCACCATCGGAACATCCGGGGTCCAGCGGTGCGCGCTGTTGTTTGAGACGACGGGCGTCTCCGTTTTTGCGTACGCCTCCTCGATCGCCTTGATCTCATCCTTCGACATATCGACTGCCGAGAATACGAAATCCACGCACGCTGCGACTTTCTCTACCTCGTTGACATTCATGACCACGAGTTTCTTTACGGCTTCCGGCATCGGAGTAGTCATTTTCCATCTTCCGCCGACCGCTTCCTCGTATGTTTTCCCCGCGCTGCGCGCGCTTGCCGCCACAGTCACAACCTCAAACCAGGGATGATTTTCAAGCAGCGAGATAAATCTCTGTCCGACCATACCGGTCGCCCCTAAAATTCCGACTTTTAATTTCTGGCTCATTTTTTCATTCTCCTCTTTTCAGCGTGTTTATCACACGCACATTTGTATTTACCTAAAATACACTCATGCCGTTTAAATGTCAAGCATAAATTTACGCCGGCTCCCCCCCATCGGCACGCGGAACAGACCCGGCACGCCGCGGTCACGGATAGATTACTTCTTTGACTCAGGCTCTTTTTCTCCGAGGTACTCACGGCATTCCGCGATCACGCGCCGCATCATTTCCTCGCCCGGCGCGCCGTACGTGAGCCTTTTCTCAACGCACGTCTTCAGGCTGATCGCGTCATAGATATCCTCCTCAAACACCGGACTTTCCGCGCGGAATTCTTCCAGCGTCAGATCGTCCAGCGCCTTGCCGGACGCCAGACAGGCAAGCACCAGCCGCCCGGAAATACTGTGCGCGTCGCGGAACGGGACGCCGCGGCCCACCAGATAATCCGCCACATCCGTCGCGTTTGTAAAGCCGTTTCTGGCCGACGCTTCCATTACATCCGTGCGAAAGCTCATCGTCGCGAGCATTCCGGTAAAAAGAGAAAGACAGCTGTTTACCGTGTCAATCGCGTCAAACGAGCCCTCCTTATCTTCCTGCATATCCTTGTTGTAGGCAAGCGGAAGTCCCTTCATCGTCACAAGCAGCCCCATCAGGGCGCCGTAGACGCGGCCCGTCTTTCCGCGCACCAGCTCGGCGATATCAGGATTCTTCTTCTGCGGCATAATGCTGCTGCCGGTGCTGTAGCTGTCGTCGATTTCCACAAACCGGTATTCGTTTGAGTTCCAGATAATGATCTCCTCCGAGAAACGGCTCAGATGCATCATGATCATGGACAGCGCCGACAGATATTCGATCAGATAATCCCGGTCCGAGACGGAATCCATGCTGTTGCGCGTCGGTCCCGCAAATCCAAGCTCCTCTGCCGTATATTCCCGGTCGAGCGGATACGTGGTCCCCGCGAGGGCTCCGGCTCCGAGCGGGCAGTAGTTCATTCTCCGATAAATATCCGCCATGCGCTCTCTGTCGCGGCGGAACATCTCAAAATACGCGCCCATATGGTGCGCGAGCGTCACCGGCTGCGCTTTCTGCAGGTGCGTAAAGCCGGGCATGTAGGTCGAAACATGCGCTTCCATGATTCCGAGCAGAACTTCCAGAAGTTCCTTCAGAAGTTTGTCCGTCTTCCCGACCTGTTCCCGCACATACATTCTCATATCGAGCGCCACCTGGTCGTTCCGGCTGCGCCCTGTATGAAGTTTCTTTCCCACTTCGCCGACGCGGCTGATCAGATTTGCCTCAACAAAGCTGTGAATATCCTCATATTCCCCGGTGACCGCGAGAGCCCCGCTTTCCACATCGGCAAGGATCGACGCAAGTCCCCGCAGAATCTCATCACGCTCCCCGTCCGTCAGGATCTTCTGCTTCGCGAGCATTTTCACATGAACCATGCTGCCCTCGATATCCTGACGGCAAAGCCTCCGATCAAACGAGATCGAAGCGTTAAAATCATACACCATCTGGTCTGTCTGCTTTGTAAAACGTCCGCCCCATAGCTGTGCCATATACGTTCCTCTTTTCTCCTGTCTTTCCTTAACTGTTTTTTGCCTCCGGAATCCGCGAAATTCCGGGGTCCGGACGCCGCCGTCCGTCTCCCATCTGCCGCGTCCGGTCAGCGAAGCCAAGTTTATCATATAAACGGGATTCCTGGCAAGTAAATTTCTTGTCATCCGTCATAAATATCCGTTCTGAAAAGAATGCGGTTACTGTTCACGCGAAAGACGGACGTCCCGCTCCCTTTTGGAAAAGACGCAGCCGCAGTAATCCTGCCGGTACAATCCGTACTCGCGCGACAGTTCCGTCGACCGCTTATATCCGTTTTTCTTTTTGAAGTCGGACGGCAGCCACTTTACGCCGTACGCGCGTCCCAGCTCCGTTCCGATCTCATTCAGCGCTTCGGCGTTTTTCAAAGGACTGATCGTAAGCGTCGTCGTAAAATAATCAAATCCCCGGTCCGCCGCCTCCCTGGCCGCTTCCCCGAGGCGCAGCCAAAAGCAGGCTCTGCAGCGCTCCCCGCCCTCCGGGATATGCTCCAGTCCTTTTACCGCACGATAAAATTCCGACGGGTCAAACCGCCCCTCGGCAAACTGTACCGGCTGTGCGGTCTTCATCTCCGCGATCAGCCGCCGCTGTTCCGCGGCACGGAAGCGGTATTCCTCTTCCGGGTAGATATTCGGATTAAAATAAAATACGGTGATCAGAAAATACCGGGAGAGATACTCCAGCACGTAACTGCTGCAGGGAGCGCAGCAGCTGTGAAGAAACAAGGACGGAAGTTTTCCTTCCTCCGCCGCAAGCACGCGTTCCAGCTCCTTCTGATAGTTTTTCTTGTTCTGCATGATCCGCAGCCGCCCTTTCCGCCGCCTCGCCTGATCTTTTTGCGGACAGGATAACTGCCGTATCCACTCTGATACGGCAGCAATCTTCCACATAATCAATCGTCTCGGCGGCTGTTTTCCTTTTGTCCATATCCGTACTGTCCCAGGCTTCTCCGCAGACCGCCGGCTGCGGCGCGCGCTTCCCGATATTCGGACAGGAAGGTTTTGTCAGTACAGATTCCATTTGAGCTGGTAAATGCCTGATCCTTTGGGATCATAGCTTGCCCGCGCTACTTTGATATAATAGGTTCCGGTTTTGATCTTCATCTTAGTTGTCGTACCTAGTCTGACGCTGTAATAAACGCCTCCCGTATCCTTGTGCGTACAGATTTTGATTCCTTTCGAATAACTTGGTCCATAGAGATAAAAATCAAAATATCCGCCCGACTCCGCGTTGATTGTCAGCTGGAGCACTTTGCTCTGCGTGACCCCGAATTTGTACCAGTCGCTCTTCGCGGCGCTCTCTCCGATGCGCATAAGCCCCTTTACATTCTTATTCTTTGGAAGCGTGGCTGCTCTGGCCTTGGTGCTTCCTCCCGCGTCGCCCGTGTACTGAACACCCACGACAAGAGCAAAATTCTTCTCGCTGGTCACTTTGATATAGTAAGTGCCCGCGCTTACCCCATAGATCGCGTACTTTTTATTCTGCGCGTCCACAAATTTATAGCCGCTCTCAAGAGGTTTCTTCTTGCTGTTTAAAAGAGTTACCCGCAGAGAGCCGTACGTATTGATATTCGTGTACAGGCAGTTTCCGGTCACCGCGATCTCGCTTGGCTTTTTGAGGACAATCTTATTATAAATGTCTGTATAGTTTGAATAAGACCCGGAGGAAGTATAAACCCCTTTCTGTTTCAGCTTCATCCGGACTGTGGCGGAACCTGCCGCCATGGAAGTCATTCCAAACAGCATGCCAAGCAGCAGAGAAACCAGCAGTATTTTTAGTCCTTTCTGAATGATTCGTTTTTCTCTCATTTTCATCCCTCCTGATTTTAAATATATACGCGCCGCATGCCCCGGATGAACCGCGGAACATGCTTTCTCCTCTCAACTATACCATATTTCTCCCGATATGGCAATTATATTAAAATTTCATATAATGATACTGGAGGCAAAAGGTATTTTGCCGCCGTGATTTCTTATACAGGAGGTACCGAATCATGCCACTGCTGGAGCTTGAACATGTCAGTTACTCTTATCACAGCAGAAACGGCGAGACTTACGCAGTATCTGATATCTCCTTTCAGGTTGAAAAAGGAGAATTTATCGCGGTCACCGGTCCCAGCGGCTGCGGGAAATCAACGCTTCTGTCTCTGATCTCTGGGCTGATCGCTCCCAATGAGGGAGTGATCCGGCTGAACGGCAGCAGTCAGTATAAAGAGACAACAAACATCGGATACATGCTTCAAAAAGATCACCTGTTTGAATGGCGGAGCGTCTACCGCAATGTGGTGCTTGGCCTTGAGATACAGCACAGACTGTGTGAGGATACCGACGCGCATGTCAGAAATATGCTGGAAACCTACGGACTCGCGAAATTCTCAGACGCCAGGCCGTCTGAACTGTCCGGCGGCATGCGGCAGCGGGCCGCTCTGATCCGGACGCTCGCGCTCGATCCGGAACTTCTTCTTCTGGACGAACCGTTTTCGGCGCTCGATTTCCAGACAAGACTCTCTGTCTGCGACGACGTTGCCTCCATTCTGCAAAGAGAAAAAAAGACAGCGGTTCTCGTAACTCACGATCTCTCCGAGGCCGTCAGCATGGCGGACCGGATACTTGTGCTTTCAGACAGGCCGGCCCGCCTGCGCAGGATCCTGGATATCCGTTATGACAAGCCGGGAATGAGTCCTCTTGAGAAACGAAGCGCGCCGGAATTCCAGAAATATTTCAATCTGCTGTGGAAGGAGCTGAACGCACATGAATAAACGAAACGTATCCGTCTCCCACCAGGCTTATCTTGACAGAATCGCGAGACGGCAGCGCAGGATCGTTCTGATCCGGATCCTGGTTTTCGTACTGTTTCTGGCGCTTTGGGAGACGGCAGTCCGGAAGGAATGGATCGACGGTTTTATTTTCAGCAGTCCGTCACGCGTCCTGGAAACCTTTGCCCGGATGTGGGCGGACCGCAGTATTTTCCGGCACACAGGAATTACTCTGCTGGAAACGCTTGTCAGTTTCATTCTTGTCGTACTGATCGGAACCGGGTCTGCCCTGCTTCTCTGGTACAACACGGAGCTGTCAGAGATCCTCGAACCTTACCTGGTCGTTCTCAACAGCCTGCCGAAATCAGCGCTCGCGCCGCTGCTGATCGTATGGCTCGGCGCAAACATGAAATCAATCATCGCCGCCGGCATTTCCGTGGCGGTCTTCGGCACGATTCTGAATCTGTATACTGGTTTTGCCGGGACGGATCCGGACGAGATCAAGCTGATCTATACGCTGAAAGGCACAAAAAAAGACGTCCTCACCAAAGTCATCATTCCCGGTACGGTCCCTCTTTTGATCAGTGTCATGAAAGTCAATATCGGGCTGTGCCTCGTGGGCGTTGTTATCGGAGAATTTATCGGAGCGAAGCAGGGACTGGGATATCTGATCATCTATGGCAGCCAGGTTTTTAAGCTGGACTGGGTTATCATGTCGATCGTGATCCTCTGCGTCATCGCGATGGGATTATACGCGCTGATCGGCCGGGCGGAAAAACTATACCAGAAGAAACGCTGAAGATCCGGAAAACCAAACCGTCCTCCGGATCTTCAATCGGGCAGGAGGTGTTTTCCTCCTGCCCGCCCGTGCGGCCCGCATGCTGCGCCGGCAGCCGTTTTTCACGAGCCTGCGCAAAACATGCGCTCTCCCAGTTCGGGATCCCAGGAATTCGCCATGGTTCCTTGTACAGGCCTGCGGCAAAACATGCGGGTTCATTTTAGTCTATTCGTTTCTGAGCAGCCAGCAGATCCCGTACGCCGGCATCTTTACTCCCCTGGCCTGCATCTCGTTTCCGCTAAGCAGATCCGTGTACAGATCGCTTCCTTCATCGATCCAAGCGGTCTTGTCGTACTCGCTGAAATTAAACAGCGCCACCAGCTTCTGTGTTCCGTTCTCGCGGACAATCCCGAGAATGGAATCATCCCAGGTATCGACAGTCCACACATTGCTGTTTCCCTGGAAGATATCCAGGGAGGCGCGGAGTTTCTCCATCTTCGAGAGCGCCGTGAAGATATCGTTCTGCAGCGTGCCCGGCTTTGTGCGCAGAGCGGCCAGATCCCAGCGGAATTTTCCGCGGTGCAGATAGCGGGAATCCGCCCACTTGTCCGGATCCTCATGATAGGTATAATCGTTCACCTGTCCGATCTCATCTCCGCTGTAGAGTACCGGAATTCCGGACTGGACCAGCATGTAGCCATGCAGCATGATATCCAGACGCACCGCGCGCAGAAGCGCGTCCCGCGTGTGCTCATAGACAGCTTTCTCGATGCCGCACAGCGACGCGGTCGTGCCGCAGAGTCTCGCGTCCCCGGAGGTCGGATCGGAATTGTAAAGTTCGCCGCGCGCGAAGGAGTCATGATACTGTCCGGTCAGGAAATCATTCAGGTACCGCTTGTGCGCGACCTCCTCGATCCCGAAGTTCCGCAGCCAGGGATAGTCAAGCCCCCAGCCGATATCGTCGTGGCAGCGCAGATAATTCAAAAATACATATTCCTTCGGAAGTCCGTTCACGATGTCCATCTGGCGGCGCAGAAGCCGGACATCCCGTGTCGCCACCGTATGCCAGGTCGACGCCATTGTCGTAACATTGTACAGCATATGACATTCCGGTTTCTCCACAGAGCCGAAATAAGGAACCACCTTCTCCGGTTCCATGACGACTTCTCCCAGAAGCAGGACGCCCGGGCACACGACCTCGCAGATGATGCGCATCATACGGACGATGGAGTGCACCTGCGGAAGATTTCTGCAGGAGGTGCCAAGCTGCTTCCAGATGTAGGGCACCGCGTCGATCCGGATGATATCGATCCCCTTGTCCGCGAGATTCAGCATGTTGTAGACCATCTCATTCAGCACGACGGGATTTCGGTAGTCGAGATCCCACTGATACGGGTAAAACGTCGTCATGACAAATTTGCCCAGATCCGGCAGCCAGGTGAAATTCCCCGGCGCGGTCGTCGGGAATACCTGAGGCACCGTCTGCTCATACTGTCCGGGAATATCAAAATTATCGAAAAAGAAATACCGGTCCTGATATTCCTGCTCTCCTGCCCGCGCGCGCTTCGCCCACTCATGGTCCTCCGACGTGTGGTTCATGACAAAGTCAAGACAGATGCTGATGCCTCTCTTGTGACATTCGTCGGACAGCCGTTCCAGATCTTCCATCGTGCCGAGCTCCGGCTGCACCGTGCGGAAATCAGCCACGGCGTATCCTCCGTCATTTCTTCCTTTCGGGGAGGCGAGCAGCGGCATCAGATGCAGATAATTGACATTGCACTCTTCCAGATAATCAAGCTTGTCCATCACGCCCGACAGATTCCCGGCAAACGCGTCGACATACATCATCATTCCAAGCAGATCGTTCCTTTTGTACCAGCCCGGGTCTGCCTCGCGGCTGCGGTCCAGCTCCTTCAGTGAGTCCTTTCTCGCCAGATACCACTCGTACAGCTTCCCGCACAGCTCCTCAAAAGCCTGATGTCCATTTTCATAGAGCTCAAAATAAAGCCATTTCAATTCATCATAATATTTCTGAAAACGTGTCTCAAATTCCTGTTCTCTGATCTGTGTTTTTTCTTCCACGTCCGCTCTCCTTTTCTTCTTCTGATCCTATGCAGCATGAATAGTTTCTTCCGTTTCTGTCCAGAATTATATCAGCAGCCCCCAAACATTTCAAGACCCTGTTAATATAAGGAGAGCAGTCTGATATGAAACTTTTATTTTACGATACAAAAAGCTATGACCGGGAATCATTCTGCAGGCAGCTGGTAAATTTTCCTGACATCGAGATCGATTATCTGAACGGCGACCTTACGCCCCGCTCCGCGGTCATCGCCAGAGGGTATGACGGCGTCTGCGCTTTCGTCAGCTCGGACGTGGGCGCGCGCACACTGGAGCTTCTGGATTCTTACGGCGTCCGCCTCGTACTGATGCGCTGCGCCGGATTCAACAACGTCGACCTGAAAACAGCCGCCAGACTCGGAATCCGCGTGCTCCGCGTTCCCGGCTATTCCCCGGAGGCAGTCGCGGAACACGCCATGACGCTCGCGCTCGCAGCCAACCGCCACGTCCACAAGTCCTACGTCAAAGTGCGGGAAAATGACTTCAGCCTCAGCGGCCTGATGGGAATAAATTTCTTTCGGAAAACGGCCGGCATCATCGGGACAGGAAAAATCGGATCCGCGATGGCACGGATCTGCCGCGGGTTCGGAATGGAAGTCCTCGCATATGATATCTGTGAAAATCCCGCCGCGGGACCTGTAAAGTACGTCGCGCTCGACGAACTGCTCGCCCAAAGCGATCTCATCTCTCTTCACTGTCCGCTGACCGAAGAAAACTATCATCTGATCTGCCGCGACACGATCCGGAAAATGAAAGACGGCGTCATCTTTGTCAACACCTCCCGCGGAGGGCTGGTCAAAACCGCGGACCTGATTGAGGGAATCCAGGACAGAAAATTTTTCGCGGTCGGTCTGGACGTCTACGAGGAAGAGGCGGCAAACGTATTTGAGGACCGTTCCGATGAAATTCTGGAAAACTCGGAGACAGCCAGGCTCCTCTCGTTCCCGAACGTGATCATCACGTCGCATCAGGGGTTTTTCACAAAGGAGGCACTGGCCGCTATCAGCCAGGTCACACTGGAAAACGCGCGCGCTTATATCGAGGGAAGAGAGACGCCGAACGAAATACGGGAACCCGGCGCTGCCTGCACATGACGGATTCCCGCAAAATGACTGTTTTCAAATTTTCATGCCGGGCATGCCCGGCAGCACCATGAATAAAAGCCCGCGGTTCGTTTAAAGCGGCTGATATGCTTCCACGCTGATCTGATCGAACGTGCTCATCTCCCGGTAAATCACATTCGCCATCTCGATCAGCGGAAACGCGGCCACCGCGCCGCTCCCCTCTCCAAGGCAAAGACCGCCGTCGATCGCCGGTTCCAGATCCAGTTCCCGCAGGATACGGCGGGCCGCGGGTTCCTTTGACACATGCGTGGCAAGCATGTAATCTCTGGCGCGCGGACAGAGCCGCACGGCAAGCAGAGCCGCCACGGACGAGATAAAGCCGTCGATCAGCACGGGAAGATGAAAATACGCGCCGCCAAGATAGATTCCGGCCATGCCGGCAATGTCAAAGCCTCCCACGCAGGAAAGAACCGTGAGCGGATCTTTTCGGGTCAGATCCCAGCGGCCGACCGCCTCGCTGATCACCTGGATCTTGCGTCTGAGTCCCTGCGCGGACAGTCCCGCGCCGCGCCCGGTCATCTCTTCGGCCGGAACGCCCAGAAGCGAGGCCGCCACCGCGCTGGAGGTCGTCGTATTTCCGATCCCCATCTCCCCTGTCGCGATCAGACAGTATCCCTGCTCTTTCAGCTCTTCGACAAGATGGATTCCCGTCTCGATTGTCCGGACCGCTTCCTCTCTTGTCATCGCGGGTTCTTTCGCGAAATTCTTTGTCCCATAGGCGACCTTCCGCTTTTCCACCCTCGGCGTGTCGACTGCCATTCCGATATCGATCGGAAAAATATCCGCGCCGGTCTCACGGCACATAATCGCGGCGCAGGATTTCTCATCCAGGAAATTTTCGGCGACGATCGCCGTCACCTCCTGGCCTGTCTGCGTCACGCCTTCTTCCACGACGCCGTTGTCGGCGCAGAGCGGCACCAGGATCTTCTTTTCGGTCCTGACCTGCGCGGTATGCTGCGCCGCCGCGATGCGGGCGACGGCGTCTTCCATCCAGCCGAGACTGTGCAGCGGTTTCGCAATGCTGTCCCAGCGCTTCCGGCAGAGCCGCTCCGCCTCCTGATCTCCCGGATCAATATTTTCCAGCACTTTTTCCAATGTCAGCTCCATTTTTCTCTCCTCTGTTCTTTTCTCTCTCAGCTTATCGGCGAAATAATTTCCGCAAAGACGGAAAAGGGATCCGAAGACGCCGCCCGTCTCTTCTGCCGGTCATCTCACGGTCCCGATCAGTTCCCGCACGGATTCTGCCTTCTGTTCCTCCAGGTAACGTTCGATTCCGCTGATGACCTCCAGCGTCGTCCTGGGATTGCGGAAATTTGCGGTACCCACCGACACGGCCGCCGCGCCTGCAAGGATAAATTCCAGCGCGTCTTCCGCGTCCTCAATTCCGCCCATCCCGATAATCGGGATTTTTACCGCCTGCGCCGTCTGCCAGACCATGCGCACCGCGATCGGATGAATCGCCGGGCCGGACACGCCGCCGGTCTTGTTCGCCAGAGCAAAGGTGCGGCGGTTCACATCGATCTTCATGCCGGTCAGCGTATTGATCAGCGACACCGCGTCGGCGCCGCCCGCCTCCGCCGCCCGCGCAATCTCCGTGATATCCGTGACATTCGGGCTCAGTTTCATGATCACCGGCTGCTTCGCATGGCGTTTGATCTCCTTTGTGATGGCTTCCACGGACGCCGGATTCTGACCGAAAGATATTCCTCCGCACCTGACATTCGGGCAGGAAATATTGATCTCAAGCAGATCGGCCGGCTCATCTCTCAGCCGTTCCGTTACCTCGCAGTAATCCTCCGTCGTTCTGCCGCAGACATTGACAATCACCTTCGTGTCAAACTGCGCAAGAAACGGGAGATCCCGCGCGCAGAATGTCTCGATCCCCGGATTCTGAAGGCCGATCGCGTTCATCATGCCGCCTGGCGTCTCGGCGATCCTCGGCGTCGGATTGCCGGGCCAGGGAACGTTCGCCACGCCCTTCGTGACCACGGCTCCCAGTTTGGAGAGATCGATCAGCTCACTGTACTCCATCCCGGAGCCAAAAGTCCCGGAAGCCGTCATCACCGGATTTTTCAGCTCGACGCCCGCTATGTTTACTCTCATATCCTTCATAGTTCGATCTCCTCCGCCCGGAAAACCGGACCGTCTTTGCATATTCTTTTGTTATGTACCTGCGAGTGGCCGTCAATCTCCGTGGATCTGCAGACGCAGGCCAGACAGGCCCCGATGCCGCAGGCCATCCTCTCTTCCATCGATATCCAGCATTCAATTTTGTTTTCAGCCGCGTAAGCCTTCAGCGCGCGCAGCATCGGGGCGGGCCCGCAGGCGTAGATCACGTCGGCTTCCAGCTGGTTTTCCCGGATACAGTCGAGCACGTTTCCCTTTATTCCCGCGCTCCCGCTCTCCGTCGCGCAGTAAAAGGAACCATGCCGCGAAAGCTCCTCCACGAGGAACTGTTCTTCCCGGTATCCGGCGACCGTCAGCGCCTCTCCCTCAAGCTCGGCGGCCAGCTGTACCAGGGGCGGAATCCCGATTCCCCCTCCGATCAGAAGCGCCTTTTTGCCGGCCGGGCACCGCTCAATCGGAAACCCGTTTCCAAGCGGTCCGAGCAGTTCCAGCGTATCGCCGGCGGTACAGCGGGAAAATTCCTTTGTCCCCTCTCCCGCGATACGGTAGACCAGCCGTATCGCCCCCTGGCCGCGGTCGGTCTCACAGATACTGATCGGTCTTGGAAGCAGCCTGCTTTTGTCGCGGCAGTACACGGAGACAAACTGCCCGGGCCCTGCCGTTTTTGCGATCTGCGGACTGTAAAGCCACATGCTGTATATGTTATCTGCAATCTCATCCTGGGAGAGCAGTCTTGCTTTTTCCATAAATTTTTCCGACATATCCGCCTCCTCAACGATTCTGCAGCGCCTGGCCGATATCCGCGATCATATCTTCCACAGCGGCCCGGCTTGCCTCGGCAAAGTGCTCCTCGCCGCAGGCACGGTATTTCTCCTGCATCCACGCCGCAATGATTCCGCGGGAAGAATTTACGATGGCCCCCAGTCCGTCCTCATTAAAATAATGAACAAGATCCGCCGCTTTTCCGCCCTGCGCTCCGTATCCCGGGACGAGTATATAACAGTTCGGCATCACCTTGCGCAGGACTTTCCCCATCTCAGGGTAAGTGGCTCCGACGACGGCTCCGACGTAGCTGTAGCGTTCTCCCATACAGGAATCCGCCCACTCCGCCACTTTTTCGCCGACCAGTTCATACAGCGGCCTGCCGTCGATCAGGCGGTCCTGGAATTCTCCGCTCGAAGGATTGGAAGTCTTTACGAGAACAAAGATTCCCTTCTTCTCCTTTCTGCAGACCTCAAGAAACGGCTGCACTCCGTCAGAACCAAGATACGGATTCACGGTCGCGAAATCCTCCCCGAACGGCGTCAGCACCTGGCTTCCGATCTCCACGTTTCCAAGATGCGCCGCCGCGTAGGCCGCCGAAGTGGAACCGATATCTCCGCGCTTCACATCGCCGATCACCACAAGCCCCCTGCTCTTGCAGTAATCGACCGTCCTCTTGAATGTCTGAAGCCCGGGAATTCCAAACTGCTCATACATCGCGATCTGCGGTTTGACAGCCGGTATCAGATCATAAATTTCATCCACAATCGCCTTGTTGAACTGCCAGACTGCTTCCGCCGCTCCCTCAAGCGTCTCGCCGAACTCAATAAAAGCCTTCCGGCGGATCTGTTCCGGAATAAATTTCATCATGGGATCAAGTCCCACGACGATCGGAGCGTTTGTCTTTTGAATGTTCGCAATCAGTTTTTGAATCATGCCGTCTCTCCTTTGTTAAATTTTCTTTTTATATGAAAAAAGATATTTTCGTACTCCGTTTGCCGCGTAGGCCGCAAAACAAAGCCCGGATTTCAGATAGCCGAATCCGAGATAGCGGTATACCCGAAAGGTCATACGGGCGGAATGAAGCTTGTTTCCGGATTTTCCTTCTGAGGAGAGGCGGTATTTCAAAAGCGGCTCGTTCACCGCCGCCGCTCTCCCGTATTTTGCCAGGATGCGCAGCCAGGTAATGTAGTCCTCGTGGCTGTCCTCATGTTCCATCGGAAATTCTGATGCCACATCCGCGCGCAGAACAACGGAGGAACAGTTGATGCAGTTGTGAAGCAGAAGGCTCCGGTACGTAATTTCGGACCGGACCCCGATGACTCTCCCCGTACATTCCCCTTCCGGTGTCGTCAGTTCTCTCCCGGTGGAACATAAGACGACGCCTGTCCGCTCTATCAGGTCCATCTGTTTCCTAAGCTTATCCTTCTCCCACCAGTCATCCGCGTCCAGAAACGCGATATAGTCCCCGCCGGCAAGTCCTACTCCGCGGTTGCGGCTCCCGGCGGCCCCGAGACTGCTTTCGTTCCTGTAATAATGAAAAAACGGAAGCTTCCGGTAAGGCTCCAGAACTTCGGACAGATTGTCCGGAGAACAGTCGTCAATCACCAGAATCTCGAGCGGAACCTCCTGTTCCAGCACCGAATCCAGTGCGCGCGCGATCGTTCCGGCGCAGCGGTACGCCGGAATCACAACGGAAACCAGTTTGTTCTCTTCCATCTTCTCACACCCATCTTCTCACGCCTTTATTTTCTCCCGGGACTCCGTCCGCTTCTCATTTTTCTGCGAAGCCGTCACCTGCCATTTTTCAACGCCTTCCGCGTTCTCCTTCTGGAACAGGATCTTGACGGTCGTCGCGATCAGCTGCAGATCCAGAAGAAACGAGTAGTTCTCAATATAGGTCATGTCCAGCTTCAGCTTGTCGTACGGCGTGGTGCTGTACTTTCCGTATACCTGGGCATAACCGGTCAGTCCCGCCTTTACCTTCAGCCGGTAGGAAAACTCCGGTATCTCTTTTGTATACTGCGCGGCGATCTCCGGGCGTTCCGGCCTGGGACCCACCAGCGACATATCTCCCTCAATGATATTGAGCAGCTGGGGAAGCTCGTCAAAATGAATGTTGCGCAGAATCCGTCCGACCGGCGTTATGCGGCTGTCGCCCTTTTTGGCGAGGCATGCGCCCTGCTTCTCGGAATCCACGCACATACTGCGGAATTTGTAAACCTGAAACACTTTCCCGTCCTTTGTAAGCCTGTCCTGCCTGTAAAATACCGGACCTTTGTCGTACAGCTTGATCATCAGAGCGATCAGGAGCATCAGAGGGGAAAGCACGATCAGCATCAGAATGGAGAAGACCAGATCAAACGCCCGCTTGATCACCTGCTTTTCCACCGTAAGGCCGGAGTTGCGGAACAAAAGCAGCGGCGTGTCAAACAGATGGATCTTCTCGGAACTCATGATCATGATATCTGAGATTTTCGGCAGGCAGTAGCAGCGCAGATTCATCTCAAAACAGTACTTCAGGATCAGGTTTCTCTCGTGCGACGGCAGGTCCCCGATCACCACCGCCTCATATTTTCTGATTTCTTCTTTGATCCGGTCGATTCCGGCGCTGAGAGCGATCGAACCGCCGAACGTATACTTGTCGCGCCTCGAGGAAAGCTTTTTTTTCAGTGCGTCAGGGCTGACCGTATCGTAGATCAGAAGCACCTGATGCGGCGGGTAAATGTGCGCGTAGATCACACGCATGACCACCACCCAGCACAGCACGGCAAACAGATTGATCCCTGTCACCCAGAGCATCGGAACAATATGCTGCAGAAATTTCCATCTTCCTATCAGGGCAAGCTGAAGATATGTGATTGCGTTCACCACCAGCACAGAAAATATCTGGGACAGCACGACATCGAGCACACGCAGGTATCCAACCTTAAAAGCGGAAAAAAGTTTCGAAATCAGAATGACCATCACCGCGTACAGCATGATCAGAGCCCAGTTCCCTCTGAACCAGTAGGTCTTTCCGATAATCTCCTTATGTCCATAATATGTGAACCAGGTGCGGGCAAATACGGCCGTCTGGATAGTCACGATCAGGACAGAAGCCAGAAACATCAGCAACCGTTTGTAACGTTCTCTTTTTCTCAAACCTCGTCACCTCATCAGTAATTTATTCATGTATTATAAGATACTTCCCTTTAAATGACAACCAGAAAGATTTTTTTCTTCAAAATTTCACATCCGCCGGTTCCGGAGGTATTCTCCATATTACGATGCTGGGGTCAAAAGGTATTTTGCCCCATGATGCCACGAATTGCTCCGCACTTCGTGCTTCCGCAATTCTAAAACACCTCAAATCCGCGCATTTTTCCATGAAAAATGGCTCCTTTTCGGTGTTTTGGGGGTCTCAGTGTCATGCTTTTCCATGTGAACATGGAACGCATGACCTTTCGACCCTGGCATCATATTACGAAAACATTAAGATTTTTTCAATATTGGAAAACTTGATTTCTGCTCTTTCAGACGCTATACTGGAAAAGCAGTGTGGATAAAGGGAAATATTGCTGTCAGTATTTCCGGATTTTGTCATGTTATTCATGGGAGGGGATTTATGAAGATCAAAAAACTACTGTCAGCGGCCTTCCTGGCCGCGGGGCTGGCATTTATCCTGCCGGCCGCAGCCCTGCCCGGAAGGGATCCGGGAGGCATTCCGGCCGTCATGGCGGCTGAGGAGGAACCCGGTGAAGCGCAGGGCTGGAACTCGGACGAAAAAGGCTGGTTTTATCTGTCCGAGGGCGAACGTCTTACCGGTCTGCAGCGGATCGGAGGCGATACTTATTATTTCGACGAACAGGGATATCGTCTTACGGGGACGGTCATTGTCGGCTCCAGACTTTATTATTTCAACCCTGCAACCAATGGCAAGCTTCAGACCGGGGTCACCGGCATGCAGCAGATCGGAACAAGCGGCGTCTATTATTATTTTCTGAAAGCCGCAAACGGAACTGTCGCGATGAACCGCTGGGCGAACCATAACGGGAAGCTGTACTACGCCGGCAGGGACGGAAAAATCATATTCGGCACGGCGAAGATCAAAAACGATCTGTATCATCTGACGGCGGAGGGAAGGCTTACATCCTACGCCAGATCTTCCTACAACGGCAAATATTACTACGCCAGAAAGAACGGGAAGCTGTTTACGGGACTTAGAAAGATCGACGGCAAATATTATTACTTCAGCCCGTCCACCGGAGAGCGCGTGTCGGGTCCCGTGACCACAGACGGATATACCTATTATTTTGCCGCGAACGGAACCGCCAAAACCGGCTGGCTGAAACGAGACGGCAAATATTATTATCACGATGCCAAGGGCCGCCGGAAGACGGGGCTGACGGTCATTGACAAGAAGATTTACTATCTCGATCCCGCGGACGGCGGCGCGCGCGCGGCGAAGCGCTGGGTGAACGTCAGCGGAAAGGTGTACTACTTTTCCGCGAACGGCGTCATGGCCACCGGATGGCTTAAGTACGCCGGGCGGACTTACTACCTTGGAAGCGACGGCCTCAGGGAAACAGGGATGATGACGATCAGCGGCAAAAAATACTATTTTGCGTCAAACGGCGTCATGCTGACCGGCTGGATTTCCGTTGGCGGGAAGACCTATTACCTGAATACCTCTGCCAGTTCCTCTTCCTACGGAGCCGCGGTCACCGGGTGGGCGAATATCAGCGGGAAAAATTATTACTTTGATTCGGACGCGGTTCTTCAGAAAGGAATCTGGAAATATGACAAGTCCTCAAAGGCTTATTACTATCTCGACAAGAACACCGGCGCGGTCCTGACCGGAAAACAGACGATCAACGGCAGGGTTTACGATCTCGGAAGCACCGGAGCCTACAAGGACGATCCGTACGCGGTTCCGAGCGGTCCGAAGGAGATCAGAGTCAACCGGGCCATGAACTGCATCACCGTATATCAGGGAGGTACTCCGATCAAAGCGATCGTCTGCTCCACAGCGGCCGACGGAGTCAGCACACCGACGGGAACTTTCACACTCCTTGACAAGCTCCGCTGGCATGAGCTGAACGGTCCTTCCTGGGGGCAGTACTGTTCCCATATCACATGGAATATCCTGTTCCACTCCGTGCCCTGCAAGCGCTATCAGGACAACCATTCGCTGAACGCGGCAGAGTTCAACAAACTCGGCCAGGCCGCATCCGGCGGCTGCATCCGCCTGACTGTCGCGGACGCGAAATGGATCTACGACAACTGTCCGGTCGGAACCAAGGTTGTCATTTTCGACGACTGGAGTTCGCCGGGTCCGTTAGGAAAACCGTCGGCGCCGAAGATTCCTGTCACGCAGAATTATGATCCCACCGATCCGTACGCGTAAAGACACGCACGAAGGGCCGGATCTCAAGGTCAGACCGTAAAACCGTAATCGAGCAGGAGGCGGCTTTTCCTCCTGCTCGCCTGCGCGGCCCGCATGCTGCGCCAGCAGCTGATTTCCTTATGCGGGCCTGTGCATAAGACAGAAGAACACCCCGCATCGATTTCGGAAACCGGTACGGGGTGTTCTTCTTCTGTTTATTGTTTCTTCTGATTTAAAAGATCCACAAGTGTTTGCAAAGCTTCCTTTTCATCCGTTCCGGAACAGATCAGTTCGATCTCATCCCCCTGCTGTACACAGGCGCTCAGCACTCCAAGCAGACTTTTGGCGTTAAATTCTTTTTCCCGGAAATGAATCATGATGTGGGAATCATATTCAACCGCCTTCCTGCAAAGATCTCCGGCCGGCCTCAAATGCAGGCCAAGCACATTTCTGATCACAACTTTCTCACTAACCAATGCTCAATCCTCCGTATTAACCTCATTCTCTAGCAAAACATCCTCCGGCACCGAAGTCACTACGATAGTTACATCAGAAGCAAGCTCATAACCTTCGGGAAGTTCAATCTCGACAGGAATTTCATAGCTGCCTTCCTCACTGCACGCGTCAAGATCAATCCTGCCGTGTATATCCTCCATTTTGACACTGTATACGCTCTCGTCATCCGAATGGATCCTGACAGGAATAACATCGGCCGGCGAATACGTCAGCGTCATCCCTTTCGGCTTGTTCAGAAGCTCCAGACTCGAGAGCGGAAGACTGATCGTCCGGTCCCCCGTTTTCTCGATCTGCACCGTGACGGATATGGTGGGCTCCGCGTCCGCGATCAGACGTATGTCGTCTTCTTCCGCAAGAATCGTTGAGATATCCACCTCCTGCGTGACCGTCTCGGACAGACCCTCTACCGATACCGCATCCTCCAGCACGATCTTTCCTTCCAGCCGCGCCAGCGCTTCCTGAGTCCCCACCAGGCTCACGGATACGGGAACCGTGGAGATGCCTGTGATCCGGTATCCCTCTGCCGGCTCGCCGGAAGTTCCCACCACGACGGCGATATCATTCATAACTTCCCACAGACTGATCTTTACGCTGACTTTATTCTCCGGGATCAGAACTCCGGAAGAATCCTTGATCTGTATCCGCTCCATCTGACTTTCATCAAATTTCGTGCCGTTCTTATCATACACCTGCAGGATTACCTGCCGCGTCTGATCCATGCTGAGTCCGGTAACGCTTACTTCCGCGCTGATCTTCCCGATCTTGTTCAGGAGACTTTCCGGTCCCGCGACCTGCACGGTTCTTCCCTGTATAACCTCCATCGTACCGACCTCATATCCGTTCGCGGGTCTCTCCCCGTTCGTGGTAAGCGTGATCATAAATTCCATCTGCGTCAGCTGCTCCAGCTGCACCTTCATGACGGAAGGATAAATTTCAATCTCATCCCAGCTGACAGCCGCGTTGTCGCAGGTGACGTGCAGAGGGACAGAATTCATATCCGTCAGAGCTTCCATATCGGCAACCACCGTAAAGTTCGACGCGGACAGTCTCTTCAGAACGCTGGAACGCTCCGTCACCTTCAAAGTGACCGTGGAACCTTCAATGACATCAAACACTTTGTCGATATCAGTCACGCTGTCCTCGTTCATAAACTGTACTCTGACATCTTTCAGCAATATTGACTCATATGGATTGTTCACATTGGCGACCAAAAGCCAGATCAGCACCGCCACCGCAAGCGACAGCACCTTCAACGCCAGATTTCTGGTCAGCCTGCGCCCCAGATTTCCGGTCTGCTCATGTCTCATCCTTGCCCCAACCTTTCAATAATCTGAATTTCTTCTGTGTCACAGACTTATTCTGTACGACCAGCAGTTCTTCCCGCAGCTGCTCAGGCGTTACAGGTCCCCGCAGTTCCCGCTTGTAGGCGACCGAGATATGTCCCGTCTCCTCCGACACAATGATCGTAAAAGAATCCGATACCTCGCTGATGCCAAGCCCCGCTCTGTGCCTCGTCCCGAGCTCCTTGCTCAGAAACATGCTGTCGGACAGGGGAAGGTAGCAGGTCGCCGCGGTAACCCGGTTTCCTTTCACCAGAACCGCCCCGTCGTGCAGCGGGGTATTATGTTCAAAAATATTGATCAGCAGCTGGCTGCTCACAACAGAGTCAAGAACGATCCCGGTCCGCTCATATTCCTGCAGCGTCACTTCCTGCTCAATCACGATCAGGGCGCCTGTCTTTACGCGCGCCATCTCCACGACAGCCTTTACGATCTCGTTCACCGTCTTGTCACTGAAGCGCTCCGTCACGGCGCGCGCGGAATCCAGAGGAATCAGCGACGAGACAATCTGCTTCTCTCCCAGCTGTTCCAGAACCCGCCTCAGCTCAGGCTGGAAAATAACGACGACCGCTATGATCGCTATGTCAATCGCATGATTTACAATATAGATCAGTGTTTCCATATGAAAGAGATAGATCACGGAAACACAGATCAGCAAAACCATAATCCCTTTCAGAAGCGTCCACGCTCTCGTATTTTTGATCCAGAGCAGAAGACTGTATACTAAAAACGCCAGAATGATGATTTCCAGCACGTTCGTGAACGTAATTTCCTTCATGGATTGGGTGAACCCGGACAGGATGCCGCTCAGCACCAACCTCACATTATTCATTCCGATTCTCCTTTCGGTAATTATACGTTCAGTATAGCACACATTTTTGTCCGTGCATACCATCTTTTTTCTTTTCCGGTCATATATTCATCTGTGCGCGGCCACCAGAAAAAACACATTCCTTACCCCGGCACATTTCAGTGTGCGGCTGATCTCGTCCATTGTGCTTCCGGTCGTATAGACATCGTCTATAACGAGTACGGACTTTATGCCGGAAAGGCCGCCGGATACCTCAAACGCATCCTTCAGATTGCTTCTTCTCTCCTGTCCGGACAGTTCTTTCTGGTCCTTTGTGCTGCGCAGTTTCCGAACCGCGTGATACAGAACGGGAATCCCGGTGAGTTCCCCGATTTTCTTCGCGAGCAGTTCCGACTGATTATATCCTCTCCGGTTCTTTTTCATCCAGTGCATCGGAACCGGAATGATCCGCTCGGGCTTCCACAAAGGAAGCCATTTCCCCGCCCGGAAAACCATGGCCTCCGCGTAAAAATCCAGATACTCCCGCCGGTTGGAAAACTTCATGCGCCGGATGGAAACGCGCATCGCTTTTTCATAGCGAAACGCGGCGATTCCCTGCGTAAACTCGTGGGGATGCGAAAGGCAGTCCCTGCAGTACTCCTTCTCCAGAGAGTCAAGCGTCTTTCCGCACCGCAGGCAGTAAGGCTGCACGATCCACGGCAGCTTCCTCTGACATTCCCCGCATACGCGTCCTTTCCCAAGCGGAATGATCCGGTCGCACAGAGGACATCGCGGAGGATACAGAAGACCGGCCGCGGATTTTACCGCCTGTTTCGCGAATCGGATTCCCTTTTGATTTAATGACAGTTCTTTTTCTTTCTGACCTGATAATAAATTTTTTTCTCTCAACAGCAGACCTTTTCTGCCCGTCTCCCTTTTGGCGCCGTCTCACACACCCGGCGCCGTTTTCTGTATTTGAACCGCTGATCTGCCGTACTCTCATCCATACAGCAGATACCGGCCTGCTCTTTGCCATGCTCCGGCTCCGCCAAACGGCAAAACGGCCGATCAGACGTTTTCGCTGTCTGATTCCGGACTGCTCATTTCCCGGATTCTCTGGGCCAGAGTCGTATATCGGCGCTGCTCCATCGTATTTCCGATCATCTGCCGGAACGTGACGTCGTCTCCGACCAGAGTCACGCATTTGCGCGCCCTCGTCACCGCCGTGTACAAAAGATTCCGGTTCATCAGCATTCTAGGCCCCGCCAGAAGCGGAATCACAACCGCGGGGTACTCACTGCCCTGCGATTTATGTATCGTTACGGCATAGGAAAGTTCCAGTTCATCCAGCCCGGAAAACGGATACTCCACCATACGGTGGTCGTCAAACTCCACCGTAACGCGCTCCAGGATGGAATTGATCTCCCGGATGATTCCCATGTCTCCGTTGAAGATGCCAAGTCCCTTCTCAACGGCAGTTCCATGCTTCCCGCGGATCTCCCATTCGGTCTGGTAGTTATTTTTGATCTGCATGACCTTGTCGCCTTCGCGAAACAGCAGATCTCCATGTTCATGCTCCGCCTTATCTCCGGACGGAGGATTCAGATATTCCTGAAGGATCCGGTTGAGCCGTTCCACGCCGAGCAGTCCCTTGCGCATCGGCGTCAGCACCTGAATATCATATACCGACGCATTCACATAGCGCGGCATTTTGTCCCGCACGAGCTGGATCACAATGCTGATGATCACATTCACATCCTGCCTTTTTAAGAAGAAAAAATCCCTGCTTTTGTTGTCAAGAGGAACCTGTTCTCCGCGGTTGATCCTGTGAGCGTTTACGATAATATCGCTTTCCGATGCCTGTCTGAAAATCCTGTTCAGCCGGACCACCCGGATCTGTCCGGAAAAAATGATATCCTTGAGCACACTGCCCGGGCCCACCGACGGCAGCTGGTTTACATCCCCGACCATGATCAGCCTGGTTCCGACCGCGACCGCGGTCAGCAGCGCGTGCATCAGATAGATGTCCACCATCGACATTTCATCCACGATGATCACATCCGCCTCGAGCGGATTTCCCGCGCCGCGCGCAAACTTCCCGGAGTTTCCTTCCTTCCCCGCGGAAATCTCAAGCATCCGGTGTATTGTCTTTGCCTCATAGCCGGTTGCCTCCGTTATCCTTTTCGCGGCTCTTCCTGTCGGGGCCGCCAGCAGGATGTCAAGGCCTTCCGACCTGAAATAAGAGATCAGCGTGTTTATCGTCGTCGTCTTTCCGGTTCCGGGACCACCTGTGATCACAAGAAGGCCGCAGCGGACCGCCTCAACCACCGCCAGACGCTGCATTTCGTCCAGATGCGTCGACGAAGCCCGCTCGATTCCGGAAATCTTCCGGAGAACCAGCTTCTCATCGACCGAAGCGCTGATGTTCAGTTCACTGAGCATGCGCGCCGTATTCAGTTCGATCCGGTAGGCAGACGCCCCATAGATCAGCTTCTTCTCCTGCTCTTCCTTTATAACAATCCGGCGCTCAATCGCGAGATCCATTAGGTACCGCTCCGGATCCTCCGGCGGCGTTCCCAGCAGTTCCTCTGTCTTTCGCATCAGTTCTTCCTGCGGAAGATAAACATGACCGTCCGAGGACGACTGGCGCAGCGCGTACAGGATTCCGCATTTTACGCGGTATTCTGAATCCGGACGGATTCCCGCACGTTTCGCGATCCCGTCCGCGATCCGAAAGCCGACCCCCTCAATGTCATCTGCGAGGCGATACGGATTTTCCCGGATCACTTTGTAAATATCCGCGCCGTATTTCTGATAGATCCTGACACTCAGAGCGGTACTGATCCCATACTGCTGCAGAAAGATCATCGCCTGCCGCATATCCCGCTTTTCATAGATCTGTTCCGCGATCTCCCGCGCCTTTTTGGGACTGATCCCTTTGACCTCCGCGAGACGCTCCGGCTCCTCCTCGATGATCCGAAACGTGTCGTCGTGAAATTCCCGGACAATGCGCGCCGCGAGAGCCTTGCCGACTCCTTTGACCGCGCCGGAACCCAGATACCGCTCGATCGACTGCTCATCCTCCGGCTGCTTCACCTCAAAGCTCTCCGCCCTGAACTGCTTTCCATATACGGCGTGGGAAACGTACTGCCCCTGCGCCTCGATCAGTTCCCCTTCATTAATATAGGAAAATATTCCGACACATGTGATCTCTTCCTGTCCCGAGGAGAGCACAAGCACCGTATAGCCGCTTTCCTCGTTCCGGAAAATAATGTGATCCACATATCCTCTCAGTTTCTCCATATATGATCAGTTCTCCTGTATCCTGCCGTTGTTTGCGGTCAGCTCGACAAATTTACCGGTGCCGACCGCAACGACGGTCATCGGATCCTCCGCCGTTACCGTGTTGATCCCCGTATGCGCTTCGATCAGCTCCTCAAGTCCGGAAAGAAGCGATCCTCCGCCCGTCAGGACGATTCCGCGGTCCACCACATCGGCGGCAAGCTCCGGAGGCGTGCGCTCGAGAACGCTGTGTACCGCGTCAACAATCTGGCTTGTCACCTCTTTGAGCGCGTCCCTTGTATCCTCCGAAGTGACACGGATCGTCTTGGGAAGTCCCGTCACAAGATCCCGCCCTTTGACTTCCATCACTTTCGGCTCCGGTTTCTCAAACGCGGTTCCGATCGTGATCTTAATTTCCTCTGCGGTCTGTTCCCCGATCATCAGGTTGTATTTTTTCCTGACATATTTTACGATGGCGTCGTCAAAATCATCGCCCGCCACTTTGATCGAGGTGCTGACGACAATCCCGTCAAGCGATATCACCGCGATGTCGCTCGTCCCGCCTCCGATATCCACGATCATATTGCCGCACGGCCGCGAGATATCGATCCCCGCTCCGATCGCGGCCGCAATCGGCTCCTCTATGATATGCACTTCCCGCGCGCCTGCCTGATAAGTCGCGTCCTCCACCGCCTTTTTTTCCACTTCCGTCACGCTGCTCGGCACACAGATGCTTACCCGCGGCTTGCGGAACGACATCTTTCCGATCGCTTTCTGGATAAAATATTTCAGCATCTGCTCCGTCACGGTATAATCTGAGATGACGCCTTTGCGCATCGGCCGAACCGCAATCACGTTTCCCGGCGTTCTCCCCAGCATCAGGCGCGCTTCCTCCCCGATTGCCTTGATCCTGTTCGTGTCCCGGTCATACGCCACAACCGACGGCTCTTTTAAAACAACTCCCTTTCCTCTCACATATACCAGTATGCTCGCAGTTCCCAGATCAATCCCGACATCCGACGCCGCCATACAGAAAACCCCTTTCCCTATTCATTGTTCTGACTTTATCTTTCCCCATTGTATCATGGTTATTTCCAAATGGGAATTCACTAAATTATTTCTTAACTATTTTTCCTCTTTCTTTATAAATTGAACACATTTTAATCACATTTGTCCTGTATGATAATAGCATATTAGCTGAAGGGCTAATATTTCATAACTCACACTTGGCAGCCCCCACACGCTGCCAAGTACTCCCTCAAATATTTTCGTGTGTGAGTGGGGTCTCATGCACAAGGCAAACATTTTTCAACCCAAATTTTTCTCTTTCCGGAAAAAGCCTGACGCAAGTCAGGCTTTTTCTTACTGTGAAAGCTCTGTCTCTATGCAGAGGCAGGTGGCAGATTTATCTGCCAGACTGACTATGCATAAGAGACGCTGCCATGTATGAGCAAAACAGTGACACGAACAAATGTGAGTGGCACGATTTGCTCATACATGGCAAAGGGTGCTGAACGTCCAGTGGACGTTCGCTTAGCACCGACCGAAGCGCAGCGCAGACCGCGGGAGTGCGCAAGCACGAAGCAATCCGTGGACTTTCATCCATGGTACTGCCCTGCCTCGCAGGGCATGAAAGTTTACTGTATTTTTTCCCGCTCAAGATATTTTTTCACATACTGTCCGGTATAGGACTGCGGATTATCCGCCACCTCCTCCGGGGTGCCGAAAGCGATGACTGTTCCGCCGCGGTCCCCGCCCTCCGGTCCGATATCAATGATATAATCGGCGGTCTTTATGACATCGAGATTATGCTCGATCACGATCACGGTGTTTCCGCCCTCCGCAAGCCTGCGCAGAATATCCACAAGCTTGTGTACATCCGCAAAATGAAGGCCGGTTGTCGGCTCGTCCAGAATATAGACCGTGCGGCCGGTACTCCTGCGGCTGAGCTCCGCGGCAAGCTTGATTCTCTGCGCCTCGCCGCCGGAGAGAGTCGTCGACGGCTGTCCCAGCTTGATATAGGAGAGGCCGACGTCGTAAAGCGTCTCGATCTTTCTGCGGATCGAAGGCACATGATCAAAAAATTTCAGGGCTTCTTCCACGGTCATCTCCAGCACGTCGTAGATGGATTTCCCCTTGTATTTGACCTCCAGCGTCTCCCGGTTGTAACGTCTGCCGTGGCAGACTTCGCAGGGAACATAGACATCCGGAAGAAAATGCATCTCAATCTTGAGGATGCCGTCTCCGCCGCAGGATTCACAGCGTCCGCCCTTGATATTGAAGCTGAAACGGCCCTTTTTGTATCCGCGCGCTTTCGCGTCCGCCGTCGCCGCGAACAGATCGCGGATCTGGTCGAAAACCCCGGTGTAGGTCGCCGGGTTGGAACGGGGCGTCCTCCCGATCGGCGACTGATCGATACTGATCACCTTGTCCAGCTGCTCGATCCCGATCATTTCCGTGTGCTTTCCCGGAATCGTGCGCGCACGGTTGAGATCACGCGCCAGCCGCTTGTACAGGATCTCGTTGACAAGCGAACTTTTTCCCGAACCTGACACGCCTGTCACACAGGTCATAACGCCGAGCGGGAAACGCACGGTGATCTTTTTCAGGTTGTTCTCCTGCGCGCCTCTCACCTCCAGCCATCCCGTCGGTTCTCGCCTCTTCGCCGGAACCGGGATACTGAGCCTTCTGCTGAGGTATGCGCCGGTGATGGAATTTTCATTCTGCATGATTTCCTCTGCCGTCCCCTGCGCGACCACTTCCCCGCCGTGCTCGCCCGCGCCCGGCCCGATATCAATAACGCAGTCGGCGGCCAGCATCGTATCCTCATCATGCTCTACCACGATCAGAGTATTTCCCAGATCTTTCAGATTATTCAGCGTCCTGAGCAGCTTGTCGTTGTCCCGCTGATGCAGGCCGATGCTCGGCTCATCGAGAATATACGCGACGCCCACCAGACCGGACCCGATCTGCGTCGCCAGGCGGATTCTCTGCGCTTCGCCGCCGGACAGCGTTCCGGTCGCCCGCGCGAGACTCAGGTATTCCAGTCCGACGTCCACAAGGAAACCGATCCGCGCGCTGATCTCCTTGAGTACATGGTGTCCGATCCTCTCCTGCTGGTCCGTCAGCTTCATCTCTTTCAGAAACAGCTGAAGATTTCCGACCGACATCGCCGTAACCTCGTAGATATTCCGGTCCCCGACCGTCACCGCAAGCGCCGACTTTTTCAGCCGCTGTCCTTTGCAGAGTCTGCACGGTGTGATACGCATAAACGTTTCATATTCCTGCTTCATGGAATCGGAACCTGTCTCGCGGTAACGGCGCTCCACATTTTTGATCAGGCCCTCGAACGCCACATCATAGACACCGACTCCGCGCTGTCCCTTATAATGCACTTTCACCTCATGCCCGTTTGTCCCATGGATCAGCACCTCGCGGATATGTTCCGGATAATCCTGAAACGGCGTGCCGAGATCAAACCCGTACTCTTTCGCGAGCGCGTCAAGGATCGCTCTCGTGAAGCTTCCGGGATCCGCGCAGGACTGCCAGCCTGTCACAGTGATCGCTCCGTCCAGAATGCTCAGAGATTTATCCGGGATCATCAGATCCTCATCAAACTCCATCTTGTATCCCAGGCCATAACACTCCGGGCAGGCCCCGAACGGGTTGTTGAAGGAAAAGCTCCTCGGTTCAATCTCCTCGATCGCGACGCCGCAGTCCGGGCAGGCAAAGCTCTGGCTGAAATTAATGGATTCTCCATCCTGCACATCCACAACCGCGAGACCGTTCGCCAGATTCAGCGCCGTCTCAAGAGAATCCGTCAGCCGCTTCTCAATCCCCGCTTTGACCACAAGGCGGTCCACCACGATCTGGATCGTATGCTTGATATTCTTTTCAAGTTTGATCTCCTCCGAAAGCTCGTACATGTTCCCGTCAATCAGAACCCGGACATAGCCGCTGCGCTTCGCCTGTTCCAGAAGCTTGACATGTTCGCCTTTCCGCCCGCGCACGACCGGCGCGAGAATCTGAATGCGGCTGCGCTCCGGCAGTTCCAGAATCTGATCGACCATCTGATCCACACTCTGTTTCTGAATCGCCCTCCCGCATTTCGGACAGTGCGGAATCCCGATACGCGCGTACAGCAGACGAAAATAATCGTAGATCTCCGTCACCGTTCCCACCGTCGAACGCGGATTGCGGTTCGTCGATTTCTGGTCGATCGAGATTGCCGGAGGAAGCCCCTCTATGCTTTCCACATCCGGTTTCTCCATCTGTCCGAGAAACTGCCGCGCATAGGAGGACAGCGACTCCATATAGCGCCGCTGTCCTTCCGCATAGATCGTATCAAACGCAAGCGAGGATTTGCCCGAACCGGAAAGCCCGGTCAGCACAATAAACTGATTTCTCGGTATATCAAGACTGATATTTTTCAGGTTATGCTCCTTCGCTCCCCTGATCCGGATAAGTCCTTTTTTATCCTTATAGATGTCCATGATATTTTCCTGCTCTCCTTCTGTTTATTTCTGTGGGCAGCAAACCGGACGGCCATACCTGCATGGACACCGGAAAATGCCGCGAAAATCAGCTGATTTACCGCAGTCAGAAAAGTACCTGACTCACTGCTGCTTCTGGTATTTTTTACGGATCACAAGTTCATACACTGCCATAAACGAGATTGCCCAGATCAGACTTCCAATCATCGAAAGCAGAATAAACGGCGAATTCTGATCCGCCAGCATCGGAATTCCCAGCAAGGCAAAGAGGAATCCAAATACACACCAGAGTTTTCCCATCGCGCGATTATACTTTCCTGTGTCAGTCACCTCAAACATCTTCGCGTTTGCCCAGAAACCAACCGGCTTTCTGCTGAAAAAACAGCGGACTCCAAAACCGATAAACACGCACCCCAGCAAAGCCCACGGAATAAACCCTGCCATGTTCTTCTCTCCTTTCCTTTATGCCCTCCCGGCATTTGTCAAACGCATACAGATTTCACTTTCCTGCGGAGCATGAACAGGCAGTATCTCACCACCACAATTCCTGGAATTTCCGGACAAACTGCCCGAAAATCCATTCCGCAGTTCAGACTTTACAACTCTCAGGAATCCAGGTCCTGCAGATGCTTCTTCAGAGTTATCATCTGATCACGCAGCTCGGCAGCCGCCTCGAAATTCAGCTCCGACGCCGCCTTCTTCATCTGCTTCTGGACATCTGCGATCAGCTTCTCCAGCTCCCTGCGGTCCATGGACTCCGGATCCTTCTCCATTTTCTGTTCCTCCTCGGCAATCTCCTTCGAGATGCTGATGAGGTCGCGCACCGCCTTTTTGATCGTCGTCGGCGTAATCCCATGCTCCTGATTATAGACTTTCTGAATCTCGCGGCGGCGCTTCGTCTCCTCGATCGCGATCTTCATGGAATCCGTCATCATATCGGCATACATGATAACGTGCCCCTGTGCGTTTCGCGCGGCGCGCCCGATCGTCTGGATCAGCGACACCGAGGAACGCAGAAAGCCCTCCTTGTCCGCGTCCAGGATCGCGACAAGCGAAATCTCCGGAATATCAAGGCCTTCCCTGAGCAGGTTGATGCCGACAAGCACATCAAATACATCAAGACGCATATCCCGGATAATCTCCGTCCGTTCCAGCGTATCGATATCCGAATGGAGATAGCGCACCCGGATCCCGACTTCCTTCATATAGTCGGTCAGATCCTCCGCCATCCGCTTCGTCAGAGTCGTAACCAGCACTTTGTTCCCGGCCGCCGTCTCTTTGTTGATCTCACCGATCAGATCGTCGATCTGTCCCTCAACCGGGCGCACCTCGACAAACGGATCGAGCAGTCCGGTCGGACGGATGATCTGCTCCGCACGCAGAAGCTCGTGCTGCTCCTCATACTCTCCCGGCGTCGCCGAGACAAACAGGATCTGATCAATTTTACTCTCAAATTCCTCGAAATTCAAGGGGCGGTTGTCCTTCGCTGACGGCAGTCGGAACCCGTAATCCACCAGCGTCGTCTTGCGCGACTGATCGCCGGCGTACATGCTTCGTACCTGCGGAATCGTCTTGTGAGACTCATCTATAATAAGAAGAAACTCGTCCCCAAAGTAATCCATCAGCGTCATCGGCGTCGCCCCCGCCGGAAGTCCGGCCAGATGACGCGAATAGTTCTCGATCCCCGAACAGAATCCCGTCTCGCGCAGCATTTCCACGTCAAAATTCGTCCGCTCGGCAATTCTCTGCGCCTCCAGAAGCTTATCCTCGCTCTTAAAATATGCGACGCGCTCCTCCAGCTCGTCCTCGATCGCGCGGCACGCCTCGAGAATCTTCTCCATCGGCACAACATAGTGAGAAGCGGGGAACACCGCGATAAACTCCAGGCGCTTTTTGACCGCCCCGGTCAGCACATCGATCTCCGTGATCCGGTCGATCTCATCCCCGAAAAATTCCACCCTATATGCGTAATCATCCGTATTCGCTGGAAAGATCTCCAGTACATCCCCGTGAACCCGGAACGTGCCGCGGTGGAAATCCATCTCATTCCGCTCATACTGAATATCAATCAGCGCGCGCATGACCTCGTCCCGGTCGCGCTCCTGACCCTGCCGCAGATAGACGACCAGCTCCTTGTAATCTGCCGGGCTGCCGATCCCGTAAATACAGGAAACGCTCGATACAATGATGACATCCTTCCGCTCAACCAGAGAAGCCGTCGCGGAGAGCCGCAGCCGGTCAATCTCATCATTGATCGCGGAATCCTTCGCAATATACGTATCCGAGGACGGCACATACGCCTCCGGCTGATAATAATCATAATAGGACACAAAATACTCCACCGCGTTCTCCGGGAAGAACTCCTTGAACTCCCCGTACAGCTGCGCCGCGAGCGTCTTATTGTGCGCAAGCACCAAAGTCGGCTTGTTCAGCGCCTGGATCACGTTCGCCATCGTAAACGTCTTGCCCGAGCCCGTCACGCCCAGCAAAGTCTGACATTGATTACCTTCCCTGAAGCCCTGAACCAGCTTTTCGATCGCCTGAGGCTGGTCTCCGGTGGGCTGGTATTCGCTGTGTAGTTTAAATTCCATATGCCTGTTCCTCTTCGCTTTAACTAAAGGTTAGTAAAATTTGTTCTTTTCATTATCTATACCTTTTACAATGCTTTCTATTCAGATGCAATGCCCCTGAAGTTTCAAGTAATAATTTATTTACATCTAATCTGCGTTTCTAAGAATATCTCTCGTCTCCATAAGTGCAAAGCCCAAAAGATTTTCTCCGTTCCAGTTGTTCGGATTGGCGATCAGGGGATTGTCCATCGCAAGGCAGACTCCCCAGATGCCGTCATAAGGGCTGGCCTCGACAAGAACTTTGTCGCCTGTTTCGAGGAGGAAGGTTTTCAGCTCCTTGTTCTGCGAAAACTTCAGAATGTTTCCCGCAAGAACAATTTCATATTTTTTTGCGTCCCACGTTTCAGGCTTAAAATTCTTTACCTCACGCCCCAAAGCCTTATAGTCCCTGGGATTATCCGAAGCCATTATCTTCTCAAATGTTTCGGCGTCGCCGAACAAAAGCGCTTTTTGAGACATCATATACTGCTCTGTGGTATGATACAGAACTCCGTCTTTTTCAAAACGGCAGTCATACCATTGACTCAGGCATGACTTCTTGATTTTCCCGGGCTTTGACGTATGTCCCCAAAAGAAAATAAATTCAAGCTCCTCCCCGCGATTATATCTCTCGCGTATCAAATCAACATTATACTTCATGGTTATTACCTCCTGTCAGTTTGTTTCGTATTTTCATTAGTATTTTACCGAGATTGTTTTCTCCCTCCCACGTTATCAGATTAACACCCCAATAAGTGTCCTTTTTTTTGTTTCCATAGATAAGCTTCCTGCTTCCGGTGGAC
>CANRGB010000017.1 GCA_947630005.1 uncultured Lachnospiraceae bacterium
TCCTCTGACAGAAAATAATTATAAATCTGACTCTCAAAAATCCGATTGGCCACCGTTACCATACCGTCTCTTTCCGTGACAAAGCCAAACATTCTGCCTATACTTACAGCCTTATCATACTCCTGATATGGATACTTCTGACCTTCAAACAAAATATTATTCAGCATTTCCCGCAGATCCTGGTGATCCGAGATATGTTTGATCATATCATCATAAAGCGTATTGGGACCTTTAACCAGCAGCTTAACCGCTTCCAGGATACCTTCCCGCGACCATGCGGCGGTGTAATCTGGAAAACCTCTGCTGCCGGCAATTTCCTCATCCACTTTTTTGCAGATATAGGATACCAGAAACGGATAACCGCGGGTGTATTCATAAATCATATCAGCCGCCGCGTCCATATCCGCCCCGGTATGATGATCCATGTCATAATCTGTCAGCATACTGTGTATACCATCTCTGGAAAGACTCATATCGACATTAAATTCAGCCGCAATATTCCAGGGACTATTATAACTCTGTTCCTGACCGGGATGCAGTTTCATCTTCAGGTTGCGGATATCATGCACACCCGCCAGCACAACACTCTGAAATGTGTCTCCGCGGCCCGCCGCCCGGCGGAGATACCGTTCCCGCAAAAGTCCCAGAAAATTTAAAAATATCTGATTATCAGCCGCCCTGTCCACTTCATCGACCAAAAGTACAACCTTTCTGTCCGCCAGACGGCAGAAATCAGAAATCTTATTACTAAGACTGTCCAGAGGCCATTCGCGGGAAACCGGCTGATCCCATAGTTTTATCAGATCTTCTGAAACTCCCTGCGTCTCCCGCAAAGCTCTGGATGCTTTATTGACAAATCCCTGCGCCATCGCATACATGGAAACAAAGCAGTCGTCGGCCGCCTCAAAGCTCATATCTATCACGATATACTGATCTTTCAGTTTTCGGTAAAGAAGTTCCAGTATCGTAGACTTCCCATACTGTCTGGCGCGGTTAATCGTGAAATATTCACCTTGCCGTATAAATCTGTTTTCAATCTGCTCTATGGCGGCGCTCATGTCCACCATATAATGTTTTGACGGGATACAGATACCTGTGATATTGAATTTACGCGGCATACGCAGGACTTCCTTTCTGCCTGTTCTGTACATTGATTGTACCATGAAAAGAAATCATTTACAACGAAATATCGCAAACGATGAATGACCCCCCTCGGACATGGTTACTGTTCACTCCCCAATGTCATGATGCTGGGGTCAAAACATGGAGTAATCCATGCCTGACTTCCCCACCGGACCTTGAAAATTTAATGCTTTACAGTAATCTCTGACTTTTCCATGAATTTGATGGACGGATACAGTTGGACAGGCGGGGTTGGGGGATGCTTTTTTCCCGCTTTTCATGCCAGGACCACAAAGTCCGTTTTCATCCTGCATGCCTTCTCCCACAAACTGGTTGCGGTGGAGATTTACTCCTTTCCATAAGGCGTTTCTCTCTTTGCCGCGAACGCGTCACGCAAAATATCCGGCCGCCCGCAGACAGCCGGATAATAATGCTTTTATTAGTAAAAAATTTTGAAACTGAATGCGGCCTTTCCCGATCACTTACAGTTCAGAATATCTCCGTAGAACTCATCCAGCTGCTCTCTTGTATCGAACACCGCCACATACATCTGGTTGCCCATCGCACCGGAGAGAACGTCCGGGATCCGCTCCATCATCTTCATGCGGCTGCCGTATTTCTCCACGATCTCCGCGTGGCTCATGGTGAAGTCCTTGCCGTCGCGCCGTCCGGCAAACGCGCAGTACGCGTGCTCGCCGACCGGCATCGTCGAGCGGTCGAACGCGATCATATCCGCCCAGATCTTATACACATCCGTGCTGTGCGCGAAGTCGATCATATCCGGCGTCACACCGCCGCTCGGACGCATGTTTACCTCGAGCGCCACAAGATCGCCCTTCTTTCCGAGTCCCTCCTGATCTTTGAGCAGGCGGAAAAACTCAAAGTGCACGAAGCGGCTCCGCACGTCAAAGCTTTTCACCGTCTTTCTTCCGGCTTCTCTCGTGTCATCCGGCAGGTCTTTCAGAATGTAAAACAGGGAATTGTCGTTGTTGTTCACAATGTCCATGATCGAGGTCGGCGTCACGTTTCCTGTTTCAAACATCGGCTCGCCGTTCGAGTCAATGATCGCGTCATAGGAATTGACCTCGCCGTCCACGAATTCTTCCATGATATACTGTGTCTCGGGCCATTTCAGCTTGAAAAACTCTTCCAGATCTTTTTTATCCCCGATTTTAAATGTATGGGAAGCGCCGACGCCGTTGTCCGGCTTTGCCACCACGGGATATCCGACCTTCTCCACAAATTCCGTGCAGCCTTCCAGGGTATCCACCATATGGTAGCGCGCCACCGGAAGTCCTACGCGCTTATAGTACTCTTTCATCTTTGATTTGTACTTGATGCGCGGCATGTCTTTCGTCTGAAAGCCTGTCGTGATATTGAAATCCGTGCGGAGCTTCGCGTCTCTCTCCAGCCAGTACTCATTGTTGGATTCCAGCCAGTCAATACGTCCGTGCTTGAAAATAAAGAAGGCCACCGCTCTGTACACCTCATCCTCATTTTCAAGATTGCTTACTTTATAGTATTCATTCAGGCTGTCCTTCAGATTCTGCGTCAGTTCGTCATACGGCTGATCTCCGATACCGAGCACGTTCATTCCGTTTTTCTTCAGTTCCCTGCAGAACTGCCAGTAATTTGTCGGGAAATTTGGTGAGATAAAAATAACGTTTTTCATAGCTTATACCTTTTTGTTTCCTTTCGCTTTTTAATTTCTTTCATGTTTCTTTGCGTTTTCAGCCTTCCTCATCCTCCAGCAGGAACGGCAGAAAATACTCTACCTGACGGAACCACCAGTACCAGTCATGCGAACAGTCATATCCCCAGTAATCAACCCAGATATTGATCCCTTTGGATTTGAGCGCCGCGTCCAGCTCCCTCGTGGAAGACGGCACCTCCCAGGCCCCCTGTCCCACACAGATCACCGCTTTTTTCTGATTGTAAAGCCCGATATACGGATGATCTTCCGGCATATTCGGCACATAATGCACCGGAGAATTCAGATAGAGCAGATCATCCATGTAAGAGCCGAACCCGTACTCCGCCGTGTAGATGCCGCTCAGCGCCAGAAGACCGTCAAACAGATCCGGTCTGCGCAGATACAGATTCACCGCATGCAGCGCCGCAAGGCTCGCCCCGAATACGAGGATTCCCGGATAGCCGTCCCAGCCGTTCCACTCATTCGCCACAGACTGCATGAACGGCACCATCTCATTCGTGATATAGCTCATCCACTGCTCATGCCGCTCGCTTCTCCATCTCGGGTCGCCCCACTGGTTTGACCAGGTTTCCTGATCCATCGTGTCAATCGCGAACACCATCACCTGGCCGGACTCAATCCACGGAGCCCATACATCCGCCATGCCAAAATTTTCAAAGTCATAAAATCTTCCGTCCTGACACGGAATGAACAGTACCGGTTTCCCCGCATGCCCGTAAATCTTACATTCCATGTCCCGTCCCAGCGAGGGACTGTAATCTTTTAAGTATGTGGTTTTCATGTTGTCTCATCCTTATGCGTTTTGTTTCTTAATCTTGTTTTGATATCTTTTGATATCCTGCTGATGCCGGGCCGAAAAGCCGCGCGTTCCAAGTTTGGCGGAAGAACACGGCATCAGAGTCCGGAAATATCGGAAAGGCGCCGTTTTCACGGAAAAACGGAAGAATCTGAGGTGTTTCAGACCCGATCCCGTCACTCCCCTTCATCATACAGCAGCGCGTCCATAAAAAACGGAACCTGCCGCTCCCAGCATGCCTCGCAATGTTCGCCGTTCGGCACGATACGGCTTTCCACCCAGATATCACGTTCAAGCAGCATGCGCGTCACTTCCCGGAACTGCCTCCGCATATACGGGTGATTGTGAATCTCCCGTGAACCGTAATCCAGATAAACCAGCGTGTCCGGCGCGAGCTTTGCGCCGCGGATCATCTGTTCGATCCGGTTGTCGTCGACCCAGACTGACGGAGAAAGCGCCGCGGCACGCGAAAAGTACTGATTATACGCGATCACTGCGTACAGGCTCATCAGCCCTCCCATTGAGCTTCCCGCGATGAATGTCGTCTCCCGGCCCGGAAGCGTACGGAAATTTTCATCAATCTCCTTCTTGAACGTGTGAACCATCCAGTCCATTGTGATCTTCCCGAGCCCCTTCATCGGACCGTACTCCGGATCATCAAAATCAAACGGAGAATACTCTCTGAGTCTGCCGTGATCCGGACTGTGATTGCACTCCACGGCCGCGATGATCATCTGCGTACTCGTATAATCCATATACTCCTTCATACCCCAGCTCTTGCCGTATGTCGCGTGCTCATCGAAAAATACGTTGTGTCCGTCAAACATATAAAGAACCGGATAATAATCTTCATAATATCTGTAGGATTCCGGAAGATAAAGATACGCTTTGCGTGTCTTATCACCTGTCAGCTCCGGGATTGTAATATCCCAGGTTTCTACCATACTCTGTCCCCCTTATTCTTTTCTGGCCGGTTTTTTCTTCTGCATGCTCAGCAGTCTGTCCAGATATACCGACTTAAACTGTTTGCTGGCAAGCGCCTGCTTCATCGGCGGAAGCTTCAGGATTGTTCCGAACACAGCCGCCATCGCCCTGTGGTTCGCAAACGCCTGGTTATCAAAGATAAGATTCTGCAGCGTGCCTTTTTCGATCGCCTGCAGCACAAAACGATGCGTGCTGTTCACCGGTGTAATAACCTGTATCGGACGGCGTTCCAGCTCGATCGCTCCTGTCGGGCAGTTGCGCGCGCATACGCCGCATCCAAGACAGATCTCACTGTCGACCACGGCATGTTTTTTCTTCCGCGCAGGCTTCGCGGCTCCTGCCTGCGAACCGGCAGACGCCTGATCCCCGGCGCCATCTGTTCCGGATGCCTGTGCCCTGCTGCCTGCCGCATTCCCGGTTCCCGCATTCCCGGTTCCTGCCGTCGTCTTCTCCCCGTTTTCCGCGCCGGCGTTTTCCTCCACTTTTATCGCCAGGATCGGACAGACTTTCGCGCACTTTCCGCAGCCGACGCACTTGTCGAGCGACACCTTCGGAATATAATTCGTCGTGGCGACCGGCTGCATCGGAGCAAACTTCCGCGCCGCCTGCAGCGCCTCACAGCAGCAGCCGCAGCAGTTGCAGATAAAGGCCGGATTCTCGCGGACATTCTCGCCGATCTGCACAAGATTGCTCGCGTAGGAGCGCTCCAGCACATCCATCGCCTCTTCCTTCGAGATCAGCCGCGCGTATCCGCCGTGCTCGCTTATAGAACGGGCCACATTGCCAAATGTCAGGCAGACATCCCACGGCGCGTCGATCTCGCATGGATGACCCGCGTGATACGCCTTATGACGGCAGTAGCAGAGGCCCAGTCCGATATACTCCGCTTCCTCCACAATGTGCGTCGCCCGCTCGTAATCAAGGATGTGATTCATCTTGTCATTCGTCAGCACAGGCTCCTGCACGTAAACGCGGCCCAGCCTTGTCTCCGTCGCGAAGAACAGGTCCTTCACAAAGTCTTCCTCGACATTCATATACTGGTAATAGAGCTCCGCCAGATATTTCTGGTCAATGTCTCCCCTTGTCCGCATCAGCGCGAACTCGATAAATCCCGCCATTGGCGGCGGCATCACAAACTGCCGCTGCCCGTGATACTCCGAGTCCACCAGCAGAGCCTTGTCGCAGAGATGATCCAGCACCTTCTCTGCCTTCGCTTCCGTCGTCCCCCAGATCCGCGCCGCCTTCTTCAGCGTAAACGGGCGCACCGGGAGAAGCGACACCCATTTCGCCTCCCGCTCCGTATACAGCACCTGGAGAATCTTATACAGAGTCTCCGACGGCGGAGCGCCCTGTGTAAACCAGTTGATTCTCTCTTCCAGACTTTTGTAAGCATCCCTTGTGGTCAAATGTCCCATACAATATCACCCTTTTCAGAAATTTTCGCTGCGGTCCGCGTGTTCATTGTCCCATAAAGAAGTCTCTGCACAGAAATCCGGAATCATGACACGCAATCTTTTTTATCATAGCACCAATTCGCGATTTATACCAGCAAAAAATGCCTCCGATAAAAACGAAGGCATTTTTAACCCGGAAAGGAGCTTAATCCCGCTCTGTTCCGTATACCGTATATCTGTTTCTTCCGTTTTCTTTCGACCGGTACAGCGCCCGGTCCGCCCGTTTATACAGCTCCCGGTAGCTTCTCCCGTTCTCAGGCGCACAGGCGATGCCGATGCTCAATGTGATCCTGCAGTCCGGCGCCCCTGAGATCTCCACCTGAGCCGCTGATCTGCAGAGGCAGTCCGCGCGCTGTGTCACGATATCCATCTGCGAGACATTCTTCATCAGCACGACAAACTCGTCGCCGCCGACCCGGCCGATGATATCCACGTCCCTGAATTCCCTGCGCAGCAGCAGTCCGACTTTCCGAAGCGCCTCATCGCCGGCCGCATGGCCGTACTTATCATTGACCTTCTTAAACTCATCGATATCCAGCATCAAAAACGCCTGCAGCATATCCGGCGGGGCCGAATCCATCCATTCTCCGATCTCATCCTCCGTCCGCTTTTTGTTGCACGCGCCGGTCAGGTCATCCGTCCGGGCCGAAGCAAGAAGCTCTCTCTGCCGTTTGAAATTCTCCCACCAGACAAACGCGAACAGAACGGCGATTCCCAGAAACAGCACCACGGACAGAATCACCTCATAAAACCGGATGAAGCTGTACGCGCCCTCCGCCTTTTTGACGGGCACGATATAGCAGAATTTCCAGTCGCTCAGCCCCAGCGACGCGTAAACCAGATAGCGGACTTTTCCGTCATCCCGCACCTTCACATAGCCGCTCTTTCTGTTCCGGAAGTCCTCGCTTACGTCCGTGATCCTGCCGTCATCATAAAGCCACAGCTTCTCGTAGTATTCAAAGAAGTTGTCCTCCGGCACAAGGCCCTTATAGTTTTTGCTGTCCTCCTGATAGACAATGCTCCCGTCTTCCTTCACGATAACGGAAAAGCCTTCCCCGTCATACGCGGACTGGAAAAGAATCTGCTTCAGCGCGTCCACGCTGAACGCTCCCCCGAGCACGCCTCTGATCTCTCCATTTGAGCGGATCGGAACCCCAAGCACGATTCTCGTCTCCCCGTCAATCGGGCTGACGACAGGATCGCTCAGGGCGCGCGCGCCGCCGGCCGCTTTCCGGAAATATTCCTTGTCCGCGCCGGAACCGTGCTCGCCGTTATCATACGTGCCCTGTCCGTCTTTATCGTATACAATGATGTATTCAAGGTTGCATTTTTTCTTCAGGTCTTCCATAAGGCGGAGCGTGTCCTCTGTGACCAGCTCCTCCTGCTGTCCGATATAATCGGCAAGTCCCTCGAGATAGCCGTACTGCAGATTAATGATCAGTTCAAAATGATAGCCCTGCCGTTCCACATTCTTCATAATCTCAAGCGTGACATTTTTCTCCGCTTTTCTCTGCACACAGTAGAAGAAGACCAGAATACTGACAATCATGAATATAAGAAATGCCACCAGCGTCCCCACAAATTTACGAAAACTCAGCTGCCGTACTTTCCTCATTGTAAACCCCCATGCCCTACGCAGGACAATTTGCGTATAAATCCGGCGGATCTCTCCGCTCTTTTGTCGAAAATAACTATTTTTCAGTATAGCACAGGTTGTGAAAGAAATCCAGCTATTATATAAATATTCATGTCCTTATTAATGACACGGGGGTGCCATTCAGTTTATAACATTTTATAACATCAGCAGCTGTTTCCCGCAGTTCGGGCAGTATTTATAATCCGAAGCGATGCGGCCGCCGCAGTGAGGGCAGACCGGATACAGAGCCCTTTTTATTTTTGCCTGATATTCCCTGATTTTCATGTAAAACGCTTTCTCATCAAACACCGGAAAATTCTTTTTACTCTTCAACTCTCTCCGGTTTGTTACCACCACCAGCGTCAGATCATCTGTAACCGCTTTCCGGTATTCCTCTCCGGCCATGTAATTATAATAAAAGTTCGCGGTCTCTTCCACATCTCTGCGCTCCTTCTGTTTCACCTCAAACGCAGGCTGAATAAACGGATAATACACTCCGTTTCCTACTTTTTCACCCTGGACAAACTTGTCCAGTACGCCGTCCGTAGCCATGACAAATCCGTTTACATGAGAACTCACTTTGAATACCTGCCAGCATCCGGAGCCGGCCTGCAGCGGATAAACGCTGCCTGCCTCCTCTCCTTTGATCCTGGATGTGACCAGTTCCAGCTTTCTTTCTTCCGTAAGCGCGACCACACCGCCGTCACCTGCGTGTGATATATAAAGATCGGTTCCGTTATAGATTGCGATCGTCAGGGTCGACTGAAAGGAATATTCCAGCTGATCCATCTTTTCTGCCATCTTCTGTACAGAATCATACGCGCACTGCATTGCCTCTCTTAATAAATTCCCGATCTCTCTGTCCTCGAATTTTTTATCCGGGCAGGCATCCAGCTTTTTTTTCAGAAATTCGGCTGATGATTTCACGGCGGTTTCCGCTCCGTAATGAGACAGAGCGCAGCTTCCGACGCCATCCGCGATGACCGCGATAATGATCGGAGTATCATCTCCAGAAACAAGAACCTGGCAGCAGTCCTGACAGGGCAGTCCGTTATTTTTATGGGACTCCCCTTTTTGGGAGAATCCCCAGTATGTGATACCCTTTCTCATTCCCACAAAAGGCACGCACTCATTTTCCGGCACTTCCTCCGGAGGAGTTTCTCCTGCTGGCTTTTGCCCGGAAGGAACCTCTTCTAGCCCTTTCTCCAGAGAGATTTCTACCGTTAATATTTCTTCCGAGACTTCTTCTGAGGGGTTTTCTGACACTCCCCCCGAAGTAGTTTCTCCTGCTGGCTTTTGCCCGGAAGGAACCTCTTCTAGCCCTTTCTCCGGAGAGATTTCTACCGTTAATGTTTCTTCCGAGACTTCTTCTGAGGGGTTTTCTGACACTCCCCCCGAAGGAGTTTCTCCTGCTGGCTTTTGCCCGGAAGGAACCTCTTCTAGCCCTTTCTCCGGAGAGATTTCTACCGTTAATGTTTCTTCCGAGACTTCTTCTGAGGGGTTTTCTGACACTCCCCCCGAAGGAGTTTCTCCTGCTGGCTTTTGCCCGGGGGGAACCGCTTTTGCTTCTTCCTTCACAGAGACTTCTTCTGAGGGGTTTTCTGACGCTCCCCCCGAAGTAGTTTCTCCTGCTGATGCACTCTTTGAAGAGATTTCTTTATCTGTTTCCTCGTTCTTGTTAGGCTCCGAGTTTTGCCTTTTTTTCGAAAACATAATTTCTGCCTCCTTTACCTGATTTCCCAACAATAGTCCATCCTTCTACGCTTCCTGCTGATTCATGCACCAGGGGCATATGCGGTTGTGAGCGGGATAAACATGATTCTTGTTCACCGGACAGCATCTCAGTTTTAAATTCGGCTCAGCCATTCCGTAAGGCTGAAGGGCCACGGCCCAGTCATATGCTGTCGCCCGCCTGGGGATATTTTTCTTCGCAGTCAGAGCGGTATAGTTGAATGTCTTCTCAAACAGACTGAGTATCTCAGGCGGGAGCATCGATGGTTTCTGCGACCAGGACGGTATCTTTTTCCCTGGAACATCCCGCACATACGCGCACTCCCCGTTGCATATTGCCTGATTCGCGGAGATGCTGCTTATGGACGCGCCCGTTGTTATCACCCCTCCAAATGGATCCGCGTTATCCATCAGAAGACGGAAAATATGTATAGCCAGCGAAAAATAATCGCTGCTTCTTGTGAATTTCGCCCTGGACAGATTCCCCACCGCCTGCAGTTCCGGCGCCAGCATCTCCGGCAGCCCCACCGTACAGGGGAAATGTTCTCCGGTAACTGGATCCGTTATATCAAAGGAATCGCAGTCTATAATTACAATCGTCCCGTTCTGAACATCCACCGCTATATTGCTCTGATTAAAATCTCCAATCACAATATTATAGCTGTGCAGATAATTCACAAGCCACGCCAGATGATATGCAAACTGCACCGAGTATTTCCACGTATAATCAGGATACAGCTTTTTCCGAACCGCATTCCTGCCTCCACGGTACATATCATAAATTTTATATTCCGTACAGATCTTCGGCATGACAAATCCCACCATAACTCCGTTTTCATATAAAATATCATGCGGCCAGACAAAACGATGTATTCCCGAAATAGTATACGGCACATGCATAGCCAGCATAGCCTTTAATTTCCGTTCCATCACAGACCGGGCATTCACATCCGAAAATCTGCTGTCTCTATAAACCTTGGCCACGAGACCGTCATATCCTGAAAGCGCATACACAGTACCTTCCCCGCCGGAACCAAGTCTCCTGCCGGTCGTATAACAGGCTCCTGACTGCCCATAATAAGTTGCCATTCTAATCACCACCCCATCAGACATAGCAGGCAGGCCTGCAATAACCGATTAGCCCATACACGCCTGCCCCTTCAGGTTCTGCGCCACGCGATATCAGATCCCCACTGTGATATAATCCGGAGTCGGCGGAAGCTTGACCGTATTCGATACGTTCGGATCTGACTGAGCTACCACGCTCAGACTCCGGCTCAGCCATACAAACGCTTGCTTAAAGTGCTCCGTATCCGCCTTCAAAACGGGCTTTTCCGATGACTCCGTCGGATAATAACTCTGCAGCTCCGCCGTGTTCGCCTGTCCGATCCCCATCGGCATATAAACGACTTGCTTATTCCGGATTGCTTCCTTCAGCCGTTTCTTTACTGTTTTTTCCTTTTCTGTATCGGTCGGTTCACCATCCGTCAGCAGAAACAGCCAGGGACGATAATAGGATACGCCCTTCTCTCTGTATTCCAGCTTTCTTGCTTCGAGCGCATCAAGACCAGCCTCGATCGCCCCATTCAGAGACGTAAGTCCGCCAGCTGAAAGAGTCGGCGCCTGATACTCTTCAGCAGGCCGGAAGCCTATCTCCGTCTGCACGCTGCTCCCGAATGAAATGATGCAGACCTCGGCCCTTCCAAGCGCAAGCTGATCCTCCTTCAGCGCATTGCCGAATTCGATAAGGCCCTGGTTAAGCTCCTCGATCGGTGCGCCCGACATGGAACCGGAGCGATCCACAAGAAGCACTGCGGAAATATGGCTCTCTCCAAGGTTTGTAATAGGTAACGGGTCTTTTGTAAACTGCAGCATAGTTTTCATCCTTTCTTAATAATACTTTATTGACAGATACACAGAAATATATGATAATGATACGGATACAGTCAGGAAATATTTTTGTATCAGTCTTCAGTAAATTCATTCTGAATTGTACTGATCTGTATTTCGGAACTTCCTGACTGATTTCCTTTATAAGTTAACACACTCCCACAGGCTTTTTGAAAATAATTTCCGCTTATCAAAGCCTTTTCTCTCTTCCTGAAAAACGCTGGCAAATATAAGAAAGTATACGCTATACCTCCCCGGCGGATTTTGCCCTTTTCCGTCAGAATTTTTGTATTGGCAAATTCAGCGTTCTATCGGACCGTAATTCTCATTGTCCTTGAAGCCGAAGAATAATTCGTGTTCCCCGCCGCCGTGACCGTAACCCTGTAAATTCCCCGGGGCGTCCCTTTTCTTACCGTTACGGTTCTTCCGGACACCTGTATATACCTCGATCCGCTTCTGGCGGAGACAGTTCCTTTCGCGTTCACGGTCTGGATCCGGAAGGACTTTCCGCTGTACCTCAGGCTGTTTTTTGTACAGCTGCAGCTGCTCTTTGTCAGACGGAAATTCTGCGCCGCTTTTCTTATTACAAAAGTTCTGACCGCGGAGCCTGTATAATCCCCCTTCCCGGTGATAATCACAGACGCCGTCCCCGCGTTGACATTGTTCTGGTATCTTACCGTGTAGTCAACGTCCTTCAAAAGCAGCCTGCCATCGTTTCTGACTGTGACAAAAGGCGTTTTTTCCCTGCCGTTATAGGTGTATGCCGTTGAGGAAAGTCTTAACGTACAATCCGAAACGGAAACCTTTCGCCCATCGGAGACAGCGGAATCCGGCTCACGCTCCGTGGTGACCTTTATCCTGCCGGAATCAATGATCTCCCCGGTTTCGGAGTTCCTGAGATAAATCTCAAGCGTTCCGGTTCCCTCCCCGGTCCCTGTAACGGTCAGATCGTGGCTTTTTCCTCTCCAGCTTCCTTCCCAGGCCGCCCGAAAGCAGGCGTCGCCGCTTTTTTTAAAGAGAAATCCGATTCTTGGCGGCAGTTCCCCCGAAGCGGATATCGTAATCCTGCTGCTCTCTCCGGCTTTCACCCGCACCTCTGTCTTTGAAAAGCTGACCTTCGCCGGCTGCGCCCCGGTCACATGAATCGTCACGTTTTTCGATGCGCTGTTATAATTGCCGTCTCCTGAAGCCCTGACCGTAATTACCGCGTTTCCTTCCGCTTTCGCTGTGACCAGACCGTCCTCATCTACAGACGCCGCGCTGCTGTTATCAGAAGAAAACGAGATGGTTCCGATCCCTTCCGTCAGAATCTGCAGGGTGCCGCCCGTTTTCAGCGTATCCGTCCCCACAGAAACTTTCAGATTCTGCTCCGCTTTTCTGATCACAAAAGATCTGCTCACAGCGCCGCAGTAAGCTCCTTTTCCGGTAATGTTCACTGCTGCAGTGCCGGCATTGACATTATCCCGGTAAGCGACCTCATAATCCGTTCCCTGTTTCAGCGCGGACCCATTGCGCCGCACCGTGACATCCGGCCTGCATGCTCTTCCGCTGTACGTATATTCCGTCTCTGACAGCGTGATCTCGCACTCCTCCATGGTATTCTGAACAGTCGGGACAGCTTCTGTCTTTTTCTCCCCGCATCTCTCACATGTATAGACCCTGACTCCTTCTTCCGTGGCTGTCGGCTGTTTTGTCACGGTTCCCTGGCCATAACGATGCGAACAGCTGACGACAAACTGTACCTTCACAGAATCTTTGATGACAAGCTGAGACGGACTCTGTTTCCAGATCAGCTGGAAGGTCACCGTCTGCATCCCTCTTGCGTAAGCGTATACGGTATAGTAAACTTTATTCCTTTCCGTCCTCGACGGGCTGACGCTCACGCAGTTCCCGGAGGGAGCGTCGTCTTTTATGTAAACAACGTCGGATAAGTCCACCCCCGTCGTGAGGGTCAGCGTCCTCTCCCCGGCAGCCATGTCCATATTTACGACTGATGAGGAACTGCTTATTGTGAACTCTCCGGGAATATTCTTATCACCTCCGTTGATACTGATAAGATAGCTCTCGTAATGAGTAACCATATGCGTATATGTTCTCCCCGCGATCGTATACCTTTTCCAGCAGCGGTACGTGCAGTCGACAACCAGATCCACCGAGGAATATGCCAGCGCCTTTACCGTACAGCTGGTTCCGCCCATGGTACGGATTTCCAGGTCTGAGCTGTTGCTGTTCCATAAACCGCTGATGAATGTTTCATCGGGCTCAATCGTAAGATACAGTGTCTTCTGCTGATTTACATTCAGTGTGACCGGAATACTGGACACAGCGGCCGCACCCACCGGTTCTTCAAGCTCTATCTGCTCCGTTCCCTGCGCGGCCTGCTCTGCTTCCGCTTCGCACGAATCTGCCGCGGGAACAGTTACATCGGAAATATCCTCAATCACAACCGGAATCTCAGATCCGCTCTGTGCAGGCGGATTCTCTCTTCCTGCGGCTTCCCCGATCCCGATGATCTCCTCCTCCGTTTCCGGCCCGCCGGCAGCGGCAGGGAGCGCTCCGGTTTCTTCTTCTATGATCAGTTCCTCTGCCGAAACCGGCATAGACTGCAGTCCCGAAACGAACATGCATACCGCAAGCAGCATTACCAGCACTTTTTTCTTTGATTTCGCTAAATTCATTTGTTCTCCTCCATTCTTTCCATCCAGCACTGCAATTGTTCCCCAGTTTGAATTTAAGGTTACTGTCATCTCCTGCCTGTGATCATTTTTAAAATCACGGCTCTAAAATACACCCACCTTAAAAATCGCTTTGAAAACTTTTTCCAGACGGAACAGAAACCATAAATTTACTCGCTTAAAGCGATATACCAGGACGGAGCAAATGTGATATCTTCTCTCAGAAACGTGATGGTGACCGTATTATTTTCCCATTCCATGTTCACCGCATAATCCGGCATTTTTATAAGCCATTCGTTATCCTCTTCCTGACGGACAAGTTCTGCCGCTTCCCCCGCCGTTTCCAGGTAACTGACCAGATCTTCCCGGCTGACATCCTTAACCTGCATGTAAACTCCATACGTCTCGTACGGTATCTCATCCAGATTATCACCGGACTGCGGATAGATCATTTCCCCGTCTTCTGTCCTGTAATAGCTGATATAGCCCGAGACATCCGGCTGGGAATTATACCAGACCGGTACAGGCAGCAGATCCGGCACATTCGTCATTTCATGCAGCTGCGAACGCAGTAAATCCAGATCACCGCTCTGCTCTATCTGCTCCTGGTCATATTCCGCCGCATCCAGTATCGCTTCAATTCCATCCATCCGATACGTAAGCGAATCCATCTCAGCAAATACATCTTCAGCAGCCTCCGACACATCCTCCTCCTCATCGATCCATTCGGAAGCTTCCCCGAATAAAACCGGATAATCTTCTGTCAGGGAATCCCACTGCTCTTTTTCTCCCAGCTGTAAAAAGAGATAGTTTGTCGTCAGACAGTCATATCTGCTCGTGAGCATAATTTCATCTTTTTTACAGGCCAGTTCCTCTTTCAGCACATCCATATCATTTTCAAAAAAAACGCCTTCTTCCAAATGCTCCAGCAGAGTTCCCCGTACAAACGTATGCGCCGTTTCAATATCTCCTGTAAGAGACTGGAATTCCTCAGACTGATAGGCCGCATCCACTCCCCCCAGCGCCAGCGCGGCATACTCTTCCGCTGTCAGATTATCTTCCGCCATGCAAAGATCCTCCAGATATCTGGCAGACGCGATACATGCCGAACGGGCCTTTACCAGATCCTGCCAGTCTCCGCTGTCCAGGTATGCTTCCGCATAACCGGACGCCCACCTCTGGCTGGCATACATGCCTTCCTTCGTCCGCAGATAATCTTTCCAGACCGTCACAAGATGATCCGCTGCCTTCGAGAATTCATCCGTATCAGCAGCCTCCGTCTCTGCGACCCCTGCACCCAGAGAACATAAAAAAACTGCCGCTGCCGCTATCCATATTCCACATTTTCCGTTTTTAGAAAATTTTCTCATTTTCCTGCTCCTTTCCTGTCTTATAATTCAGACCGTTTTGTAACAGAAGATGTTTCGCATCGTCTCTTTCCGAAATATATTTATTTACATTCTCAACAGCTTCCTCCGTAATCTGATACTGATACTTCATGGAATCCATTGTCAGCATTTTTTCATATTCACGCAGTTTCTCCTTGTCTTCCTCAGAGCCGCTTTTTTTCATCGCGTCCAGTTCCGGGGCAATTACCCTGTTAAAATACCCTCCCAGGACATACGCGTCTTTTTCTGTCAGATCCTCAAGCTGTCCCAGAAATTCTTCTCCGCGCCAGTTCGACAGGCTTTCATCCTGCCGTCCTTTTTCCGCGGTCTGTATATACTGAAGATATTCGTTCCCCTTTTCTGCCTCGCTGCGGAGCAGATCCACATATGTCTCCGTATCCAGTTCGGCGCCTGACCAGGGCATTACCTCTCCGGAGGAAAGCAGGTCCTCAAGCATTTGCGCGGCCTGTTCGAACGATTCTGAGTTATCCTGCTCGAAATCTCTCTGATTTGTGCCCATCCATATCTGGCATTCAATTTCATTGCCGTCTTTCTGATACCCGATCATCTCCTGCACTTTTCCATACATCTCCCCGACTTTTACGTAGGCGGAAACCGCTTTATCCAGTACATTTTCAGACAAACTGGCATTATACGCAGGCGGACCGGAGAAAAACGGCATGTACACCCAGCGGTACGTTCCCATCATCAGCAGGATTCCCATCGCTCCGAGAAACGCAATGCGGCCGTTTCTCCTGCGCCTGAATTTTTTTTCTGACGGCTCTCTGAGCGCAATCAGATATTCCTCAATCACCTGGTGAATTATGTGATACCGCTTCTGTTCGTCCCGCACAATCAGTCCAAGCCTGCGCCACAGAATATCATGCACGATATAGCCGTACCATTCCTCTTCATTCATTTTTCCGCCCCGGATATCCGATAAATGTCCAATCCACTGCGGAAAAATCTTTATCATATCCCTTCCGGCCGCCCTTCGGTAACATTTCCTTACCGCCGGAAAAAGCTGTTCATCCAGAACCGCCGTTCCTGCTTTGTGAATATATGCCGCAATCTCCGGAAGAACATAGTACAGAGCCGCTTCAACAGCCCACCGATCCGGCGAATTATCCTGCAGACCGCGAATCGCCTTGCCGCATATCGCGTCAAAATAATATTCCAGAAGCTGCTTCTGAGAATCTATAAATACCTGCTTTTCCCTGGCCTGCGCGGTCTGGATAAAGATCGAAAGCATCATAGGCGTCCGCAAAAGCTGACACAGTTCCGGACTTTCCGGGCACAGCAGCCCATGCTCCGCCAGTATTTTTGTCATTTCTTCCTGGCGCAAAGGACAGAGTTCTATTTTCTGAAATGTAATCCTTTCGTCTCCGCTGCGGCCCGCCATCAGAAAACGGACTCCCTCCAGTTCGGACAATTCATGAATCTCTTTAAAAAGAAGCTCCGTATCACCGGTTATCTCATTTAACCCATCCAGTAATATTACCAGGCGCGGACGCTCACCCCGTTTTGTATGAATCGGCATCCCCAGCAGCCTGAGCAGCTCGTGTCTCGCCGTTTCCAGGCTGTCTGTCTCCGGCTTGAAGCGCAGCCCCATCAGAATTCTGTCCTTAATATAATTTTTTTCGTCCGGCTTCCATCCATAAAGAGATATATAAGTCAGGGCCGGCTCCAGCGGACTGTAAACAGGACTTTGAACATACACGGAGCGCAGCAGAGCCGTAGTTTTTCCTACGCCGCCGCCGCCCAGTAAAATGGAGGACGTCCCTTTCGGCGATGTGATGAATTCTGTCAGATCTTTTATCTGAAAAGTTTCCCCGTTCTCCGCCGCGGCCGCTATCGGATAAAGACGGCTTTCCTCGCTTATGTAATTCAAGCCGGGGTTCCTTTTTACCGTATGAATCACATCCGTCCTTCCGGCTTCCCACAGCGCCCAGTGCGTAATCCCTTTTCCGTCGATCCTGTCCTGCAGCTCCTCCAGATCCCGCCTCATTTCCGCCGCACTCTGGTATCTGCGCCTTGCCAGGGAGACAAGTCCCTTTTTCAGTATCTGCCTCACCATGCTCCACACAGTTTCCGGCATTCCTTCCAGGCACTTTGCTCCGGAAAGATCCGGAGTGACCGTGCGGAGCATCTCTTCCTCCGTCAGGCGCCTGCCGGCAACACACTGAAAGAACACAGCTGTCATCGAATAAAGATCCGATGCAAATCCGATGCTGCCGATCCTTCCGCTTCTGATTTCAGGGGACGTATATCCTTCCTTTGTGCTGTGATAGATAATTGTTCCGCTGTGTATTTCTTCCAGCGAATGAACACTGTTATAATCAATCAGCGTCACTCTTTCCTTTTTCCCGTTTCCGATCAGAAGAATATTATCCGGACTGATATCCAGATGCAGAAATCCGGAATTGTGAAACGTCTCCAGCACATTCAAAGCTCCCTGCAGACGGCGTATGTGAGTCGTCAGCGGTATTTTTTCCACACCTTCCAGCTCAAATTCTCTGTTCATGCTTCTGCCGCCGGTATACCCAAGCACAGAATATAATGTATTATGCAGTTCAAAGGTATTAATATTCGAATCAATGTCTCCCGGATATTTTTCCAGAATCCGGATATGGACTTCATTTCCTCTCATAAAACTGGTACGATGAAGTTCCGCCTCTTCCTGCGCGCCCGGATCCCACCGAATGTCTCCGTTCATATCCCGATATATGTTTCCTTCCGGATGATAGGGAAACAGCTCCTTGATCAATACCTGATGCCTTAAATTTTCCGACTGTCTGTCCGGATACGTCCCAAGATATACAAGCGCGTTTGAACCGCAGCCTGCCAGCGATTCAATTTTACAGTCCATTCCCGGAAAAGACAGTCTGGTTCCTGTCTGTAAAGGCTCTCGTCTGTCCATATGATCCTCCTTTCCTGCCAGGCGTTTTCTTTACAGCTATAATTATAACTGTCCCGGAAAAATCTATTTGAAAAGAATTTCCTTCTCAGTCCTCAGGAAGTTCTCCAAACATTTCTTTAAACAAATCCCTCAGTCTGGAGTCCATATCGAACAGATTCTGCGCGCAGATGCCGTACATAATCAGCCAGTCAAAGGGAGAGCGGGGATCCAGCGTTGAGAAGCCGCAGCTGATCAGCATATCATTGAGACGCTGATACATATCTTCAAAAATATCCTCCGCCGTAAATTCATCATCTTCCGGCTCTTCCGCCGTAGCAAGGAAAAGCAGAATCAGCACCTTTCTCGTCACATCAATCCTGCGGTTAGACATTTTGGACAGTCCGGCCTCATTCGGCCAGTTTTTCCGCACATATTTGTGCACAATCTTTCTTACATAGTCCTCCTCCGCCTCCTGTTCCTCATTCCTCACATTATTCTGGAACATATATTCTCTGAGAACATCCTTTAATGACAGATCTTCCCCTTTGAATACAGCAGATGCTTTTACCAGTTCATCCTGAGGATTCTGCAGCCTTTTCAGCCAGACCTTAAAATAATGATACGCCGTGTTATGAAACTGTCCCAGTTTGTCCGAAGACCGGCGTATATAATCAAGCAGCTCTTCTTCTGTGCGCAGTTTATATATTTCATTGCGGATAATTGGTGTGAAGCTGTCCGGAAGCGGATTTTTACTTTCTTTTTCAGGCCTTGGAATCGAAGCTGCTTTTTTCTCCAGTTCCTGCGCCTCCTGATAAGTCATTCCGTTTTTTAACGCAAATATGTACGCGATCTCGCTCGGATTCCTCCAGTGAAATCCCTCTTCTGATATCGACAAGACAAGCTGCTCTGCCTTATCATAAGAAAGTCCAAGAATAAAGCAGAGCTCTATGGCTTTTTCTTTATCGATTGCGACTGACTTATCCGCATTCAGCCATCCCCGCACCAGTCTTTCCACCGCTTCTTTCTTTCTGCCGGGATCATTTTTTAGCAGACCTTCAATCAGAACCGGCTTCAGGTCTTTTTCAGGGGCAGCTTTCTGCAGTTTTTCACGAAAAGATCGGATTTTCGCTTCCTTCTCCAGATAACAGACCGCTTCCTCAATATTCATCCCGGATACCGCATGGTCAAACATCCCCTGTGAAACAACTGTCATTTTCTGTCTCATATCATAACTTTCCTTTTTTGCGTCGTGATCATCCCATCCCATATCATAGTCTCCTCATTGATTTGTTTTAATTCTGCCGCTGCGATTTTCACTTTTATAAGTTGCTTTTTAATATACTACAATATTTTTCTTCATAATACAATTTATTTTAATTTTTATTGTTTAAAAAATGATCGAGCAGGAGGCGGTTTTTCCTCCTGCCCGCCTGCGCGGCCCGCATGCTGCGCAGCAGCTGATTTCCTTATGCGGGCCTGCGCATCAAAAAAAATGGGACCGCAGGCAGTCCCATTTTCCGTATTCGTGTCTTCTTCTGTTTTCGGTTACTTCTTCGACACAACAGCCTTTCTGATCAGATCGACCGGTATGATCAGAACAGCCAGCAGCATCGATACGAACAGCGCCTTTAAATTCAGCATGGTTGTGCTGAATACTTCGCCGCCGATCTCGATCATAATTGTCTGCAGCACGAAGATTGCTCCCATGACAAGTATGAACTTCTTGTTCTCCCCGATATGCTCAAACAGGTTGAAGCGCTCGGAGCGCGTATTCAGACTGTTGAATATGATCGAGTAGATAAAGAACGCGAACATAAAGGTCTTTTCATAGAGTTCCGGATCCGCGCAGGAGGCAGGTGTGACAAAGTCTGTGATCCCGCCAACGTTTTCAAGGATCAGAATGGAGCCCAGCGTGATAAAGATCGCGCTTGTGCCGATCGCAGTTTTGATGTAGGTCGTAAGAATATTATCCGTTCTCTTCGCGGGCTTGTCATTCATATACCGGTCCAGAATCGGTTCTCCTCCAAACGCCATGGCCGCAAGCGTGTCCATGATCAGGTTGATCCAGAGGATCTGCACGATGGAGAACGGCTCCGTCCATCCGAGGATCGGCGCGATGATATTCATAAGCAGCGTACTGATGTTGACCGTAAGCTGGAAAATAAGGAATTTTCCGACCGATTTCGCCATAGTCCTGCTGTTCAGCACACAGTCCTTGATGGAGGTAAGGCTGTTGTTCAGAATAACGACGTCGCCGGCTTCCTGCGCCACCGCGGTTCCGTCTCCCATGGCAAATCCGATATCCGCCTGTTTCAGAGCGGGCGCATCGTTCACGCCGTCTCCGGTCATACCGCAGACGTTTTCCAGCTGCTGCGATATCGATACCAGTCTTTTCTTATCCAGAGGCTTCGCTCTGCTGACGACCTTGAGCCTCGGCAGGTTCTTCTTGAGCTCCTCATCCGACATCTGCTCCAGCTGTTCGTGCGTGAGCACGACGTCCGTCTTTTCATCTTTGAGAACTCCGGCTTCCTTCGCTATGGCCACCGCCGTCTCCTCGGCGTCGCCGGTCACCATCACGACCTGGATCCCCGCGTTGTTCAGGATCTCCACCGTCTCGACAGCGTCCGTTCTTACATTGTCACGCAGGCACAGCACCGCCATCAGCACGGTCTTTCCGTCGGCGATCTTCACCGTGGACAGCAGCTTCATGGTCCGCTTCGCCTGCGCGATCATCTGCTCCTGCACGCGCTTTTTGTCGTCCGCCGAAAACGCTCTGACTTCTCCGTCCGGAAGCATATAATGCGTGACAGAATCGATGATATTCTCCGTCGCGCCTTTCCAGTATACGGTTCCGTCCTTTAAGGAAACCGTCGCACATTTTTTCTCGGAATCAAAGCCGCTGATCTCAAGCACTTTGTCCGAAGCGCCATTCGAAGGGTCGTATCCGTTCGCAAGTGCGTAGGCCAGAAGCGCCCGGTCCATGTTATTGCTGCCGATGGGCTTCCCTTCCGAAACCTTCGCGAGGTTGTTCAGAGTGATCGCCTCAATAAATTCCCGGCTCTGGATCGAACTGACAAGTTTTCCGTCTCCGGTTATAAACTCCACCAGGGAAAGATTTCCCTGCGTGATCGTTCCCGTCTTATCGCTGAAAAGGACATTCATGTAGGCGGAATCGGAGAAAGCGGCCTTGTGGCTTACAAGGATATTCTTCTTGTACATGGATTCCGTGTTCATCGACTGAACCAGGCTGTTCATCATCGGCAGTCCTTCCGGAACCGCCATGATAACGATCGACGCCATAAGCATGACCGCCTCGGCGACAAGCAGCAGAACAGAGACCGGCGTTATGGCCTGATCCGCCCGCATGACCGTCAGGACGACATGCAGGATACCGGCGACCGCGGCCGCGGATACGCCAAGCTTTCCGATTCCGGCCGCAACCACTTCAAGCTTAAGGCTCGAAGTATCTTTCCGCTCTTCTTCCTCATCGTCGGTCAGCGCCTTGTTGATCTTTCCAAGCTCGGACGCGTCGCCGATCACCGTCGCGGTCATATAGGCTTCTCCGGACGTCACGACAGAACCCATAAACACTTTATGCGCGGACGCGTAATCGGTGGACTCCGCCTCTTCCATGGTGTCCGCCGCGGATTTGCTCTCATCCCTGGACTCGCCGTTCAGCGCCGCCTGCGAAACCTTTATGTTTCCTTCAAACAAAAGGCCGTCAACCGGAACCTTGTCGCCGGCCTGCACCAGCACGGTATCGCCCTTAACAATTTCACTTGTCAGAATATTGATAAGCTTCCCGTTCCGGATCACCTTGGCGAACGTTTTGCTGTACTCTTCCTGCAGCGCCTCGCTCCGCGAGCTGTTTCTGTACTCGGACAGTGTGCTGAATCCGGTGGCCAGCGCGATCGCCAGTATGATACTGATGATTTCCACGACGTCGTTCTCGCCGGCAAGGGCGGGCACAAAGGCTCCCAGGACAGCAAGCGCTATCTTTAACACAAGAGCGGCGCACAGAACCTTGATCCATATATCGTCGAAAGCGCCGATGAACATAGACCAGAGCGACTCCGCTTCCTTCTTCGCGAGTTCGTTGGTCCCATACTGCTGTTTGCTCTTTTCAGCTTCCGCGTCGGACAGGCCGCGCATCAGCGCTTCTTTGTTTAAATCATTCATTGAAAAATAACCTCCCTCTCCTCAATCCCCTGTACAGTCACAACGGGGGATCCGTCCTGAAGATATGCCCTACCCGAACCTTTTCACCAGTTCTCTGAGGCCGGGATCTTTCGTTCCCTGACCGATCGCGCTGAATTTCCATTCGCCGTTGTACCGGTACACTTCCCCGAAGATCATCGCCGTCATCCCGGAGTAATCCTCGGTAAGATTATACTTGCACATTTCCCGATTGTTCCTGGCGTCCACCAGGCGGATAAACGCGTTACGGATCATTCCGAAGTGCTGCTTCCTCGGCACGGCCTGATAAATGTTGACAACGAGCACGACCTTGTTATACTCCTGCGGCATCGCGGAGAGATCGATCAGGATCTGTTCGTCGTCGCCTTCCCCGGCTCCTGTAAGATTGTCGCCCATATGCTGCACGGTCCCTGATTTGTGTCTCAGGTTCCCGAAATAGACAACATCGGAAATATCCCTCAGCTTATTGTCCTTTAATAAAACGGCCGACGCGTCGCAGTCGATCGCCTGCGGTTTTGGCTTGAAAAGGCCTCTGGGCTGCTCCACTTCGTCCCAGCCCAGCCCGACCATGATCCTGGACAATCCGGCGTTATCCTTGGACAGACTCACTTTCTGTCCTTTCTGCAAACTGACTGACATAAATCCAACCTCCTCTTATTCTTTTGGTATTTCGGTATTTTCTGCATCGCGAAGCGCCGCTTCGTTCACGGCAGACCGGAGCGCGAACCGCCATTTCCGTTCCGGCTCCGGCCCAGCGGCAAGGCTGCCGCTACTCCACATCCACGCCGTAATTGGCGCACAGCGCGGCAAGGCCGCCCTGGTAGCCGCTTCCGACAGCGTTAAACTTCCATTCGTTGTTGTTCTTATAAAGTTCCCCGAACACGGCGGCCGTCTCGATGGAGAAATCCTCGCCGAGATCGTAGCGGACCAGTTCTTCCCCGTTCTCTTCGTTATAGATACGGACAAAGGCGTTGCTCACCTGCCCGAAATTCTGCCGTCTGTTCTCCGCCTCGTAGATCGTGACTGTAAACGCTATTTTTGAAATATTCGCGGGAACTTTGGAAAGATCCACACGGATCTGTTCGTCGTCGCCGTCCCCGGCTCCCGTAAGATTATCCCCCATATGCTGGACGCTTCCCGACGGATCCTTCAGATTTCCGAAAAACACGAAATCCCGCTGATCCGGCACTCTGCCCGTGTCCGCAAGAAGAAACGCAGACGCGTCGAGGTCAAAATCCCCTCCGGTATCAAACGCGTTGACATCCCATCCAACGCCCACCACCACATTTTTCAGCCCCGGATTTCCTTTTGTAAGACTGACCTTCTGGCCTTTCTGTAAACTCACCGGCATAAAATCACCTCCTGTTTTTGCCTTTATTCCACGTCGATGCCGTAATGCCCGCACAGCGCGGCCAGACCGCCCTGGAAGCCGCTTCCAATCGCGTTGAACTTCCAGAGACCGTTATTTTTGTACAGCTCACCCATGACAATCGCCGTTTCAATCGAGAAATCCTCTCCCAGGTCATACCGGACAATCTCAGCCCCGGAGGCTTCATCCACCAGACGGATAAACGCGTTGGACACCTGGCCGAAATTCTGATGCCTGATTTCCGAATCATAGATCGTGACCGTAAAAGCGATCTTTTCAATATTCGCGGGAACCTTGGAGAGATCCACCTCGATCTGCTCGTCGTCGCCTTCCCCGTCGCCTGTCCGGTTATCGCCCATATGCTTTACCGCGCCGCTCGCGTGAGCCAGATTGCCGTAAAAGATAAATTCCTTCTCCGTCGGGCACTTTCCGTTCGCCCCGAGCAGGAACGCCGACACGTCAAGGTCAAACTCCGAGCCTGAATCATACTCATTGGCGTCCCAGCCAAGACCTACCATAATATTTTTGAGTCCGGGGTTGTCCTTCGTTAAATCTACCCGCTGTCCCTTTGACAAATTAATTGGCATTTTAAAACCTCCTTTAAAAATTATATACCAAGGCCTTATTTTCTGACCGGCGGTACATGATACTGCCTTTGAAATTCGGCCTTAATCTCTTCCAGTCTCTTCTTGTCTTCCTCACGCTTTTTCTTCGCGTCTTCCTGGATCCTCTTTGTCTCTTCAATGCCGTTGTTGATCGTTCTCCAGGTATTCTCCAGCGTTTCGATCCGAATAGAACTCCCGGCAGTAAGCCGCGCCGCGGCTTTCGAGACCTCGACATTATTCTTCGCGTTTTTGATCAGCAGCTCATTCGTTTTTTTGTCAAGCTCGCTCATCGCCTCCGCCTGGATCTTCTGCCGTTTAAGCAGCATCGCCTGCGCAAGGGCCTGTTTGAACACAGGCAGCGTCACAATGAACGCGGAGTTGATCTTTCTCACAAGATTGTAATTGCTGAATTCCATTGTCTTGAGCATCGGAATCGACTGCATCGCGACGCTTTCCGCGGTCCTCAGATCCTGGGTGCGCTGCTCCATCATCATGAGCGCGTTATTGAGGCTCGCGATTTCAAACTCAATCGACTGGTCTCCGGTCGTTTCCATATCGCTCTGCCGCTGTGCGATATAAGACTCGATCTCCCTGCACGCCTGTTCGCCGGCCAGAATATATTTGACAAGCTCATGATAGTAATCCACGTTGGTGTCAAACATCTGGGCAAGTTTTCTGTTAGACTGCCTGATCTCAGATTCATATCCTTTCAGCTGAACATAGATTTTATCGACTTCTTCTCCCATCGTATGATATTTCGCGAGGATCTTGTCCAGCTGCTTTCTCATCTTTCCAAATATTTTCCCAAACAGCCCGGGATCGTCCCTGATCTCGTCAACGTCAAACTTCTCCATAATCTTGGAAAGGCTCTTCATCGTTTCGCTCGTATTATCCAGCTGGGACATATTCATACTGTTTAACACGGCGTCCGACGTCTTTGAAATCTCCTCCGCCGCCTCGGCGCCGAAGGAAACGATCGTATCAAGATTATAGACCTCGATCGTGCTCACGATACGGTCGACCTCCTCGGAATTGACCAGCTCCGTGTTCATCTTCTGTCTGTCGGCCACGATATCGTATTTCTCCACCACCTCGATCTCGTCCCTGGTATCCGGAACGGGAGCGGGCGCCTGGACATCCATCGTCCTTTTGCTAAAATCAAGTCCCATACTCAATTCCCCCTAAATATTTTTTTTATTTTTTCAAACGGCAGCCGGAACGAACCTCCCGACAGAGCGCCCTGAAGATCCGGCACCTGAAGATCGTACAGATATTCCCCGATCTGGTGCTCCTCCATCAGACTTCCGTTAAAATATTTCTCTACGCCCCGATAGCCTGTCGGTATGAAAAACAGGATATCAAAACCGATCAGATTCAGAAAAGCAGTCAGGATAGCGTCTTCCGGAGACATGGGCGTCTCTCCCGTATTGATGTAGATAAGTTTCGGATTCTTTCTGGTAAAATCGAAACTGTGGATCATTCTTATGATATCCTCCGGAAGATTCAGCACCGTCGCTATGACCGTGTATTCCGTTCCGTTCTGACCGGTTCCTTTGATCAGCTGCTGATCGATCAGCAGCTGAAGCTTGTCCAGCATGAAATCCTGTACGGCCTCTCTCAGAATCCCGTACGGATAGTTTTTATGTTCCTTTATCTTTGCCCGCTGAAGCCTTCCCGCCCTGAGAAAACCGGGCGTATACTGATTCATGGGATTGTCGGCCGCCGGTTTGATATAAGGCGCTTTTTTTATGACGATCGTGTCAGGCGTGATCAGTTTTTCTACGAACGCCCAGTAGGAATCCCTCCTGCCGTCCTTTACCCCTGAAATCTTCGCGAATATCACCGGGATATTCACTGTCCCGTCAACGATGCCGAACCCCGGCCGGTACTTCACTTCCTGATCCCACAGCAGTTTTATTTCCTCATACATCGTCTGAAGACTGACGGTGTTCGCGTTTTCATACTGCCGGTTTCTGTAAAGCCCTGAGTCCTGGTATATCAGCGTATCCAGTTCCCGTTCCGCGTGATACGCGGCCGTTCCGATCCGGATATGGGAAGTCTCATCCGGATATTCTGTCATGGAAAGGCTTTCCGTATAATTGATCTCATACAGAAGCCTGTCCTTCAGGCAGCATCTGCTGCTGAGATTCGGACAGAGGATCAGCACATCCACCGGAAGCCTCGCGAGAAATCTTAAGAACACCGCCTCGTTCCCGTCCCGGCACCCGCCCAGACAGATAAAACAGCCGACGTCCGTCCTCTTCCAGTTTTCAAAAAGATTCGGCATATACCTTTTAAGCCAGCAGAGCAGATACACCGCCTTTCTGGTAAGCCGGTTCAGGTTATCGCCGCTTTCTTCGGCCTCCGCAAGGATTATGTCAGCAAACGCCTTTTTCATGATCCGCTGCAGTTCCGGATTCGCCGGATATTTAATGTTAACCGCCAGATCCAGGATCATCTGGTCCCGTCCGGTATAATTCGCCCGTTTTATGCCGGATATCTCGTCCGGCGCGGGCGTGGGCAGTCCCCCGTTTACGATCACGAATCGGCGCTTCGCGTTCCGCAGTTCCTGCTGCAGCCGCAGCAGTTCGTTCGCGTAGGTCAGTTTATCCTCCACGCCGTTGATCCGCAGGAAACAGTTATAAAACAGATTGGGATCCGTTCCGCGCAGCACGGCGCTCACTTTTATATTCTCGATCCCTCCCTCTTTTATCCATGCGTTTGTACAGTTTATAAGAGAAGACTCCGTCCCGTACAGTTTTTCCCTGTTAAAGTCTCTCTGAATGGCCTCCCGCACCTTTTTCAGACTGTATCCGGGCGGAAACGGCTGCATCTTATCGATCTGCAGGACGTCGGAAAGCTTTGACTGCGGATCTGTCTTCAGATACTCCTGATCGCCGCCATACTGCAGCAGCACCACATCGCAGCCCGCGTTTGACAAAATTGACAGAAGCATCAGCTCATAACTGCTTATCTGACCTTCATATAAAATCTTCGGCGCGGCGTTTTCTCCCAGCCTGTTCACAATCCGCTCGAATTTATAATACAGCCAGCACATGAACTTGACATAGGCGTTCCTAACCATATTCTCTGTCTTCCCGGCCTTTCGCATCGAGTCCAGAGAGTCATATAAAGAGGCCGCCACGCCTTCCCTCTGCCGGTCATTCATCCGCGGCAGCCATTTCTTCAAACCCTGCGCGATAAAATTCCGGTTCATCTGAAAATCCATCCCCATTATCTCTTCATAATAGGATAAATTTTTTTTATCCGGATTCGGTATTTTACCTTCCAGAATAACGCCGTTTTTCCGCGCCGCGTTGTAATACTTTTTTATAAATTCCCCGATTTCTTCCGAGTAGCCATTAATCCGATAAAAATATACCCCTCTGTTCTGCCTGCCGCTCAATTCGGTAAAGTAGTCCGTAAGGTTCCGGAGCTTTATATGCTCTGACATAATGCATTCTCTCCAAATCAGTAAAAACTTATCAAAAGAATATCATAGCCGCGGTCCCTTTTCAAGTAAAATCAGCGGCTGTAATCTTTCACTCACACTGCCGTAATTAATCCATACTTACTCTTATGCCGCCCTCCCGCTCCAAAGGCTGGATGATCACAGTCACACCCGCGCCCCCGTTCCATTCGAACTGGTAGGATTCCCCGGATGCCTGGCCGATAAACGTCTTCCAGGAGATATCCGCGGTTATCCTCGGATCGCAGTGCCCGTTTCCGATCCAGCATATAACCGCGTCGGGATCGACGGATATGGTTTCGTTTGACATCACATTGCTTAAGACGATCGGATTCCCGTTGGACAGCACGGCGACGTACGCGTTTTTCCCCCGCGCGGTCAAAGTGGAAGTCGCGAGCCCTTTCTGGGAGAGCACGCCGACGCCTATGAATCTCACGCTGTAATCACAGTCCTGCGTAAAAGCCAGGATATTTTCGGACTCCACGGAAACGGTTTCTCCCGCTCCCAGATGATAGATCACGACATGCTGCCCGGAACTCGCGTAATACGTAACCGAATCCCCGTTTAAATTTACCTTCATAAGCGGAATATTCTCACCGGTCACACGCCTGGCGATCGACCCGATCAAAGCTCTTCCCAGACTGCTCTGAGGGCCGAGAAGAACTTTCTCAAAGCTGTAATTCTTTCCGCCCGGGCTTTCCCCCGCAATGAAAGCACCCGCCTTTACAAACAAAACTTCGTTCCCGGTACAGGTAACCTTCAGGGACAATTCATTGACCGTTTCAAACCGTAACATTGCCGAACCTCCTCGCTTCTCTGCCTTTTTCCTGCCTCTAAACAACCTGCACGCCGTACAGCTCGCACAGACCGGCGAGATCACGCGCCACCCCGTTTCCTATGGCGTTAAATTTCCACATGCCGTTATGCTGATACACCTCGCCGATCATCATCGACGTGACATTGGAATAATATTCCGTCATCATAAAACTGACAAGCTCCGTACCGTCCGAAGAATCCACAATCTGAATATACGCATCCCGGAGCATACTGAAATTAAGATGCTTTTCCAGCGCCTCATTGATCGTCAGCACAAATACAATCCTTGAGACGGCGGGGCTCAGCTTTCTGAAATCTATGGTGATACTCTCCCTGACGGCGCCCTGCTCCACAGAAAACCGCGTGCTTCCATCCGGGCTGACATCCTGTCCGTAAAACACAAACCAGGAATCCCCGATGACCTTCCCTGTATTATTCAGCAGGAACGCGGAGACATCCACATCGCACTCCGGGTTTACCGCAGTCCATCCAAGCCTTGCCTGGACAGAGGATACCCTGCGGGAAGTCTCAAGGGAAACTTTCTGTCCCTTCCGCGCCGGCCTGAGCAGCTGCGGAACCGCACTGCCAGAAAACCGCGGCACAGAAGAAACCGCAGGCCGAACCATACTGCCGGAAGACCGCGATGCAGAAGAAACCGAACCGCCAGAAGGCCGCGGCACAGGCCGAGCTGCACTGCCGGAAGAACGTGGGACATGCGGAATCGAACCGCCGGAAACTCCCGGTGCCGGAGCGGCTGCGCGGTCGGAAGATAAACAAGACGCAGAAATAAAATCACGCGAGCTTCTGGCTCCCTGAACACATTTCTGATTGATCGAAAGAATTGTTTCCCTGTCAAAAGGCGGCAAAGTCCGCATCGGTATATTTATCATAATTGTCAGTCCTTTTTATACGGGAGTAATATACAGTATCTTGATTTTTTATTTTACGATATAGCATTGAAAATGTCAAATAATACGACAAAAAAACGAAAGAATCTGTCGGCCGCTTCCGCTTCGCGGAAAAACTTCTTGAATAACAAACTTCCTGGTTAAAAACCTTAGTAAACGATCATGTCTGCGCTGCGGACAGCATTATGAATATAAGTCCACGGATTGCTCCGTGCGTTCGCACTCCCGCAATCCTACAGGTATTTGGAATTCGGCCTGTCGGCCTGCTTCCTCATACCTGTTGTCGTCTCAAAAGCAGAGTCTATCCGGTCTGCAAGCAGCCCGTCAGTCTCTGCTATGAGACGGGACTTATACTGTAAAAAGAAGACATTCCCGAACGTCTCCGGGAATGTCTTCTTTCAGAGGAAAAGGATATATCAAATGACAACTTGCAGTCCGTTTAAAAATTATTATCTTCTTTTTTATAATATAATATTTATTAGATTTTGTCAATATAAAAATTTATAATTTTTTGAAAATCAGCAAACTTCTTTATCCCAGAATTTTAAGCGTATCCTCAGCGGAATACGGATCATCCGACAGGGGATTAACCCACTCCCGAGGTCCCTAAATTGTTTTTTTAAAGTACTTGACTTTTTTTATGATCTGATAGTATAATAGCGGAGCAGGTTCGGAAACCTGTAATAAAGATGAGGGATCTTAGCTCAGCTGGGAGAGCATCTGCCTTACAAGCAGAGGGTCACAGGTTCGAGCCCTGTAGGTCCCATCATATAAAAATTATATGGCGGAATAGCTCAGTTGGCTAGAGCACACGGTTCATACCCGTGGTGTCGAGAGTTCAAATCTCCCTTCCGCTACGCTCAAAAAGGAGTTGTCGAAATGACAGCTCCTTTTAATTTTATCTGCACGGACGCGAACCAGGCAGCGTCCGTCCGAAAGAAACCAGAAACCGGTTTCACAGATACTTGATCTCATACCGGGCTTTCCCTTTCCCGAAGGTCTCCATTATAATATAACTGGGATCGCGTCCCTCCTGGCGCGGGAAAGAAATACTTCCGGGATTCAGCACTGTAAGTCCGCCATCCTCCTCTCCCAGAAAAGGCATGTGCGTATGCCCGAACATCACCACGTCGCAGTCATTCGTTTTCGCTTCAGTCACCAGATCACGCAGTCCCGCCGTAACATAGTAATAATGTCCGTGTGTCATCATAATCCTGCATCCGTCGAGTTTCAGAAATTTTACCCGCGGCATTTTGGAAAAAAAATCGCAGTTTCCCGCCACAATGTCCATCGGGCAGTCGACAAGGCGGGCGATCCGCTCTTCTCCCCGCTCGACATCTCCAAGATGAAGGACGTGATCGGGGCGCCCTTCCTTCTTTAAAACCGTCTTCAGATTGTTTTCATTTCCATGTGTATCACTGATAATCAGGATCCTCATACATTGTCCTCTTCCACCGTTTTTATTGTCCATCCCCGCAAATCAGTCCCCGGATGCCAGAGGAATCAAACGCCTCAGCTGTTCTTTCATCTGGCGGAGCGCTTTCCCGCGATGGCTCAGTTCATTCTTCTTTTCCGGCGAGATTTCCGCCGAGGTACATCCGCATTCCGGGAGATAAAAAATCGGATCATAGCCGAATCCGTTCTCCCCTTTTATCTCATAGCCAATCATACCCTCCATCACGCCCCGGCTTGTAAGCACGGTTCCGTCCGGAAAGGCGCACGCGATCGCGCATACAAACCGCGCTGTTCTTTTCTCTTCCGGCACTCCGTCCAGCTTCTGAAGGATCGCGGTATTTTTTACATCATAAGAAGTATCCTCCCCCATATAGCGGGCAGAATAAATACCGGGCTCCCCGTTCAGATAATCAATCTCCAGCCCGGAATCATCTGCCAGAACAGTTTCCCCGGTAAGTTTCATGACCGCTTTTGCCTTGAGCACAGCGTTCTCCTCAAAACTCTTTCCGTTCTCATCGATCTCCGCCGCGATCCCCGCTTCTTCCATAGAAACCACCGGCACGCCAAGTCCGTCCAGAATCATTCGGATCTCCTTCATTTTTCCCTTATTCCGGGTCGCAAATATCACACGCTCCATTCCATCTCCTCCTTTCCTTTTCTCAGGATCCGCCGCCTGCCGGACAGGGGCAGTCTCTGTCTGGCGGACATTATAGCATAGGAAGGGCGGAATTGTAAATAGACCTGTTTTCAAGGGCAGAAACGGACATACCCCTTCAGACACACATTGCTTCCAAATCTCTGCTCCGTATTCTCCCAGTATGTCCCGTCCTGGCTCAGATAGCCTTCTTTTCCCGCGGTCACAACATTCTGCGAACAGGCGTCCGCCCGGTACTCGACAGCTGCCGGGTTCTTTCCGCCGGGCGTTGTGATCTTTACAATCATCGCAAACCGTTCCCCCGCATAAAGTTTTTCCGGCTCATCAAGATCCACCGTATAGTAGCCGGCCTGATCCAGCACGTTTTTCTGAAGAAATTTCATATCGGAAAAGGAATCCGGCCCTTCAAAATCATGCGCCAGATAAAGCTCACATGTTGTGTCCGGTCCTGTCACGTAGAAGCCGAAAGCGGCCAGTTCCAGATCCTTCCCGGAGACCGTTTCGCTCGGCAGCTGCCGCAGGCTGTCCTCTCCCCGGTTTTCGTTCTCTCCGGCCGCATCCGGTTCGGCGCCTGTACTGCTGTCCTTTCCGGCTGTATCCAGGCCGCCATCTGTACTGTTGTTTTCTCCAACCGCATTCAAGCCGCCGTCTGTACTGCTGTCCTTTCCGGCTGTATCCAGGCCGCCATCTGTACTGTTGTTTTCTCCAACCGCATCCAAGCCGCCGTCTGTACTGCCATCCTCTCCGGCCGTATCCGAGCCGCTATTCAGGCCGTTGTTTTCCCCGGCGGTGTATACATTCGCGAACCAGCAGGTCTCACTGGAATAACCCTGCTGACCAACCCAGCCGCAGTCATCGGTCTGGTACAGAAAATCATAATTGTCCGGCGCTTCGACTCTGCTGTACGCAAGTCCCGTGCGGGCGATATTGGCGTCGGCATAGGAAACGTAAAAGATTCCTTCTTCCCCGAATTTTTCCCCCCACGAGTTCTGGCAGATAAACGCGCCGTCCTCCGGTGGGATCTGACTGAAATGAAACCGCGAATAACCGTCGTCCCAGCCAAGTATGATCACATCATGGTTCTGTGTCTTTTCCTGGGGATAATACCACGCCGCTCCCGACGGGTTATAATACCCCCTCTCCGGATCTGTTTCGCCGCGGCTCATATAAAGAGAAGTCTGAACCGCTCCATACCGGAAGACCGCCTCCTTCATTTCCTCCCGCCCACATCCCTCCAGAAGACGGATCTCCTGCACATGAACCGCCGGCAGAAGACCGTCCGGAGAATGCGCGTCTCCATAAGGATCTTCCTCCTCGGTCACCGGTCCCTGCCATCCGCTCAGGTATGCCATGACCATAATATAATCTCCGCCGTCTGAAAGCGACGTGACAAACCGGTTGTTCAGCGCCATATGATCCGCGGAAAACTGTATCCGCACATCCGGAAGCAGAGCGGCTTCAAGCGCGGAAGACGCCGCTAGCGCCCAGCAGGTTCCATAAGACCCCTGGCTCTTAACAGACGGAACGTGTCCCCGTTCCCGCGCGTCATAGCGCTGCGGAAGAACAGGCGGAAGTTCCAGAGAGCTGCCGGGCAGACCCGTTCCTCCCGGCTTTTCCGACCCGCCGGACAAACCGGTTCTTCCCATCCCTTCCGATCCGTCAGTCAAACCGGTTCTTCCCATCCTTTTCAATCCGTCAGTCAAACCGGTTCTTCCCATCCTTTTCAATCCGTCAGTCAAACCGGTTTTTCCTATCCCTTCCGATCCGCCGGACAATGTCTGACACAGAATCCCGGCACACAGCAAAGCAGGGAGCAGCCGGCAAAATCTTCTGTTTTCCCCCCCCACCAGCATGCCTCCTTTCCCGCATCCGGTCACTTAACTCCGGCTGTCCTTCTGTTCTGTCCTCTTCGGCGGCCTCGGTCCGAGAAACTGATAAAAGTATGTCTTTATCATACCATTGTAGATCTTACGGTTCTTATCCGCTTTTCTTCCGATATAGTTCTCCGCCTGATCATACGCCGTGATCACATATTCCGACCAGGAATCCAGCCTGGAAAACGCCTCTCCGATTTCCCTGTAGAGCGCGGGCAGCTTCTCCTTTTCCTCAATACGTTCGCCGTACGGAGGATTCGTGATCAGAAATCCGTATTTTTTCGGATGGCTCAGTTCACTTACCGGACGCCGCTGAAAATGGATCAGATGATCTACGCCGGCAAGCCGCGCGTTTTCGCGGGCCGCCTTGATCACCTCTCCGTCAATATCATATCCCTGAATGTCCGTCTCCACATCCCGCCCGATCAGATCCTGTGCCTCTTCCACCGCATCCTTCCACAGTTTTTCAGGGATCAGATTCTTCCAAGTCTGCGCAGTAAAATCCCGGTATATTCCCGGCGCGATATTGGCCGCCATCAGAGCAGCCTCAATCGGAAACGTCCCGCTCCCGCAGAACGGATCGACAAGGATTCTGTCCTTTTTCCATGGCGTCAGCATGATCAGGGCTGCCGCCAGCGTTTCGGAGATCGGCGCTTTGGCCGTCATCTTCCGATAGCCGCGCTTATGCAGAGATTCTCCCGACGTGTCAATCCCGATTACAGCTTCATCCTTCATAAAAAACACGCGGATCGGATACTGGGCCCCCGTCTCCTCGAACCAGGAGATCCCGTACTTTTCCTTCAGCCGTTCCACGATCGCTTTTTTCATGATCGACTGAATATCCGACGGGCTGAACAGCCTGCTCTTCACAGACGCGGCTTTCGCCACCCAGAATTTTCCGTCCTTCGGAATAAAATCTTCCCAGGGAAGCGCTTTCGTCTTTTCAAACAGTTCATCAAACGTTTCCGCATGGAACTGCCCTGCCTTGAGCAGGATCCTCTCCGCCGAGCGCAGAAAAACATTCGCGAGACAAACCGCTTCCATATCCCCGGCAAACGTCACTCTGCCGTCCTCCACGCTGCTGATCTCATAACCCAGATCCGTAATCTCTCTCTTCAGCACTGCCTCCAGTCCAAAATGGCAGGGGGCAATCAGTTCCGTTCTCTTCATATATTTCCTCCCAGATATCCGCATCACCTTCACAAAAACAGTTTTCCCCGCCGGGCGGATGCGGACCACTGTCCTGATACCCGCCGCGGCCTTTGGTCAATACAGCGATTCCAGCACCTCAAAATAATTTTCAAATGTCTTGGACACGCACTCCGGATCCGCGATCACAATCCCCTCACGGCGCAGACCGATCAGGGAAAATGCCATCGCCATCCGATGATCATTGTATGTCTGTACCACCGCCGGTTTCACATCGCCCGGGATGATCCGTATCCCATCTTCCGTCTCATGGCAGGTGATTCCCAGCCGCGTCAGTTCCGTGAGCACAGCCGCAATGCGGTCCGACTCCTGATTCCGGATATGGCTGATATTCCGGATCGTCGTCGGAGAATCCGCAAAGACAGCCAGGGCTGCCAGTGTCATAACCTGATCGGAAAAATCATTCATATCAAGATCGATTCCCGGATAGCGTCCGCCTGCGGGGCCGGTCACCCGGATACCGCCTTCCTCCTCCGCAGCCACAACGCCCAGTTTTTCCGCGACATCCAGAAAACGGATATCGCCCTGCATGGAATCCCGGAAAACACCAGGGAGAAAAACTTCGCTTCCGGTAAGAACCGCCGCCGCAATAAAATAACAGGCGCCCGAGATATCTGGTTCCACATGGTAAACCCGCGCCTGACAGCAGCCGCCTCCCGGTATAATATAGCAGTTTCCCTCCTGAGTAACAGTCACCCCGAACTCTCTCATCATGCGCTTCGTCATCTCAATATAAGACCTTGCGGTCTTTTTGCCCTGCACTTCGAGGATCAGTCCGTCCCGGAACTGGCTGCCGGACATCAAAAGAGCGCTGACAAACTGACTGCTCAGCGTTCCGTCAACCGTGATCCTTCCGCCGGCACTGCAGCCATGAATGTAAAACGGCAGATACCCCTCCCGCTCCGGATATGAAATTTCCGCTCCGAGACCGCGCAGCGCATCAAGCAGCGGCTTCATCGGCCTTCTCTTCATCTGCTCTGAGGCGTCGACATAAAATTCAGCGTCCTGCGCGGACAGAAACGCCGCAAGAAACCGCGCGGCAGTGCCAGCGCTGTTCACATAGATCCGGGAACCGGGAACCGGCTTTCCTCCGGTGATCGTCACCCGGCAGTTCTCTTCATCCGCTTCCATCGGATAACCAAGGTCACGCAGACACTGCAGAAACGCCCTCGTATCATCGCTCAGCAGAATCCCGTCGATTGTTGTCTGTCCCCTGGCCATAGCGCCCAGCAGAAGCGCCCGGTTTGTGATGCTCTTGGAACCGGGAATTACAGCCGTACCGCCGAATTTATCTGAAACCGTTTTCACATGATACTCTGACATATGCAACCTCCATGCTTTTTATACATTCTTTCCTGACGCGTCGTCAAAAAACATTCTGTTCCAATGATACCTCCGACTGCTTTGCATTCTCTTCAGTCTTTTACGTGATATTTTTGATAACAAAGCGCAGAATCCTTCCATTACAGTTTTATTTCCCGCACCACTACAGTTTTATTTCCCGCACCACATTTCCTTCAAAATCCCGGATTGAGAATGTCCCGTTTTCCAGCACTGCATAAGTCGGCGGATTTCCCTCTTTGGGAATGGCCACAGACCCGGGATTTAAAATCAGAATCCCGTTCTTTCTCTCCGCCCGCAGCACATGCGTATGTCCATGCAGAAGCACATCTCCCGGCTTCATCGGCGGCAGATGATCCTCATTCCAGATATGTCCGTGCGTCGCATAAATGACCTTATCTTCCTCGAACAACAACATATAATCCGCCAGCACCGGGAAATTCAGCACCATCTGGTCGACCTCCGCCTCGCAGTTGCCGCGGACCGCGTAAATCTCATGACTGAATCCGTTCAGCATACGGATAACTTCCTTCGGAGCGTACTCTTTCGGGAGATCGTTTCTCGGACCATGATACAGCACATCTCCAAGAAGAATCATACGCCGCGCCTCTTCCCTTTCGTATGCCTCAAGCAGTTTCCCGCAGTAGTACGCGGAACCGTGGATATCAGACGCAATCAAAAGCTTCATAATTTACCTCCTAGCTGCCGCCAAACCGACACCGTCTGTATTTTCCTTTGCCGGAATCCGCTATCGTTCCGCAGCCTAAATTCTTAAATTCATACCCCCGGGAAGGGGCGAGATACCGTGATCTTCGGAATTACATACTTGTAATTTCAATCCACACTCCCGCATAGGGAGTGACGTCGGACCACAATCCCTTAACGCTGTCTACAAGGATTTCAATCCACACTCCCGCATGGGGAGTGACTAACAATTTACATCGGTTTTCAGTATGCGAAAGAATTTCAATCCACACTCCCACATAGGGAATGACCTTTATCATACACTTGATATAAGTGTATGTCAAATTTCAATCCACACTCCCACACGGGGAGTGACTTTCCCGTTTTTTTCTTTTTCAAAATGATATTTTATTTCAATCCACACTCCCACACGGGGAGTGACAGCAAACATAGGCAATTATTGCATTCTAATAGGCTGCTATGTTATGCAAATTAAATAAAACAATTTCTTTTTTTCAGGTACTTTAAATACAATTCTCCTGCTTTTTCAGCAATATCATTTCTTTTCCGAGTGCGAGCCTGCCAGCCAATTTATGTCAGCTTGCGGTTCGCACTGTCATGTTTTAGTCCAAGATTCCGCGCAAAAGATACTTCTGTCTTTGACTCTCACAATTTGCCGCTGACAGAAAACCTTTTTATGTTACAGCATCAGAATCCCCTCCTGTTCAAAAGTTTCTTTTGTTCCATAATGTTCCACTTTATTTTTGTAATTGTTTCCCAGATAATAGAATCTCAGGCTGTCCTTTTCTTGATCTATAATCTTCAATAATTCTGCTTTCAACAGTTTGCATTGTCCCGCATCCAGGATACACTCAAATACAGAATTCTGGACACGCTGTCCGTGATTCACACCATGCTGTAAGAAATTTCTATTCTGCTGCCATTATGTGCTATAGTATGAAACAATTGTCCGTCAACAGTTCTCTCATTCTCCGCCCACTGCTGTTCAATATGAATCAGAGCCCACTGCCTGCGGCAGTATGCAAAATGCTGCAGGCCTGAGAGCATCAGATAATCATCTTCCTCATACATAAACTCACATCCCGGCAATGATTTCCGGCTCAAGCCCCGGCAGATTTTCAAGTGTAATCACATAATCATCAACGGAAGCCGGAATCTGCACGTCGTCTTTTAAAGTAATTTTCAATGAATCATGTACCTTCGCTGCCGAATACTGTCCGATCTTATTGGAATGACGCCACCAGTAAACAGAAACCACTTCCATACTGCCGTCCGGTCTCGCTGCGGATGCGTCATTGATAAACAGAGTGCGAAGCGCCTCTTTCAGTTTTTCTGCGTCTTCCTCAGAAAATCCGGTCTTTTCCGCCAGCTGAACATTTATGGAACCTTTGATTTTATACAAGCCAAATTCCACAAAGTGTTTCATTCCCATTGTATCGGAACTTTTCTTTTCCGCCGGCTCACTGTTTACGCTTTTTGTGATCTGCATGCTGTTGATATCCACCGGAGAACAGCTGACCGCCTGATGGATTGACACAGGTCCTCTTACTCCCACAGACACACCGTC
>CANRGB010000018.1 GCA_947630005.1 uncultured Lachnospiraceae bacterium
TAAACTTCCATGCCCGCACTGCGGGCACCATCATGAATATAAGTCCACGGATTGCTCCGTGCTTGCGCACTCACGCAGTCTCCGCTTCGGTCGGCGCCAAACGTGTGCCACTGGCACACGGCGCCGCATCGTTCACTTTGTTCACGCTGCTGTATTGCTCATACCTGTTGTCGTCTCCTGTGCATAGCCGGTCCGGCAAGTAAACTTGCCTCCCGTCTCTGCACGGAGACTGGACTTATACAGTAATTAATGATGGAACAGACGGATCCCCGTGAACGCCATCGCAATCCCGTATTTGTCGCAGGCTGCAATCACGTCCTCATCCCTGACGGAGCCGCCCGGCTGCGCGATGTATTTCACACCGCTCTTATGCGCACGCTCAATATTGTCCGAGAACGGGAAAAATGCGTCCGAGCCGAGCGTCACATCCTGCATCTGATCAAGCCACGCCCGCTTTTCCTCCTCGGTAAAGACCTCCGGCCTCTCGGTAAATACCTTCTGCCATGCGCCGTCCGCCAGCACATCCATGTACTCGTTTCCGATATAGACGTCGATCGCGTTATCGCGCTCCGCGCGGGTGATCCCGCTTCCAAACGGAAGATTCAGAACTTTCGGGCACTGGCGCAGGAACCAGTTATCCGCTTTCTGTCCCGCAAGGCGTGTACAGTGAACCCTCGACTGCTGTCCGGCTCCGATACCGATCGCCTGTCCGCCCTTGACATAACAGACAGAATTTGACTGCGTATACTTCAGCGTGATCAGCGCGATCTTCAGATCCATGAGCGCCTCTTCCGGTATCTCCTTATTCTTCGTGACCACATGCGAGAGCAGCTCCTCGTCGATCCGAAGCTCCTGGCGTCCCTGTTCAAACGTGATGCCGTACACCTGTTTATGCTCGATCGGCGCCGGACGATAATTCTCATCAATCTGGATCACATTATAATTGCCTTTCTTTTTCTGCTTCAGGAGCTCCAGCGCTTCCTCCGTGTAGCCCGGGGCGATCACACCGTCAGAAACCTCCCGCTTGATCAGCATCGCCGTGTCCCGGTCGCAGACATCCGACAGCGCGATAAAATCGCCAAACGACGACATGCGGTCCGCGCCCCTCGCTCTCGCGTACGCGCAGGCAAGCGGAGAAAGCTCTCCCAGATCGTCAACCCAGTAAATTTTCGCCAGCGTCTCCGTAAGAGGAAGTCCGACGGCCGCGCCCGCCGGGGACACATGCTTGAATGAAGTCGCCGCCGGAAGCCCTGTCGCCTCCTTCAGCTCTCTGACAAGCTGCCAGCCGTTAAACGCGTCAAGAAAATTGATGTATCCCGGTCTCCCCGAGAGCACCTGAATCGGCAGATCCTGTCCGCCCTCCATAAAAATGCGGGACGGCTTCTGATTCGGATTACATCCGTACTTCAACTGTAATTCCTGCATACACACTCTCCTTTTCCTGTCTGTTTATTGCCGCTTATTTATTCTTGTTTACAATCCTGGTCTCGTACGTTCCGTCCGCGATATTGATATAACGCACGAACAGCGACACCTTGTTCTCCTCATTCAGACTGTTCCACAGCATATCTGTGAATCCGTCGATCTCATCCGGAATCGACGTCAGCTTCGGCTCTCCCTCAAAACTCGGAAGCGGATCGCCGTCACACTTATACGTATGGATAAAACGTCCCTCCCCGGCCACACAGTTCTCATACGCAAACGTGTAGCGGCTGCATGCCGCCGGATTGCCGTTGCTGCTCTTTAAGATCGACATCGCGTAGCTGTACTTCCCATTTTCAATGTGCAGGATTCCGGAAATGCGCGGCGTATAGTTCGGGCCGTCTGGCTCAAACTCACGGGTGCGCAGCGACTGTTCAAATGTCAGCTGGCGGTCCATTCCCTCATAGATCGTATCCGTCTGATCACCATTCGTCACGATCGTCTTGTTCCCAAGCACACGCACCGGCGCATAGATAATCAGGCTCGGATCCTCAAGCTTCGTCGGATCAAACGCCTGTGTCCGGATTCCCTCGCCATCCTCCACAAAAATACGGTTTCTGCTGTTGCTGCTTCTGCCCATGATAAAATACGCCGCCACAGCTTTTGTCCCGTCCGCGGAGCGGCCGATCACAATCCCCCTGCCCGGATAACTGTTATTCTTTAATTCCTGTTCCAAAGAAATCATTTCCATGCGCGTTTTCTCCTTTTTGGATTCTCTTTATATTCTTCTGTTCCTGTACGCGGCTCCGTTTTGCGGCGCAGGACACAAATTCAGGACTCGCCCGCGGGTTCATTCCGCGCGAGCGAGTCTTGAATCACATTAACATTAAATGAAAGAAAAAGCAATAGTCTTTTACTAATCGGGCACGAAGCGGGTTACTGTTATTCATTCCATGAACGCAACACACTTCGCGATACAGAAAAACCCTCCGCCAAAGGCTTTTCTGCACACTCAGGTATGCGCAGAAATGCTGTGTCAGCAGTTGGTTTCCTACGCAGCCCGTGATCGAGTAGGAGGCGGCTTTTCCTCCTGCTCGCCGCACGGCCCAGGTGCTGCGTCAGCAGCTGGTTTCCATGCCTGGGCCTGCGCATAAAAAGAGGATGTTCCTGACAACATCCTCTTTATCTCTATTCAATTTTAAATTTTTCTATATTCAATTGTATAGATCGGAGAGTAATTTTCCTGCTTTCTAATTATTCATACCGCGATATACGTCATCTTTTTCGTCTGATTCGCGATACAATTACTTTTATGGCATGTGGATATATCTGACAGGTCTCATTATTTTTATTCAATCCACGCTCAGTATTTAAAGAATATGACCATATCTTTTTTACAGACACGCGGCTTGACTTTATATCAGCGGAAAAATTCTGATCTTTATTTATTAGATCTTTATTATTGAATCTTTTCTTCGGGCTTTATCTTATCCCGATTCCGTCCTCCGCTGCTGAGATTGCTTTTTCTTCAGTTCCGTACCGCAAATAGCCGGAAACCTTTCTTTTTTCCGCAATCTTTATCTCATGTAGTTGCCTTCCTGACAGCCCTCCTGATTTTCTGTATTTATCATACTTATTCAGTTCCAGTTGTTTTGGCTGTTTCCCGACAGTTCTCCTTTCTGAGATCCGTCCACTTATTCTTTCGGCAGTCCTTTGTTTTATTTATTCTTCGACTGCTCTTTCGGCAACTTTCTCATCCGGCTGTTTCCTTCTGACAACCGCTTCTTTTCTGGTTGTTCTTCCCGCAGCCGCTTCCACTTCGGCTGCTTTTTTCTGTACCCGTTCTTTTCCCGGCTCTTTTTTGACAGCTGATCTTATCCAGCTGTTCTTTTCACCGTTCTTTCATCCGGCCGTACCTTTCGACAACCTCTTACCGCTGTTCCTTTGGCAGCCGCTTCTCTGTTCCGGCCGCTCTCTGACAGCTCATTCTACCTGTCCACATTCTTCGGATTCTCTGACCGGTCTGCGCGTTGCATAACCTTTATCCGACAGCAGCTCACGTTCTCTCATGCTGCTCTTTTAAACAAGGATAAATGCGCTTCATCATCAGATTCTTCCCTCTCTCCGATTATCGTTTTCATACGATCACTCGAATCAGTTCTGATGAAGGCCTTTCCTGCAGGATTCATTTATCCTTCCACATGCAGCGGCAACAAAGTGTACCTCTGTGTCCATGGGAATCGACCTCCTGTCCTCTTATTCATTGTCCATCGTCTATAGGTGATCTATAGGAACAACAAATGTTTTGTTGATGGTTTGTATGATAGCAGATGATTCCGCATTTGTCAACACTTTTTTTGGATTTTCCTGAAATTATTTATTTTTAAAAAAGTACCTTCAATATTAACTTTTATTTTTTTGAATTATATATATTATTCAGAAAATTTAGACAATTTAAATCTCCACCCTGGCCAAAGTATAAAACCATAATTCTCACGCCGCAGCCGGGTCTCAAAACCATAGCTCTCACGGCTCCAGTCAGGTCCAAAAACTATAACTCTCACGGCCACAGCCAGGTCAAAACCATAGCTCTCACGGCCACAGCCAGGTCCAAAACCATAGCTCTCACGGCCACAGCCAGGTCCAAAACCATAACTCTCACGGCTACAGCTAAGTCCAAATCCATAACTCTCACGGCCGCAACCAAGTCCCAAAACCATAACTCTCACGGCTCCAGTCAGGTCTCAAGACTACAACTCTCATGTAGCCGTGAACTTCTGCAGCACCCTCTCAAACGCGCTGTCCTGAGCGCCATACTTCACCGTGAGCACCTTCGTCAGATCCATGCTCATAACGCCGAGAATCGATTTCGCGTCAACACCCATCCGGCCATAAGACTTACCGCCAGGAGCAAATCTTCCGGCGCGCTCCCCCGGCACCACGGCGGACTCTTCCGGCTCCGGCGCAATCCCGACGGCAAAATCGCATTTCTCTGCGGCTCTCACAAACTCACATACATCATCCACGGCCCTCAGCCTGATCTTTTTTTCCATCATAATTCTGTCTCCTCAGTTTAAAGCTCCCTGCCGCGCCGGAATACCGGAACCCGCACGGAACCCTTTGTACTGAGTATTGACAGATTTACAGAAAAAATACCTGCTCCGACAGATCTTCTCCGGTCGTTCCCGCAAGCTAAGCATTAACAGATTTACGGTAAAAATGCCTGTTCCGGCAGATTTTCTCCGGCGTCCCCGCGAACTGAGTACTAACAGATTTATGGTAAAAATGCCTGCTCCGACAGATCTTCCCCGGCGTCCCTCCAGATAAACCACTTCCGCTGTGCCGCGTGAACCAGGCAGTCCCCCGAATGACGGTCAAAGATCAGAAAATGCTCGTTCGGAAAACGTCCGGAGAAGTGCTCTCCGATCAGCGGAAGCACCTGGCTCTTTGCCTCGATCTCGGAAAACAGGACCCCTCCTTTCAGCTCCCTGAACCGCACAAACCCCTCATAACGGCGGGCCTCGTTCTGCACTTTCCGCGAAAGCTCAAAGATCCGGAACGCATTCGCGTCCTGCAGCTCCTCAAAAAGATGGCGCGCGGTCCGGGAATCCGTATAACGGGATAATCCAACCGTCAGCACCCGGTAGATACAATCCGCTTTTTCCGGGGCATCCGACAGCGCCGCCCGATAGATCATCTCATAAGATTTCTCTCCCATTCTGCGCCGTATTGTGTCCGCTACTTTCTTCGCTTTCCCTCCGTCCGTCTTCACAGCTCTGCACCCGGCAGGCAATTCCGGATCCGCGGGTTCCTTTACGCGGAGCGCAACATTCGCGTGGCCAAGGCGGCTCGCCCACGCGTCGTACACTCCGCAGAAAATACCATCCGCGCAGTCCTCACACACATAAACCGTCATCGCGTCCTCCTGTATCGTCCTGCTGTCCGTTTCGCTTCAGTCCGCGGGCCTTTGCATTCTCTTCGGGTCTCTTCTTCCTCTGCGGGCCCTTGCTCCCTCTGTGGGTCTTTGCTTTCTCTGCAGGTCTTTGCTTTCTCTGCGGGTCTTTGCTTTCTCTGCGGCATCGTCCTTTCCGCTATCTTCCTTTTGACTTCCACGCTTCTGTCAGCTTCGGCCCCACCCGAAATTCTGCGGACATGCAAAAATCGAACATATGTTCGATTTTTATCTTAGCACAGGATGACGGTTTTTTCAACCGTTTTTTACAGCAGACACAGCAGAAACCGTGCTGCTTGTTCCTGTTCACTCCCCTGCGGGTCGTGAACGTAACAGCGCTTCGCGATGCACAGAAATGCTGCTTTCACAGCATTTCGCGCCGCAATTCTCGGGATTTCTGTGCAGAATGCACAGAAATCACCTCGCGGGACAGTGAATGTGTGAACTGTAACTGCTGCTTCCTTTCTGCGTAAAAAGCCGCAGCCTTTTTCAGGTCACGGCTTTCGTACTTTTTAATTTCAGGAGCTGCCGCAAAATATCATGCGGCGCCTTTTTATACTGCGGCGCAGACGCCCTTCCTTCTCATGGAAATGAAAGCGTATTTACGCCTCGAGGGCTTCGAGAAACGCATTCAGTCTGGCAAGAAGCACATCAACATCAATTCCATGCACCATAGCCGCCTCTTCCAGGGATTCCATCTGAGAAGACGGACATCCGACACAATGCATTCCGCCTGCCATCAAAACGGGAGCAAGGCCCGGATTAATCTGAAGAATCTGACCGATCAGCATATCCTTTGTGATTTTTACTGCCATAGGAAAATTACCTCCTTCCTGTATTCTCCCACCATTATAATACGATTCATATTATATTGCAAGACGCCAATTCGTCCGCTCAGACGACGGCGGCAGCCGATTATATTTCCTGAACCTCCCCTGAAAGGAGCCCCTATCTTGACAGTCCCATACTTTCTGATCATAATAGAGCCGGAAACAAAGTGAAAGGAATGGATATATAATGATTGAAGCCGAATTAAAGCTGAAGATTGAATCTCCGGAACAAATCCGCGGGAAACTGACCGCTCTGGGATTTACGCCGGGAAAGCATCTGAGGGAATCGGATCTTTATTTCAACAGCCCGGAGCGCGATTTCCGTAAAACCGATGAAGCGCTGCGCATCCGGACCTCGGAAGATCTGATAACAGGAGAAATTGTCTCCACAATAAATTACAAGGGCCCGAAGCTTGACCGGATCACGATGACGCGGGTTGAAAAGGAGACGGAGGTTGCGGACGGCAGGATCGCGGAACAGATTCTGGAAGCGCTCGGATTTGTCCCGGTACTTCCGGTTATAAAGGAGCGGCAGTATTTCAAAAAGAGGATTTTTCTTTGCGCCGCTCCAAAATCGGAGGACTCCGCGGACAGTCTGTCAGCCGAACCTGCACAGCCGCAGCCGTCCTTTTCCTCTGGCAGAGACCTGACTGTCTGTCTCGACCGGGTAGAGGGGCTCGGAGATTTTATGGAACTGGAGATTCTGGCCGAATCGGACGCGGAGCGCGAAGAGGCCATCCGGCAGATGGAGCGCGCGCTGAGGGAGCTCGGATATGAAATGAGAGATACGGTGCGCAGATCGTATCTCTCGATGCTTGAAGAAAAGAATAAGGCGGGTCATTAAGTCCGGGACAGGCGAGAACCGCAAAAGGCAGGCGATTTTCAGATTTCAATCCCTGACTTTCTGAACAGCACGAACGCCAGCCCCGCGGTCAGTACGTCCGATACGGCCTGCGCGCAGATCACGCCGTAAAAGCCAAATGCGGCGCGGAGCACAGCCATGCAGAGCGCGTAGATGATCCCCTGCCGGCTCAGCGTCAGGATCAGCGTCGGAAGCGCTTTGCCCGTCGCCTGAAACAGCGTGATAAAGACAAGGAAAAGTCCGGCAAACGGAGCGCTTGCCAGCGTACAGCGCAGCATCAGACTCCCGGTTCTGACGATGGCCTCGTCTCTGAGGAAAAAACGGATCAGCTGCGGCGCCGCAAGCGCCATGATCCCGGCCCCAGCCACCGAGATGACCATCTGCACGAGGATATCAAAACGGATCGATTTCTTCAGGCGTTCTCTGTTCCGGGCCCCGTAGCAGAATCCGATCAGCGGCATCGCGCCGAACGCGAAGCTGACAAGGATCATCATGAGAACCATATACACCTTGCTCGTGATTCCCATGGCGGCGACACAGTCCGTTCCGTAGACGACCAGACTGCGGTTCAAAAGAACGCCGGCGAAGCTCTGCATCACATTGTTGAGAGACGCCGGGATGCCGATCGCAAAAACGGCAAGCAGATTTTCCCTGCTGACGCTGACATGGCGGGGCGAGACTGACAGCTTCTGCGCTTTAAACACCGTTACCCAGACCATGATCGCCACGCTCAGCACATTTCCGAGCACGGTGGCGATCGCCGCGCCCGCGGCTCCCATGTTCAGCGTGAAAATAAAGATCGGATCGAGGATTATATTCAGCACGGAGCCCGCGATCGTGGCCGCCATGCATGGATTTGCCAGTCCTTCCGTGCGGAGCTGGTTCGTCGGCACAAGGGATACCACCATAACCGGCGCGCCGAGTGCTATGTACCTGTAATACTGGGACGCATGGCGGATAACGCTGCCCCGAGCGCCGAGCAGAACAAGAATCGGTTTTTGGAACAGAAGCATAAGGGCGCCGGTCAGAACGCCGATGACGACGGAACCCCAGAACCCGAAGCTGCTGACATTTCTTCCTTCCTCATCTTTTCGTTCCCCAAACAGCCTTGAGATCACGGAACTGCTTCCAAGTCCGAACAGATCCCCGAGCGCGACCATCAGGATAAAAACCGGCGCGCACAGCGATACGCCTGCCACAAGAGACGCATCCTGTGTCTTTGCGATAAAATAAGTGTCGGCCATATTGTAGACAAGTCCGACAATCCGTGCCAGAACAAGCGGGATTGTCAGAGTAAAAAAAGCTTTCGGTACGGAAACCTTCTCAAAAAGTCTGTTTTCTTCCATAATCTGCAGTGCAGTCCTTTCTGCTGCCGGTCTTCTGCTGGCCGGCGTTTTTCCGTACAGTATACCGCTCTTTTCCATCTTCGTAAATATCGATTTTCTGATCTGGCAGACTGGCAGCACCATGAATAAAAGCCCGTGAGCCGCTTCGTGCCTTTGGCACTCCCGCGCCCTGACCCTTTATAGTAACCCCCCTGGGGCAGTCTGCGCTTTTTTGGTCCCTCGGAAGGTTTTGTTTCACAGTAAAAAATACCCTTGCATAATTAGACGTTCTGTATTAAAATAGGGCCTGAGGTTCCCGACAGGGGAGCAAAACTATATAAGAAGGAGGAACTTATTATGGCATATGTAATTTCTGACGAATGTGTAGCCTGCGGTACCTGCGCAGATGAGTGTCCGGCAGAAGCTATCAGCGAAGGCGATGGAAAGTATGTTATCGATCCGGATGCCTGCCTCGACTGCGGCACATGCGAAGGTGTCTGTCCGAACGGCGCTGTATCAGCTGAGTAATTCACGATACGAACATAATCATAAAGGAGGGTGCGCCGGCATCCTCCTTTATCTGATCTGTCCGATAAATTCTGCCCGACAGATCCAAAAATTTACACATTTTACCTGACACCTCCCAAATCCCCGGATTTTCATTGGTTCTTCCTTTTCCCTTTTGGCTCTCACCTTTCAAAAAGCTCCCACAGACGTCTGAAAAACCCTTTTTTCGCGGTTCTGGTCTCCCGCTCTGCGGCCGCCTCCGAGGCGATATCCTGATACAGAAGGAAAAACTGGTCAAGCTCTTCCCGAAACATCCTTCGCAGGGACAGTTCCATTTTCTGATTTTTTTCCTCGATGACATCACCGATGATCCTCTTTAAGATCTCCTCAAACTGCCTGAACTTATCCAGCCCATCATCCGGAAGCGGCGTGACCACGATATCATATACCATATCCGTCTCTTCTTCTATAAACGGAACTCCCTCTCCCATTTCCCCTTTTTCCGCTGCCTCATCCTCCGTTTCTTCCGCATCATCCCAGAACGGTGCTTCCTCTTCTTCTGTTTTCAATTCTTCTTCCGCGTCGTCCCAAAACGGTGATTTTTTTCCTCCCGTTTCCGCTTCTTCCGCGTCACCCCAGAACGGCGCTTCCTTTCCTCCCGTTTCCGTCTCTTCTGCCTCTTCCGTGTTATCCCAGAACGCTTCTTCCTCTTCTTCCATTTCCAATTCTTCTGCCGTCTCTTCCGTGTTATCCCAGAAAGTTTCTCTCGCTTCCCTTGTTTTCGCCGTCCGTTTTGTTTTTCCCTGAACCGGCTCCCCTTCTCTGGAAAAAGATTCCCTTCCCCCTCCGATCTCAAAAATCTGTTCTGTCAGCTCGGCCTTTTTCCTGTTTTCAACCGTCTTGTCGAGAAGAAAACGGATCGCCTTCAGCTGAAGACCATATTCTTTCAGTTCCCGCACCATGCAGAATGTCTCAATATTTTCCTGGCTATAAATCCTGTGACCCTGGCTCGTCCGCCTGATCTCCACCTGCAGTTCCTCTTCCCAGTAACGCAAAACATGCGACTCGACGCCTACGAGCCGCACCGCTTCCGATACTGAGTACCCTTTCTTCTCCATGTACTTGTCCCCCTTCCGCTTCGTGACAGCCTCTCTAAGTTATATTTATGCGGCTGTGCGGAAAAACAGAACAAAAAAATAAACTGTATTTCTGTCCTTTCACAGGGTTTCCCAAAAACAGCATCTTCGCGGCCCTCCTTTGGCGAACAGGCCTGCCGCCCCGATGATTGTTTTCCCACCCTGCATTCAGACAGAAATACAGCCTTCTCTTTTGTAACGCAAATATTTTATCTTCTGTAATATTGTTTTTTGAATCTCGCCGTTTCCTGGTTTCCTTTTTCCCGCAGGCTTTTGACAAACTGGCGTGCCGCCAGTGTTATCACAGCTGACTGCCGCGTCAGCCATCAACCCTTCCCAGCCGTGCGGGGTGCTTTCAGTCTGTATACTTCAGAAATCCGGCGCAGCTCAGGCCGGTTCCTTCTCCCGTGACGCTCAGGACCTGATACGGATTCTTCCGGCAGATTCTGTTTACTGCCGAATTTGCCGGATACCCCGGCGCGCACACATGATAACATTTATGTCCGTCCGGAATCCGGTCCAGAATCCGGCTGTCCCACAGATCCCCCTGCCACTGCACCGGAAGCTCGACAAAGCGGAGCCGGTTCCCCAGACTGTATTCCTCCCGAAAGGCTCTCATCCAGTCCAGGCATCTGCCCGCGTGCGTCTTTCCGTAAAGCAGCGTCTCCATCCGGTAATCACGCTGGATCCCGGCATTCTGATATTTGCACACGTCATAATCATGGCGTATCGTGCAGCGCATCGCAGCCGCGAATCCGTCCGTTTCCTTCCACCAGCCGCTGTATCTCAGACCGTCGATGAAGCTTACGTTCATCACGCAGTCGTCGTACCGCACGCCGGTCTCCGCAAGACCATGAAGCAGAACCACCGAACCTTTCTCCAGGCACGCGGCCTGCAGACGCCATCCGGCCGTATCTCTTCGGAACTCACGGTTCCCCGCTTTCTCCGTCAGGCCGATCAGACGCCTGATCCCATGGCCTTCGGGAAGGAAATCCTCTTCGTCATCCGTTTTCGGAAACACCAGCGTGTCCACTCCGGACTTTGTCAGGATTTCCTTGAGGATCTCCTTTGTGCCGTCCGAAACTTCCCCCATAATCACGTAGTCGAACCGCTCCGGATAGGATATCTCCCGGCCCGGATCCCCGGTTTGGTCGCCCGCTCCGGTTCCCCCGCCGATATACAAAAATATCACGCCTTCACTTTTCCCCGCATCCTCGATCTCTCCAAGATGCAGAAGACAGTCGTTCCTTCCATAATACAGAAAACGAAAGTATTTTATTTTCATTGTACTTCTCCCCAAATCAATCCCTGTTCCCTCGGACGCCGGTTCTCGACCCCGGCGCCATATGTTACAGCAGCAATTCTCAGGATTTTCACAAAAGAAGAGGTCAGCATGTAATTAAAGTCCTGTTCTCAATTACCCTCATCCTCTGTGCGCCGCGCCCTTTTAAAAGCACAGCTTCGATATTCAATTGTAAATCTCCGCTTTGTAAGCGGAAGCCTCGCGGCGTCCGATCCGACTCATCGGCCAATCCGCCGCGGTTTTCTGACCTCCCGGCCAAAGTGCCACGCTCTCCTGTCACTCAGACAAAAGATCTGCGTTCCCGGCTCTTCGCAGAATTATTGCATTTTCCGATCCTGCAGCTGGAACCGTTCCACTTTCCTGACACTTCAGGCAGGAATGCCGCTCTTTTTTCGGTGCTCAGACAGAAATCCAGGTTGTGTGAACCATGCGGCCGCGCCGCTATTTGACCCAGATGCCGTTAGTAAAACCACCGAGTGACTCGACTTTGTCACCTTCAATAGCGACATGTGCACTGATCACCCGGTAGTAGTAGCCGCCCGCCACCGTCAATGTCTTCGTCTTCGTTACCGTGTGATTGTTATACGCCGTCTTGGTGCCTATGACCTTATAAGACTGCCAGTTTCCATTGACCAGACGCTCCACAACTAAGGTAACCTTCACTTTATCACACACCACGTAGCAGTCGGTACTTCCCGTAACTGTGATCATATGGTTCCCCTGATTCTGTATCTTACACTTTCCATTGGAAAGAAATACTCCTCGCAGACGGGAATACACAGTCATCTCCGCTTCCCGCTCATCGGTCAGTACGGAACCATCCACAGTTTCCCCTAGATGCTCATCAGCCGCTATCGCGTTCATACAGTTCAGCAGCAGACAGAACATCAGCAGTACAGAAAACAGTACTTTGCGTTGTTTCTTTTTCATTTTTCCTCCTTTCTTTTGCGTTACAACTATATAAACGTAATCGCCACTTTTTTGTTACGCAGATTTCTAATATTTTTTAATATAAACATAACAGGCTCATCATCCGTTCCATCTCCTCAAACGGAAGACGTCCTTTGATGAGATAAAGCACATCCTGATATTTAAAGGAAGCTGCGTAGGATTCCACCGAATCTGTCGTGGTATCCCATATCTCAATCTTGATTTCCTGACTGCTGATCACCACATCCTGCAAAAATGCACCCTTTTCTGAGATAAAAGAAGCAGAGGAATTTCTTGCCCCAGACTCAACGTAGACCTGTATGATTGTTTCCTTGTACCAGTAATATAGCGTCGCTTCTCCACTCTTTTTAAAAATATTACTTTCACTAAACATCATCTCCTCTGGTTTATACATAAATTTTATTACTGGCACATTTAAATCTTCTCTGACCTTTTCCCAGGCTTCCCGCTCCTGCTCTTCATTTAGTCTTATATTTTCCTGTTCATTCTGATAATCTATCTGCTGTATGTATCCAGCAAATATTCCAATTTTGTCCAATGCCCCCAGTATCCAATTCTTACTCGCTCCTCCCTGCATCCCTACCGCAGTAAAGATCACTGCGGCCGCAGCCACACCTGCTGCCGCCCGCTTCCAGTATCGTCTCTTTTTCTTCTTTTTCGTCTGGAGTTTTCTCCCGATCTCCAGCGCTTCCCTGTCTTCCTCGGAAAGCAGACTGTAGATTTCTTCCTGAGTTTCTTTGCGCGGTTCTGTTTCCCCCGTCCGTACAGCAGCTTTTTGTTTTTTTTCCGTTTTTATTTCTGCTTCACTCTTTGTTTCTGTATTCTTTGTTTTTGTATTTTTTGTTTTTATATTTTTTGCTTCCGTATCTTTTGCTTCTGTATCTTTCGTTTCTATATCTTCATTTACGATCTCTTTTTCTGACGCACTCGGCTGGTCGGCGTTTTTCGTTCCCACGATTCTTTTTTCTTCCAGGCTTTCTTTTTCATTCCTGTCCGCTTTCCCGCTTGCTTTTTCGTTTCGTTCTCTCTTGGTCTCTTCTCTCTCCTGTTCGCGTACGGTCCCTTGTTCTTTTTCTTCCCGCCCGCTTCTATGTTCCTCGTTCCCTGTCTTTTCTGTCTTTTCTGTCTTTTCTGTCTTTTCTGTCTTTTCTGTCTTTTCTGTCTTTTCTGTCTTTTCTGTCTTTTCTAATTTTTCTGTTTTTTTCGGCTTTTCTGCTTTTTTTGATTTTTCTATTTTTTCTGTCTTTTTCGCTTTTTTAGGCTTTTCTGTTTTTTCTTTCTCTTCTCCGCGCGTCCGCTCCTGCTTCCCGCTCTCAGTTCTTCCCTCTGCTTCTTCGCACGTCTCCTCGTCTTCTTCCCACGCGCCCATCTGCTGCAGACGTTCTTTTATCTTAAAAAACAGATCGTCCGACGCGCCGACTCCCACCAGCTCCGGATCCGAATTCAGTTCTTCTTCTAACCTGTCCGCTTCCTCGATTATGCTCTGGCGCAGAAACTCATCCATCTCCGGGTCAAGAAGCATCTCATCCGCAATGTAAATGGACTCTATTTTGTTATTTTTTCTTTGTCCTGATTTATCTGTTTTTCTCATTTCACAAGTCCCTTCTTGACATTTCGCTGTTTACAGTTAAACTATATCTGACGACACAGTCACTCATTTATTTTAAGCTGCCGCGGCAGCAGGATTCTCATATTCTATATTAATTACTCTGATTCCGGAGGTCACGTATGAAACGTATTGTTCTAACAGGCGGCGGCACCGCCGGCCATGTCACCCCGAATATAGCCCTGATTCCCGGTCTGGTTCAGCAGGACTACGAAATTCAGTACATCGGTTCCTACGATGGCATCGAGAAAAGGCTGATCGAGGAACTCGGCATTCCCTATCACGGGATCTCTTCCGGCAAGCTTCGCCGGTACTTTGATCTCAAGAATTTTTCGGACCCGTTCCGGGTCATCAACGGATACTTTCAGGCGAAAAAGCTCTTAAAAGAGCTGAAGCCCGATCTTATCTTTTCCAAAGGCGGTTTTGTGACGGTTCCTGTCGTGCAGGCGGCCAAACGATTACATATCCCGGTCATCATCCATGAGTCCGATATGACGCCCGGCCTGGCAAATAAGCTCGCCATCCCCGCCGCGACAAAGGTATGCTGTAATTTCCCTGAAACCGTTCCGCTTCTCCCGAAAGGGAAAGCCGTCCTGACCGGCTCTCCGATCCGGCAGCAGCTTCATCAGGGAAATCGTCTGCGGGCTCTGGATTTCTGCGGCTTCACCGCCGAAAAGCCTGTCCTGCTCATCATCGGAGGAAGCCTGGGATCCGTCGCCGTAAACAACGCGGTCCGCGGAATCCTTCCGGAGCTTTTGAAGTCGTTCCAGATCATCCACCTGTGCGGAAAGGGAAATCTGGACGAGAAGCTGACAGGCACGCCCGGCTATGTGCAGTATGAGTACATTCAGGAAGAACTGGCCGATCTTTTTGCGCTGGCCGATGTCGTTGTCTCCCGGGCGGGCGCCAACGCGATCTGCGAACTGCTTGACCTGCGCAAGCCGATGCTTCTGATCCCGCTCTCCGCCGCAGCCAGCCGGGGGGATCAGATACTGAATGCCCGCTCTTTCAGGAAACAAGGGTTCTGTGAAATGCTTGAGGAAGAAAATATCACGCCCGATCTTCTTCTTTCCTCGATTCTGAATCTGTATGAGAACCGTGAAACGTACATCAGGGCGATGGAAAAAAGTGACGTAAGCGATGCTGTTAATACGATTATATCTCTTATTCTTCAGATAAGCGGATAAAAAGAAGTCCGGCAGGAACATTCTGGTTACAGCTCACGGGCCGCAGGAGCGTGTACAATAACACATTCCGCGCTGCTTTGCCTGTATACGGATGGATCTGGCTTCCGCCGTCCTGCGGCGGCGGAAGTCATTTCCGGTCTGATATACAGACAAAACGTTCTGTTCCGATGTTCCTGCCTTCTTCTTTCCGCGTATTCGGAAAACCGGCTGTCGGCAGGATCCTGTCCGTATAATGATCACCAACACTTTATGAGATATCAAATCGCAGACTTGCCTGATCACATTCTTAACAGTTTTACGTTCCTCATTGCATATGTTAATGACCATCCCGAATTTTCAGGATATGCCTCTGCCTTTCTTAAAAGAGGTTTTAATTATTCCAGTATTCGTCTCCGAATTTTTCTCTGACAAATTTTCTGGCCCGATACAGTCTGGCTCTAAGTACCTGATCCGATATCTGAAGTCTTTTCGCCGCCTCTTCACGCGACATTCCATAGACACAGATCAGAAGAAGCACTTCATACCATGACGCGTTTGCTTCTTTTACCTCTCTGAGAATTCTCCCTGTCAGATCCTGATTGATCACCTTGTCCTCACAGTACTCGACGGCTGTATGCGCAAGCGTATTTCCGCTTTCGCGCAGATCATCCGCAAGTACGACCTCATTTCTGGTACTTGGTTTCCTCAGATAATCCACCAGGGCATTTCTCGTTGTTTTCATCAGCCATACTTTGACAAGATCTTCGTCCACCTCATCAATGTGAAAGTAAAATGAACAGAATACCTGCTGACATATTTCCTGTGCCAGCTGATAATCCTGCGACTTTTTCATCACGGCACGTATGACCAGATTCTTATATCTTCTGAAATACATTTCAAACATCGTATTCTTGTTATTCATCACGCCAAACCTTCCTCTTTTGTATTTGTCCTCTAAAAAAGACCCAATATCTCGTTTTTCTCTTCATCCGTCAAAGTTCCTGGTTTCCACGTAACCTGAACTGTGTCATTCTCATATCTCGGAATCAAATGCAGATGAAAGTGCATAACCGTCTGTCCTGCGGCTTCGCCGTTGTTCTGAACAACATTCACACCGTCCGCCTTCAGACCCTCTTTCAGGATTCCCGCGATCTTCTTCGCCAGTATCATGGCTTTTCCCGCGGTCTCATCCGGAAGCTCAAACAAGTTTTCCGCGTGCTTCTTCGGAAGAATCAGCGCGTGTCCCTTCGACGCGGGGCCAAGATCCAGAATAACACGAAACTCTTTATCCTCGTACAATGTGGCAGCCGGAATCTCCCCATTCGCTATCTTACAAAAAATACAATTATTTTCCATCATTTTCTCCTTTCTGTTCTCTTTTCCTTTCTTTTGACTTTAATTACATGCTGTACTTCTATATTAAAAATATTGTCGCAAAATGTCAATAAATTATTGTTGATATATCATAGCTTTAATGATACAGTTGTCTTTGTCAGCATTTGTCTGATATTAAAATCTACCGAAATGAAAAGAGAGATCCTATGAAAGAACAACTTCCTGTTTCCTGTAAATCCAATTGTAATGCCATAAAAGATCTGAATCACCGCTATCATTACTTTGTGTCAAAAATTTCCCACGAAATCAGAAATCCTCTGACTCTCGTGTACAGCTCTCTTCAGCTTATTGAGAAAAATTATCCGGAACTTCCCGACAACAGCCTTTGGGAACAGATAAAGCAGGATGTTCAGGACATCATCTTTCTCCTGAATGATCTGTCTTCTCTTAACAACAGTTCCGTGCTGAGGCCCGCAATGCTCGACCCGGCCGATTTTCTGATTTCGACAGCCGCCGCGTGCCGCCCTTTTATGGAATCCCGGGGAATTCTGTTTTCCCTCAGGATGCCGGAAAACCTGCCTGTTATATTGGCGGACGCGGTAAAATTAAAAGAAGCTCTGATCAATCTGCTGCGAAACGCGCAGGAGGCTCTGTCCGGAGAATCGCCGGCCTCGTCTCATTCAGGCGGATCTGACGGTCATTTCGGCGGCGCGGACAAAAATTCCTGCAAAGAGGAAGCTAAAAAAATTCTTCTCTTTGCGGAATATTCCGACGGTTTCATCCGCCTGCACGTCCGCGACAACGGGCCCGGCATCCCGCCGGAATATCTCGATACAATCTTCGAGCCTTTTGTAACCCATAAGTCCTCCGGAACAGGACTTGGCCTGAGCATCGTCAAAAATATCGCGAAACAGCATGGAGGCAGCGTGATCATTTCCACAAACGCCTTCCCTCCCGTTACATACACAGATGTCTGCATAGCCCTGCCTTCATCCGCCCCGGGCGCCACATTCTAACAAAGTCCAAAAATCCGGCGCTCCAGAAGCGGCTGCTGTTTCGTCTGCGATCTCCTGCGGCCTGACCTGACAAAACACGAAAGATCCGGCGCCCCAGAAGTGGCTGTCGTTTCGTCTGCGATCTCCCGCAGCCTGATCTGACAGAGCACAAAAGATCCGGCAGCTTAAAAGTGGCTGCTGTTTCGTCTGCGATCTCCCGCGGCCTGACCTGGCAGAGCGTGAAAGATCCGGCAGCTCAAAAGGATCTGTCTCTCTTCCGCCCTGTGTTTGTGAGCAGAGCCAGCAAAAATCCTGCCGCCAGCCCTCCGATATGCGCGCTGTTGTCTACTCCGGAAGAAGTAAAACCCTCCAGGACGCTGAGCGCCGCCATAAAGATCAGGCGCTGTCCCGTCATTCCTTCGATCCGCCCTTTGCTGCGCAGAACGACGAAAATCAGAGCTCCTATCACGGCAAACACAGCTCCGGAGGCCCCCGCCGAGACCGCATATCTGCCGGTTCCCATATCCCACGCCACGGAGAGGATGTTTCCGGCGATTCCGCCTCCCAGATAGATCAGAAGATAGCGGAACTTTCCCCCCAGCCGTTCCAGCACGTCGCCCAGGAACAGCAGAATCAGCATGTTATTGACCAGATGATCAAATCCGAAATGAAGAAACATGCTTGTCACCAGTCTGTAGTATTCCCGTCCCGCTGTGACAAGCGGCGCGTAATTCGCTCCATGTTTCAGCATAAAGTCCGCGCTTTCCACATTGCCGATAAAACTTAATGCCAGAAGGACTGCAAAATTGATCATTACAATCACAAGATTAAACGGCTGCCTTGTTTTCAGAAAACGTTTCAATTCTTCCATAACTCACCTGTCAGACCTTCCTGCCGCATGCGCGGACATATTGACGTTCCCGCCTGCACCCTTCATTTCATACGGATTTTAGCACACTTTTTCCTTTACCTCAATAGTTGTGTCATCTCCGATTCATCTTCTGCGGATGCTCTAAAGCTGATGTTTGCAAATGCAATCCTGTCACCGTCCCGGATCTCGGTCTGCTCCCGCGGCGCCAGGCGTACGCCGTTCAGATACGTCCCGTTCCTGCTGTCCAAGTCCATCACATAGTACCCTCCCTGATGATATTCCAGCCGCGCGTGAATCCGGCTGACCGCCGCCTCATCCAATATGATATCCGCCTGACTCTTCTTTTTCCCAACGATCAGAATCCGGTCTCTTATAAAAATGCGGGGATATTTCTCCGGCCGTTCGCTGGTCAGACTCAGCCCCGCCGGTTTTCCCATTTCGTCAAGATACTGTGTCATCCCCTCTCCCCCATAACCGCCGGTTTCCCGCGGTTCTTCCCTCTTTCCGAAACCGTACAGCTCCTCGCGCAGTCTTTGTATTTCCTCCAGATACGGATCCTCCTCCCCGGACGGATCCTGCTGCCACGCCGGCGGCTGCTTTTCCTTTTTCCTGCCGTTTTCGCTGTTCCTTCTGTTCTTTTCTTTCCTCTCTTTCCGGTTTTTCCAGAAGCGGTTCAGAAGGATCGAGACTGACAGAAGCATAAAAAAAAGACCGCCCGTTTCTGTAAATCCAAGCAGCTGAAAATACAGGAGACCTCCCAGCGCCGCGGACAAGAGAACCGTCAGGATCAGAATTGCCGGATGCACTGCCTGAACTATTCTGTTCTGCTTTTTCTTCTTTCTTTCTCCTGATTTTTTGCCCCTTTCCTTATGATACACTCTGCTGAAATCCTTTTCCCCGCCGCCGTACATCATCTCATAAATATTTTCTTCCTCATACCCCTCCTGGTTCCCCTGTCCTTTGTATCCCGCCTCTTTCTGCTCCGCCCTCTCGTATCCTTCTTTTCCGTACCCCTCTCTTTTATAGCCGCCCGCGCCGCCGTTTTCCTGTCCTCCCCGATACGTCCCCGCAAGCATCTCATGAAGCGTATCCGAAAGACTGAAATTCGGCTGAGTCGCTTTCTGATAAAAATCATATCCCAGCGAAACCGCCTCCGCATCTTCATGCTTCAGTTTTTTCAGTATAAACTCCGCGAGTGGCAAAACGGAAAAACTGCTTTCTTTCACCGGCAGATAACAGATACTGATCCTCCCCGCATCCATCTCCATATACATATACTGCGGATCGAGCAGGATCTGTCCGGGCCTGAGCAGATATTTCCGGGCAGATTCCAGTATATCCTTTACCTCGGAAAAAATATGACGGATATCATCGCTCTGCAGCTGCCTCTTCCCGTACACGAGTTCCACCTGCTGCATTGACGTGATCTCATAATACAGATAACAGCTTCCGTCCAGTCTTCTCACCTGCATGGGAAGAAAGCCCTGTATCTGATTCTGCTCCATCATGCGCACGTCATAATCCTCAGAATTTACCTCTTCTCCAGGTTCAATGACCAGATAATTCTTTTTCAGATCTGATTTGTATTCTGTCTTCACTCGCTACCTCCGCTGATCATCTTCCTGATCCCTCTGATTTTCCGGATCATATCCGCGGGCCGGATCTTCTCACTGCTCCAGGACACCCGGATCGGCAGGCTGTTTTTTGTGAAATATTTCATCGCCAGTCCGGGAACCGGATAATTTCCGCTCCAGCTCGCACTGACCTTCTCCCCTGTGCTGATCTGTCCCGAAAGATTCCTGCTGCCCATCAGCCTCTTCTGTGTCAGGGATTTTTTCAGCCCGGCAGTCACCTGCCGCTGATCCTCCTCAAACGCCGCGTTGCTTCCCGCGGACGCAATCTCGCAAACGGCTGCCTGCATAACCGCCCTGTCATGCAAATAAAACGTACAGATCAGAAAGGCCGCAAGCACAAAAAAGGTAATCGACATCAGAAAAGACGCTTCGACTGTATAGGACGCTTTCAGCAGACGCTTTTCTTTTTTCTGCGTTTTCTTCTGAAACGAAATTTTCTTTTTCGGAAATCGGTTTTCCCGAAAATCTTCTGCCGGGAATCTTTTCTGCCGGAATCTTCCCTGTCTCTCAAAAAATTTTTCTTTTTTCATCCTGTCACTCCCCCTCCTGATAAGATACGGTTTCTCTCACTTTACCCGCACGCAAAACAGAAACATTCAAGGGCATCCGGCTGCTCCAGTATACGCGTTCCCTCTTTATCCGCATGCACAACAGAGACATTCACCGTATACGCGCCATCACTTTATCCACACGCAGAGCAGAAACGCCGCCACAAGAAACGGCATCAGCGGAATCTCCTTCTTTCGATCCGCATGGAAGAATACGCACAGTCCGACGGCCCACAGCGCCGCCAGAAAGAATCCGGTCATCAAAAGCCCGGTCACTTCCTCCATCCCCAGAGAAAAACCGCAGACCGTGATCACCAAGCTGTCCCCGTATCCCAGCTGTTCCCGCGTCAGCAGAGAGATCAGGAAACAGCAGGCTCCTGGCAGCAGAGACAGCAGGCAGGCCGCTGCTCCCATATCGTTCGCGGCCAGATGTCCTGCCGCCGCCGCGGCAGCCGCGGCAACTGCCGTCCTCCGGTAAACACAGTGCGTTTTCAGATCCGTGTACGCACACAGAAGAAGGAAAATTCCTGTAACAATTTTCTGATACATACGCTTCCCCTTTCCCGCTCCCGCTTTCTTCTTCACCGCAAGTTCAGCCTCTCCCACTTTTTTCTCTGCCGCAGGTTCAGCCTCTTCCGCTTTTTCCATCGCAGGTTCAGCCTCTCCTGCTTTTTCCTCTGCCGCAGGTTCAGCCTCTTCCGCTTTTTCCATCGCAGGTTCAGCCTCTCCTGTTTCTTCCTCTGCCGCAGGTTCAGCCTCTCCTGATTCTTTCTCCACCGCAGGTTCAGCTCCCCCTGCTTTTTTCCCCGCCGCAGGCTCAGCCGCCCCCGCACTTTGAGCATACCCGCATATGCTCCGCTTCCTCCCTGGTCACTTTGCGGACCGTCCGCTTCAGCCCGCTGCATGTCAGAGAAGAGTGATAGCGGTCGCCTTCATTTGTGATATAGACGCTGCCGCCTGAATTTCCTCCACATCTTTCGCAGGCGTGATACTTTCCTCCCCCGTTGTTCCGCAGCGTACCCAGCATATCCGGATCCACCTCCCGGACCGATAATTTCAGATGAGTACAGTCCGGATCTTCATGATATACGACTCCCGTTTCCGCGACGTATACTTCTTCTCCTTCTCCGTTCTTTCCGTCCCCGCTTCCTCCGTTCTGACCCGCGAGCCTCCCTGTCCACGCGCGCACGTTGGCCCTCTGCAGAAAAAAGTATCTGGGCAGTCTGACGATCCGAAACGGAGATTTGATCTGATACGTCATTACCAGATCAATCATCTGTCCGTCCTCAAGAAAAGAAGACATCGCCATGTTCGCGTTTTTTATGTCCGCGGTATCCCCTGCTCTGCTCATTACATGGCTGTGGGCCCACGCCGCCGAAAGAGCGCTGACCGCGATTCCCGGCGACTGCTGCGCATCCTCCGGATATTCATACAGATACGCCGCGGCCGCCATCATTTTTCCCGTGTCAGTCAGACTTCCCGCCAGCCTGACGGCCGTATCCATGACCTGGCAGTACTGCAGAGCCGCGATCATACAGAAGAGAAACAGAGGGAGCACCATCGCCGCTTCCGCCGTAAGTGCCCCCCGAAGCGGAGCAAAAAAGGATACTTCTGGTCTGCGCAATTTTTTAGGAAGAGGTAAGGGAGACGAGAGCAGATCCTTTCTTACCAGAAACTTTTTCAGATATACAGATGAGAGTATGTGAGTGACTTTTTCCACAACAAAGCTGCAATTTTTATTCCTGCGCAGCAGAAGCATCCGTTTTCACCCCGCTTTCTTATTATTCTATTCATACAGAATACTTCCTGTCTGCATTACGCTGACATTCTCTCCCCGGATTCCCATAACCGCCTGTGCCAGGCTGAAAAATACAGGTCTTATCGTCCACCTTGTCTCTGTCTCGATCCCGACGATGCAGTTTTCCGCCTTGAATTTCGCCGTGGCATCTTTTTCCCTGAGATTTACCTGTACCATATCCAGCGCGCGCATCTTCTGTTTTCCTATTCCCCCGAGATTGAGAAGGATTCTGAGATAATCTCTGTACTCCAGCCCGCTGCCGCTGCCGCTGATCTCTCCCGAAAGGATTTCCGAAAGCTGTCCCAGCTTTTCGAGCGTCAGTACCCACGACGCAGCCGTCTTTGACAGGGGGACCTTTCCCTTATCCAGAAGAATCCGCATATCAACCAGACTTTCTCCGTAGGCCCATGCCAGAAGAAGCGCATGTTTTGTCGCCTCCGTCAGGGCCGGGATCCCGAAAAAACCTGTCATGGCAAACGCGAGTGCTCCCGCCTGGCTGTTCATTGTTCCATCCCCGGAACAGTACAGATAATTCATGCCCTCCCTGATCAGAAGCAGGCGATTGACCGTATATTTCAGATTTTTTTCGTCGCTGGCCTTTCCGCCAAGTATGTATTCCAGCTGACAGGCAGGTCCTTTCTCTTTGCTTTCCTCCGTATAATTCGGAAAATAATCCAGAAGATATTCGCGAAACAGCAGGTTGGAGATTGTCCCGGCATTCTCTCTTTTCACCTTCATCGTGCCTTTTCGGTTCCATGAATGAGATGGCAGCGACCAGATGGATATCGATTTATCCGATACCGCTCTGCCGCCCGTAACGATATCCAGAATGCTTCTTCCGCGCAGCTTCGCGATCTCTTTAAGCGGATTCGACCGGACCGTCGGTTCCGGCAGAATCGCCTGCGTGCCTGCTTCGGCCGCCTCGGATTCCAGCTGTCTGATCTTTTCGTCCCGCGTTTTCTCCGCTTCCGCCAGAGCCGATTCATTCTCCTGTTTTCTTTTTTCATATTCATCTTGCCATTTTGTGACTTTTTCCGCGTCTTCCTTGTAATGAAGAAGCGTTCCGGCCGCCTCCACTCCCAGATTTGCCTTCATATACGCTGTCGCCTGCTGATAGAAAGGCTCGCCGCTGTCGTCCGTCAGCAGCGCGTATTTTTTAACGCTGCTGTCGTCCAGCTGCAGCTTCCAGGGGTCAAAGCACGCGGCAGAAAAGATTCCCTCTTTCGGGTCGGTATTGCATGTCAGGAACGTTTCCAGGCGCTTGTTTACCTCATCCAGGGAAAATGACCCTTCCCCATAAGAACCGTCCAGCGAAAAAATCTCATATTCATCGAGCAGTTCCTTTTCAAACTCGCCAAGCACCGAAAAATTTCCCATACCCGTAATATTTGCCGTCTGTGCTTTTGCCCCCTGTACTCTTGCTGATTCTACGGCGGTACAGATCAGAGTCAGGAAAAATATGCAGGTCAGGCTCAGAAAAACAGTGATTGATCCCTTTTCCTTTCTTCCGCCCATAGTTCCTCCTTCTCGCTTATTTCTTATACATTGTTGCTCTCGCTGACAATCTTGCTGAAGATATTCTTGACCAGACTGGTGAGCTGCTTTTTAAAGATCAGAACCAAACTGATAAGGACAACAAGGATCAAAATGATCTCAACCACTCCGACGCCATCATCCTCACAAAGAAATGCTTTGAAATGAGCCATGGATTCCCCCCTTCCTTCATTTATATCGACAAAAACGCGGGAACCATCAGGACTACAAGTACAATACCGAGCATCAGCATCATGGGAAACAGAAGTTTTGTTCCGGCTTTTTCCCCCATCTTTCTGGCGTTGTTCTTCCGCTCCTCAAGGGAGGATGCCGCTTCCTTTTCCAGAAATTCCGCAAGTCCGCGCGACCCTTTTTTCAGATTCTGGGACAGATAGGAGCCAAGCCTTATGTACTCGGGGAGCTGGCATCTCCGGCCAAACCGCTCATACGCTTCCGCCTCAGGTATGCCGCTTTCCATCTCGTAGCAGGCTCCCGCCATCTCTTTATAGGCGTACCCCATCTTTGCCCCCTGTTCTTTCTGATTCTGAAACGCGATTCTGGTAAAGGCTCCCCGGATCGTCAGACCGGCCCCGATCAGCATCGCCATTTTCCACATCAGATCCGGATAATCGATCGCCAGCTGGTTTTTCCGGTTCTCCGCCTTCTGATGCACGAGCAGATCACTCCCCGCGATAATGCATGCCACCGCGAGAATCATCAGAGCCAGGACAGTCCGCGCCAGATTCTCGGACGGTCTTTCCCAGGTGATCTCTGTCCCGTCAACCTCGTCCGGCAGTCTGACTGTCTTCCCATATTTATCGCGTTCATCCGCCGCTTTGACTCCTTTGCGGATCGACTGCAGCAGCTTTTCTTCTGCCGTCAGATCCGGAGGATATATCTTTGCGTAAGCCATGTATTCGTACTCTTTCTCCCCGCAGGTCAGCGTCGCCTGCAGTTCCACCAGAGTACCGTCCTCCTGCACATTTCCGATAATGCTTCCGTCCTCATCCACGATCCCGTAGGGAACCGTGACCCAGTCCGCCGTGACCGCGCCGTTCTGCAGTGACTCCGGAAACACAAGAGCCTGCCTGACCTCATCCAGAGATTTATTCTTCCCCTGAATGATCTTCTCCAGCTCTGTCACCGCCTGCGCAAACAGCTCGTCTTTTTCCTTGTTCGTGTACTTTCTCTCCTGAACCGTGATCTCCAGAGACTGTACTTCCTCTTCTCCGGCGATCTTTACATCCAGCTCCTCGTTTCTGTCTCCCTCCCCATAACCAGGTCTTTCCAGCATCTGATCCTGAAGCCTGCGCTCAGCGCCCGATTCTATAAAGAAACATACGCCCGCCGCGAGAATACCGATCACCGCAGCCGCTATCGCGAACTCTGCCTTTTTGATATAGTATTCTCTGACAGCATTCTGATTCCCCATAGACAGCGCGGTCAGTTCCTGACAAAGCTCCTGATTTCCCTTTCCCGGTTTTCCAAGCGCAAGCCTGTCAACCAGGAACATCCCCGCTTTCCGAAAAGGATTCCTTGTTTTTTTCAACTTTTACACCTCAATCTGAATGATACTCCGCCCCCACAAAACCGCCGCAACGTAGACGACAAAGCAGCAGGTCATTACAGTGATCCCCGTGACATTTCCGTACATGCTCTCGAGAAACTCCGGCGAAGTGAGCCTGACATACGCGAGGATCAGGATCGGTACCATGCTCATGACATTCTGTTCCATAACCTTCCCCGCGAGGCAGGTCTCTATCTCCGCAAGCGTTTCCTGCCGCTGCCGCATGCAGGATATCGTATTTCTGAAGATCATGATCAGATCCCCGCCCGCGCGCTTCGCGGTCTCCACAATTTCCCCGAGACTTCTGATATCGTCAATCCCGCTTCTCTTTCCCATATCCGACAGCAGATCCTCCACATTCCGGTTCATGGCCACCTGAGCCGACAGAAGCTGAAATTCCTGCATGATAAACGAGTCCTTTGAATAAATTTTCCTCAGCTCCTTTAATGACTCCCTGAACGCGTTTTCAAGAGAATAACCCGCCTGAAGCGAGGCGGCCGTCATCTGTATGCCGTCAAGAAACTCTCTGCGCATCCTTTCCGCCCGCTTCTTTTTCAGTCCGGCCCGGTACTCTCTCTGAAACAGCAGAAATCCCGGGGAAAGAATCAGAAAAACGAAAACCGAGTTGAAAAACAGACAGCTGACCGCGGCGTCCAGACCCGCGTAAAGAAACGCACACTGCGCCCATTCCTTTGCCGAAAATCTGTATTTTGTGTAATCCTGCCTTATTTCTGATATCCTGCTCTTCTGAGCTTCTGCGTATCCCGCAGCTCCGCGCGCTTTTTCAGACCTCCCTGAATTATTCCGCATTCATCCGTCCCTTCCTCCTCAAACTCATACAATACCTGCGTCGCGATATCCTGCGCAGCATTGTCATACCCGAGGATCTCGATGATCCCCAGCACCTTGCGGCTTTTGTCCCTGAGCCTCCCCAGATGTACGATAATATCGATCCCCGAGGCAATCTGCCTCCGCACCGCCGGAAGAGGCAGTTCCATACCCATCAGCACCATCGTCTCAAGCCTCAGCAGCATATCCTCCGGACTGTTGGCGTGACCGGTGGAAATTGATCCGTCATGCCCTGTGTTGAGCGCCTGCAGCAGGTCAATGACCTCGCTTCCGCGCACCTCTCCGATCAGAATTCTGTCCGGCCTCATCCTGAGGCTCGACTTGATCAGATCACGGATCGTGACAGCCATTCCTCCTTCGGAATTCGCATTGCGCGCCTCCATTCTGACCAGATTCTTCACACCCTGTATCTGGAGCTCCGCGTTGTCCTCGATCGTGATAATACGCTCGTCGGACGGGATAAAGGAGGAGAGCGCGTTCATAAACGTCGTCTTCCCGGAGCCCGTCCCTCCCGAAATAAAAATATTGTACCCCGACTTCACCAGCTTCTTCAGAAACTCCACCGCCTCCGCGGAGACGGCCCCCCAGCGGATCAGCTGGCCGATCGTGATCGGTTTGTCCGGAAAACGGCGGATTGTGATCACAGGACCGTTCAGCGCCACCGGAGGCATCACGATATTGACACGTGCGCCGTTTTCAAGTCTCGCGTCCACAATCGGCGTCGACTCATTCACAATCCGGTTGCATTTGGCGACGATCTGCTGCACAATATCCTCCAGTTTGCTCCCGGAAGAAAAACTGCGGTTCCACTGGGTCAGCCTTCCTTCTCTCTCGATAAAAACCGAATCCGGACCGTTGACCATGATCTCCGTGACGCTGTTGTCGTCAATGAGGTCCTGCAGAATATCCAGACGGCGCACCGAGTTAAACAGTTCGTTTCTCAGAGCGTTTCTTCTCGAGAGCCTGATGTGCGTTTCCTGCCCCGCTTCCAGAATAATCTCGTCGATTTTCCGGTAAATCTCTTCATCCTCTATCTCCCGCAGATTGTCCAGCTGGCTCATCAGCTTTCCCCTCATTTCGGAAAATCTGTCTTTATCCATCTCCGCCTTCTTCCTCCCACAGGAGCATCCGGACGAAACTGCCCATCTCACCCCATACAAGCTGCTGTACCATGTCTCTGTTTCCTTTGGAAGGCAGCTGCTGCATCGGAGGATGGATCTTCCTGGTCTTTTCCATGACATCCTGACAGTCAAGGATCTGAAGCAGTTTTTCATACTGCCTTATCTTTGCCTCGGAAAAGGCATCATCAAAAACCGGCATATAAATTTTGTCGCAGCATTTCAGAATCTGAAACAGTTCATCCACATGTCCGCCAAGATCCAGCAGGATCACATCATATTCGCAGTAATTGATAATCTCCCGCAAAAACGACAGCCACTCTTCCCCCGTGACATCCCGGATATCCATCGGCGACAAAGCCGGCGGTATATACGAAAGTTCATGAAAGTTCTGAATCACGGCATTCAGTTTGTAAACCAGATTGCCCTCCTTCTGCCTCGCGAAATAGATAAGATCGGACAGATCCGTTCTGCATGTTTCCCCGAACAGTTCCTCAAACCCGGCGTACTCCTCCAGATTTATATACAGCACCTGCTTTTTCTCCGCCAGAATCTCACCCAGCGTCAGCGCAAAAGAAGTTTTCCCTGATCTTCCAATAGGAGAATAGATCCCGTAAACCTGTGTTTTCTTCAGCGCGGAAGGCATAAGCTGAAGCTGCGGGCTCCCCACGGCATAATGCTCCATGACTTCCGCAATCAGACTGTCCGAAGACTGATACTTATACACAAACGGATATTCCTCAAGATCCTTCAGGCTCTCGCCCTCCGACAGTATGATGATCCTTCTGACCGGCAGTTCCCTGATCTCGCTGCACATCGCTTTCGTGGAGATCAGAAGAATCTCCAGCGGATTATCCTTCGCGAAATCGATCAGACTTTCCACGCTTGTAAAAGCCTGCACCTCAAAAGGCGTATTTTTCTTCTCATTCAGATAATCCATAAGACTGCAGGCATACGACGCTTCCAGATCGCAGACCGCAAATTTGCTTTTCTTCAAAAAATCCCCCCTATACAGACGAGCACACCGACAAGAATCGGAACGGAAAAGCAGAATCTCGCGTGCTCATCCGCCTGCGCAAGATACGGCTTCCATATCCCCGTTCTCCTGTACTCCCTCACATATTCCGCAAGGCAGAACATCCGCGAAAACAGATTCCGGTGACGCAGAACTAACACGAAAGCCAGAACTCCCCCCGCCAGCACCGAGCGGAGCATGCAGGAAAAACAGCCGCCAGGGCCCAGAAACGCTCCCACAACGCTCATCAGCTTAATGTCTCCCGCCCCTATCATGCGGAAATAATACAGCGGCCAAAACAATACAACCGGCAGTAAAATTCCTCCCAGAAACAGCGCCGTCCCCATAAAACCCCCTGACACAGCCTGGTATATAAATCCCGTTCCCAGCCCGGCCAGAATCAGCGCGTTCGGAATCCTCCCCCTGTCCAGATCACACAGCACCGCTGCCTGAACAACCAGCAAAAGTGATAGTATCTGTATTGCTTTCAATGATCCATACACATCCCCTCCTGTCAAAAATTTAAAAGAACTCTGTTTTCTTTTTTTCTCACAATAAATTTTTCTGATACTTTTTGCAATGTTTTCTTATAACAAAAATTTCTAAGATGGATTTTTGTCAAAACTGACATTGAACTTTTGATTTCCTGAATTAAAGATTTGTGAAATATTTTAAAGTGATTACATTATATCATTGATTTTCAATTTGTAAACCCATTTTTACCATTTTTTTCATCTTTGTATATATTCCACAACTTTCCACGCTGCTTATTTGATATTTTTTGTTATATATTACCATTCTATTAATTATTATCTTATTTAAATAAATCGAACAGGAGACATTTTCCCTCCTGCTCGCCTGCGCGGCCCGCATGCTGCCTCAGCAGCTGATTTCCATATGCGGGCCTGTGCATAAAAGAAGGACTGCAGGGATCAAAATGATCTCCCGCAGTCCTGCGCTTTCCTGACAGTTTTCCCGGCTGCCGCGGCTTTTACTGAACCGGCGCCGGTCTGTTCTTTACGGCCCGCATGCGACAGCAAACGGATATCTTTTTTCTCATCCGTCACACGAATATCCAAATCGTCACTGCATCGCCTGCTCCATATACTTCATGTAGCTCACAACCATCATCGCGATCTTAAACGTCAGAGCGTCGTCAAACGCGCGGATATCAAGCCCCGTACTTTTCTGGAGCTTTTCAAGACGGTAAACCAGCGTATTTCTGTGTATGTAGAGCTGACGCGCCGTCTCCGAAACATTCAGATTATTCTCAAAAAACTTGTTGATCGTCGTCAGCGTCTCCTCGTCGAAGGAATCCGGCATCTTCTCCGTGAATACTTCCTTCATAAACATCTGGCACAGCGGTATCGGCAGCTGGTAGATCAGACGCCCGATGCCAAGCGTATTGTAGGCGATGATCGATTTTTCCATGTAGAAGATCTTTCCGACGTCAAGCGCCATCTTGGCCTCTTTGTAAGAACGCGATACCTGACGGATCTCATCCACGATCGTTCCGTACGCAATCCTGACATTCATCATCGCTTCTGAATTCAGCATGTCGCGCAGCATCCTCGCCGTCTCTTCAACCGTCTCGTAGCCGTCCTGCTCCTTGAGCTCCTGCACCAGAATAATACTCTTTTCATCGACCTCCGTGATAAAATCTTTGGTTCTGTTGCTGAACAGACCCTTTACGATTTCGACGGCGGCGCTGTCTTTTTCGTTTTTCGTCTCAATAATATAGACGATCCTGCGCACTTCGGTCTCAATATGAAGCTTTTTGGCACGATTATAGATATCAATCAGCAGCATGTTGTCGAGGATCAGATTCTGAATGAAATTATTTCTGTCGTACCGTTCTTTGTACGCAATGATCAGATTCTGAATCTGGCTGACCGCGACCCGGCCGATCATATAGGCATCTTCGCTGGAACCTCTGGAAATCAAAATATATTCCAGCGTCTTTTCATCGTATATCTTGAAAAAGTGGGCGTTCTGGACAACCTGACTGTCTGCCGGTGAATTCGCGAACTGCACAATCGCCTGCGGCAGCAGATAATCCGTCGGTATTGTTGTGGCAATCTCATTCCCTTCCACATCCATCACAGAAAAATCAATCCTTGTAATGCTGTGCAGTTCATCGATCGTGTTCTGCAAGATCTGGCTGGAAATCATAAGCTTTCCCCCTCTCTCTGAAAAATGACTGCAAAAAGTTCTGCATTGTTTATAATAATTTATTCCGGAAAAAATTGCAACGTCAATTTTCAGAATTTAAACACCGCGACTCCGTACGCCGGAAGATCATAGGCGAATGAATACGGTCTTCCGTCGCATTCGCTCTTCTCCGCCTTGTAAACGACCGGCTGCTCTTTCCCGCTTCCGCCGTACTCTTTCGCGTCGCTGTTCAGAACAAGTTTGTACTGTTTCTTTCTCGGCACACCGACACGGTAATCCGGCCGCGCGACCGGCGTGAAATTTATCACAAACAGCAGGTTGCTCTTTTTGTCCGGAGAATGTCTCACAAAACTGAATATACTGCGGGAATTATCGTCCGCGTTGATCCATTCAAACCCGTCCGGCTCGCAGTCCGCTTTGTACATTGCCGGCGTCCTCTTATAGAGATGGAGCAGCGCCGCCACATAATTCTGCAGCTGCTGATGCTTCTCCTCCTCAAGCAGATACCAGTCAAGCTCTCTCGCCTCGCTCCACTCCTGGAACTGTGCGAAATCCTGCCCCATAAACAGCAGCTTTTTGCCCGGATGACCGAACATAAAGGAATAGCCCGCCTTCAGATTCGCGAATTTATCATCATAGAGACCGGGCATCTTATTGATCATGGAACATTTCAGATGCACAACCTCGTCATGGGACAGCACGAGAATATATTTTTCGGAGTACGCGTACGTCATCGCAAAGGTCATCTTGTTGTGATTATACTGTCTGAAATACGGATCCAGCTTCATGTATTCAAGGAAATCATGCATCCAGCCCATATTCCATTTCATCGTAAATCCAAGTCCGTCGTCCTCCGGTTTTCCCGTCACCTTCGGCCATGCCGTGGATTCCTCCGCGATCATCATGATCCCCGGAAGCCTTCCTGTCAGCACGCTGTTCAGATGCTTGAAAAATTCAATCGCCTCGAGATTCTTGTTCCCGCCGTATATATTCGGCACCCACTGGCCGTCTCTTCTGCCGTAGTCCAGATACAGCATCGAGGCCACCGCGTCCACGCGCAGTCCGTCCGCGTGGAACTGCTCAAGCCAGAAGATCGCGTTCGCGATCAGGAAATTCTTGACCTCATTCTTTCCATAGTCAAAAACTTTCGTGCCCCAGTCCGGATGCTCTCCCTTTCTGGGATCCGCGTATTCGTACAGGCAGGTTCCGTCAAACTCGGAAAGTCCCTGCGCGTCTCTCGGAAAATGAGCCGGCACCCAGTCCAGAATCACGCCGATCCCGCTGCGGTGCATATAATTCACAAAATACGCGAAATCCTCCGGCGTCCCGTAACGCGAGGTAGGCGCGAAATATCCGGTCACCTGATACCCCCAGGAGCCGTCAAACGGATGCTCCGCGATTCCCATCAGCTCGACATGCGTATAGCCCATCTTCTTTACATAGGCGGCAAGCTCCTTCGCAAATTCCCGGTAATTGTAATACCCCGGCTCGTCCTCCGCGTGCGGATGCTTCTTCCAGCTTCCCGGATGTACCTCGTAGATTGCCACCGGACTCTTATCCTGATCAAAAGAAGCCCTCTTCTGCATCCAGACTTCGTCGCTCCACTTAAAGCCTGAAATATCCGCCGTCACGGAAGCTGTCCCCGGCCGGAATTCCGCTGAATTTCCGAAAGGATCCGCTTTATAAAGCTTTCTTCCGTCCTTCGTAGTGATCAGGTATTTATAGACTTCTCCTGTTCCCATTCCTTTTATAAAGGTCTCATAAATACCGATCGGCTCCAGCCTTTCCATCGGATGCGACTCCTCGTTCCACCCGTTGAAATTTCCCACCAGGTGAACCGATTCAGCATTCGGCGCCCACACCGCAAAATGCATGCCTTCCGCTTTCCTCACAACAGACGGATGAGCTCCCAGCTTCCTGAAAATATCATAATGCGTGCCCTGCCCGAACAGATACTGATCGAGCTCCGTGATAAATTCCGGCGCCTTGGAAACTGCCCTCCGTTTGCGCTCAGCCGGTTTCTCCGCGGCCTTCTTTACATCGGTTACTTCTTCTGTTTTTTTTCTTCGTGCCATACGCTATCTCTCCCTGCTCCAATTGCTTTTGGTATTGCCTGTTTTTGTTTCCTGCTGATCCCCGGGTCCGGCCGCTGTCCGGCCGTCCTCCGGGTCTCGTTTCACGTTTCATCCATAGTTCTTTCTGCCGCCCTGCAGTTCAGGGCATGAATGTTTACTTAATATACTCTACTATATCCATTTTTACTATATTTTTCAATCTTTTCTTCTAAAATTTGGTTATTATTTGTTATTTTACTGTTTACGCATGCGCTGCATCTTCTACGTTCTTCCTTGAACATGGATCAGCGCGCTCCCCCCCGCCTCAAGCTTCAGATTAATTCTTCCGTCCCCGGCAGAAAGCTTCTCTCCCGTCTCAAGATTTGTCAGGATCCCTGCCTGAATCGGAAGCGGCACCGACATATATGCTTCTTTGTCGTCATTATTCACCGCTGTAATGACCGCCTCGTCCCCCTTGATCCTTGCAAACGCATACTGACGGTTCGTCAAAAGCAGCTCCCGGTATCTTCCGGTTCCGATTACCGGATATTTCTCCCTGCACTTTCCAAGAAATTCAAGATAATCCGGCAGCCAGGAAACGGGAGGATTCTTCTGCATTTCCTCAAGAACCAGCCTTGGCCGGAGCGCCGGATCCCCTCCGTTCGCCTTGCGCCCGTCAATTCCCCATTCCGATCCGTAGTAGATCGACGGAACCCCCGGAAGCGTATACAAAAGGGTATACACAGGCTTTAAATGACGCTTGTCATTCAGCTTTGATATGATCCTGTCCACATCATGATTATCCGCAAACGAGTACAGCACTCTGCCCCGGTAAATCCCGCCGTTCTCATCAAACTGTCTGCGGATCGTGTGCGCGATCTCAAAATAATTATGATCATTGTGTCCGGAATACAGTCCTTTGTGCAGTTCATAATTCGTCACGGAATGGAGCATCTCCGGATTGGCCCACCGGGAATAATCCCCGTGAATCACCTCTCCCATCAGCCAGAAGTCCTGCTTCTCATTCCCTGTCACCCAGCGCATTTCCTTCATGAAATCAAAATCCAGACAATCCGCGCAGTCCAGCCGGATCCCGTCAATATCAAACTCCCGGATCCAGAAGCGGATCACATCAAGCAGATAATTTTTGACCTCGGGATTCCTGAGATTCAGATTCACCAGCTCAAAACAGTTTCTCCATGCCTCATATCCGAATCCGTCATTGTACGGATTATTCCACCCGAAATTAATCCCCTTATACCAGCCGCAGTACCTCGATCCTTCCCTGTTCCTCTGAATATCCTGAAACGCGAAAAATTCTCTTCCGGTATGATTAAATACGCCGTCCACGACAATCTTCAGTCCCAGCTTATGCGCCAGGAGCACAAACTCCTTAAAATCCTGATTATCCCCAAGCCGGCGGTCCACCTGATAATAATCCCGCGTATCATATCCATGCGTCGTCGACTCAAACAGCGGTCCGATGTAGACGGCTCCGCAGCCAAGTTCCCTGATATGCGGCAGCCATTCTTTCAGCTCGTCAAACCGATGCGTGATCTCCGGATTTCTGTTCTCATACGGCGCGCCGCTCATTCCCAGCGGATACATGTGGTAAAATACCACATTGTCATACCATTTTTCCATTTGGATCCCCTCCGTCAATATTCAAATTCTGCACTTCAATACTTTCCTGAATTTTTCAGCCGAAACTTCATGAGAAAACCCCATACATAAATTTCATTTGGAACTTCATGAGAAAATCCCATACAAAAACTTCATTTGGAACTTCATGAGAAAATTTCCATACATAAACTTCAACTGGAATTTCATGAAAAATCCCATGCATAAACTTCACGAGAAAATTCCATACATAAACTGATTTACCAGGGAGGCAATCTGTTCCCCGCTGATCTCCTCCTCATGATTCGGATCAAGTTCACAGTGGAACAGAAGATAATGGTTCACCGTCCCGATAAATCCCACCGCAAACTGGCGCTGCCTTCCGTTCATATTGCCCAGCTCGCGCGAGGCGTTCTCAAATCCCTGCACAACCATCTCATAAAATTCTGTAACGTATGGCCTGACAGTCTTATACGCTTCATTCTCCCGCGCGGAATAAAAAAGAGCCATCAGCAGCATATAAAATTCTCTGTCACGCTCAAAACAGCAGCAGTAAGCCTCCGCCAGATGATACAGATGTGCCCGGATATCTCCTTCCGAATCCAGCGCCTTCCTGACACAAACTCTCAGTTCCTCAAATTTTGTCTCAAGAAGTGTCCGCAAAACACCAATCTTGCTTCCAAAGTAATAATACAATGTCGGTTTCGTAAGTCCGGCCTTCTCAACGATCTCCTGTACGCCTACGGCATCATACCCTTTCTCGTAAAACAGTTCTTTCGCGCACTGCAACAGAAGCGTTCTGTTCTCCATAAAGCCCCTCCGAAATTCAAGATTATCAAAAAAAGCCCTGCTTTTCCGTCGTTTATTATACCGTTCGGTATATAAACTGTCAATAAGCAGAGCTGATTTTATTCGGGTTTTCTTATTTTTAATCTGTCCGCACTACCGCTGCTGTCCCGTCCATTCAAAGTGCTGGTAATCCTTTGGATTATTCCAGTTTCCGCCCCACGCGAAGCCGTACTCCGTAAACAGCTGATAACAGAGATCCTCCTCCGTGATCACATGTTCCATTTCCGGATCTCTGTCCAGATAATTCTCGTCCCCTTCGTGATACCATATCGGTTCTCCCGTTGAATAAGAAAAATACGGATTCTGTCTGGGATTGATATCGATCGCCAGTCCAAGCGCGTGATTTGACAAAGTCTGCCCCCCTGTCACTTTGCGGTAACAGAACGCCGACGTATTATTTTCTTCGATCGACGCCGTGTCTGTCGTATCCCCGTCTCCGGTCCAGTACTCATCGATCAGCCTGACGGACGCAATCTCGTACTCCGCTTCAAACAGCCGGCGGAATATGTCCAGACAGTCCTGAGCGATCATTTCATTTACAATCAGTTCCCCTTCCTGTATTTCATGGTCAAAATCATAGTGCCGTATTTTCAGATAGCGCAGTTCATCCAGCGAGATATCCTCATTTTCCTGATAAGAACGCCCGTTGATCCGCTCAAAGATTTCATCGCCCTCATGAATTTCCATGATATAAAACTGATCGGAAAGTCCCTCTGTTTCTATTTCCGTCTCGATCTCTGTTTTTACTTCTGTTTCCGTTTTCGTCTCTATTTTTACTTCCGTTTCTGCTTCCATTTCTGTTTTCATTTTCGTCTCTATTTCTGTTTCCGCCCGGACATTCAGCAGACCAGTACCGGCCGTCAGGACAGCCGCCGAAAAAAGAATTTTCATCCAGCAAAAAATCTTCCTCATAAAATTTCTCCTTTTCCTGTCTTCCTTTGTCTTTACTGTTTTTAATCGAGCAGAAGGAAGCTTTTCTCCTGTCCGCCCACGCGGCCCGCATGCTGCGCCAGCAGCTGACCTCCTTACACAAACCTGCGCATAATCGAGTAGGAGGCAACTTTTCCTCCTGTCCGTCCGCGCCGCCCGCATGCTGCGCGGGCGGCTGACCTCCTTACACAAGCCTGTGCATAACAAAAAAGACACTGAACAAGTTCAAACAAGTTCAGTGCCTTTCTCTATGAGACATCGGGGATTCGAACCCCGGACAACTTGATTAAAAGTCAAGTGCTCTACCGACTGAGCTAATATCCCATCTGTTTTACTGTACTGCAGATCCTGCAGCCAAAATTCCCTCAGCAAACTGCAGAACATCTGATACACAGCATTATCAGACATTCATACAGACCTGACACAGTCTGCGGGAATAAACAGCATGCCCAGAGCCGGAATCGAACCAGCGACACGAGGATTTTCAGTCCTCTGCTCTACCAACTGAGC
>CANRGB010000019.1 GCA_947630005.1 uncultured Lachnospiraceae bacterium
CGAAAAGGAGCCATTTTTCATGGAAAAATGTGCGGATTTGAGGTGTTTCAGGGTGCTGAACGTCCAGTGGACGTTCGTTTAGCACCGGTTCTGAGCGCCAGTGGCGCTCGTTCAGAACCGACCGAAGCGGAGCGGAGACCCGGAGTGAAACGGAGATTCGGGAGCACGAAGTGCGAAGAAATCCGTGGCATCATGGGGGCAAAATCCCTTTTGACCCCAATATCATAATATTCAACTGTACCGTATTTCTCCCTAAATTCCCAAATTTTATCCGATCACTGTTGATCCGGCTCAAACTGATCCGGATAAATATCGCTTCCCTCGTAGCCGCAGACTCCCATACGCGGCGAGTTACAGACATTCAGCACAAAATCATCCTCACTTCCGATCTCTTTCTCACAGTCCTCACACAGAAACCCCATGTCGTCCCACATGTATTCCGGACGGACTATCACAGCAGGCTTTTTCCCACAGTTGTCACACAGGAAAACCGGAGGATTGTTTCTTGAGAGAAGCGTCAGCTTTTCCTTTTTATAATAACCGATCCTGTAATCGCTCACCGTTATCTTAAGCTCTGTCGTGGACCCGAAATCATATTCATAATCAATCGTCATCCCTTTTTCCAACACGGTTTTTAACTTGTGATTCATGCTCCGAGGCGGCTCTCCCCAGAAAAAATTACCGGCAGGCATGCTCTCATAACTGATCTCTCCTATTCTGAAAGCGCTCAGATGTCCGCAGCATTCCAGCCATATATCCCTTAAAAAGTTATCCACATCTCTTAATGCCGCGTTTTCACTGACCTCCACAAACAGCCAGTAGTCCTTATTGTATTTGAAATAAATTTTCAGTTCAAAATAACCGCACCGTTTACTGCCTTTTTCCTCCATAATACGGGCCTGACGCGCTTTACAGGCACTCAGATGCCTTCCCATATAGCTTCCGGTATATTCCTTTCCGCAATACTTACATTTGCCTTTTATCTTCTGTTCCATAACGACGCCTCCTTTTTTCATCCCTGATTTTATTCACACACTGCTGCACTTTTTATTTATGATAACATAACGTCCGAAACCCGGCAATAAACTTTTCCTCTTCTCTTTCAAAAAAACGGAGAATCTCTGTAACAATTCCCCGCTTTGCGACACTTTTCCGAACAGGTACACCACCTTATTGCATGCGATCCCGTACTTCAGGATCTTCTCCATCCCATTGTCCCTAAAATTATCCTCATATCCGGCATGTCCGATCTGTTTCGGCGTTTCCTCACATGCCGCTCAAATATTTTTAATCACTCGATATTTCCTCCTGCCATCTGTACACGCAGAAGCATAAGTTCCTTTTCTGTCTCACGCAGCTTCTTCTCCGCCATATCCGCCCGGGATTTCTCCCTGTTCGCACGCTTCCTCTCTCTGACCGTATTTACACGCTCTTCTTTTCTTCCTTCTTTTCTTCCTTCTTTTCTTCCTTCCTCCCTGATTCTGTCCATCACTTCGCACATGATCTTCTGACCTCCTTCTTCTTTTTTCAGATATTTCACTCTTTCCGACAACGCTCCCTGACTCATATCTTCCGGATCTGCCGTCAAAAAATATTTCATCAGCTCCGCTGTCTCCGTTCCGTCATCCACCGCGGCATTCACATACAGAATATGCTCCCCGTCCTTATATTCTTTCTTTTTCCTGTTTCTTCTCCCCTTCGTTACCGCGCTGCGCAGTCTTCCCATCCGATATCTCCTCTTTTCCTTCCACGAAGTTTCTCTCCACTCTGCAGGATGCTGCTCCCCTCTTCCACAGATCCGTCTCACTTATATAGATCACATATACTTCCGGCAAATCATGGAAATCCCTCCCCTTCGACAGATACTCACTGTCCACCATGGCCTCGTGAAACCTCGTCCGGCGCGCATGGTCCAGAGTATCCTTTCTCTGAATCTCTGCCGTGTACAGCCTGTCGTCACTCCCTTCCGCAAGAACATCCAGCTGTACATCCCGCGACGCAATCCGGGAAATCCGGTACTGTGTCTTCACACGCTTTACTACAAGATCCTTATCTTCCAGCAGCACCCGCAGCACATGCTGACACGCCTCGGTATCGTTTAACACCACCGACATAAACACATCGCTGAAGAGATTAAGTCCCTGCACGATTCTGATCCTTTCTTTCTGAATCTCCGCGAAACTTTTCTTCGGATCCGACTTTTTCCGTCCGGTTTTTTTCTGACCAGTATTTCCCCTTGTATTTTTATTTTTCCTGCCCTTTTTTCTGTTATCTTCCATTCTGTTCCCCCTTTGCCGCTGTATATCAGCCCTGTCCTGATACGGACCGGCGCTTTTCGGGACAGACAGAAGATAAACGATTCCCTGTTCCCATTATAACCACAGCGTTCTTTTTCATCAAGTATTTTTTTGTTTATAGTATCTGATTATTTTTTATATGCTGTATTATTTTGGATTAACTTGAATTTTGTAAGAAATTTTAAACTTTTGAACATCATTAGATATGATTATTATTCTCTAATTGTATCATATATGCATTGCAATGTCTATACTGTTTTTATTTTTTTAATTAATTCCGAACTCGGCCATGGATCATCAGCCGGTCGTCCGCTGTCCGCTGCCGCAAGGATTCCATCGCAGACCGGTACTGCCAGGAATCCGGGGTCGAGGCAGAATATTTCTGACAGCCCAGCAGGGATTCCAGTCTCACATCTCTTTCCCAAACCGGCTCTTATTCAAGGAGATCTCTTCAAAAAACAAAGTTCGCAAAGGCAACTCAAAACTTACATTCTTCGCCTGCCATCCATCACTTTACAGAACACCACCGCCACTGCCGTACTCACCGCCGTCGCCGCGATCGCCGGTCCTACGATCGCTGTCGGGTTCACACTGCCGTACTGCGCGCGGTAGGCGATCACATTCACCGGAATCAGCTGCAGGGATGAGATATTCAGGATCAGGAAGGTGCACATCTCGCTGCTGGCCGTGCCGCGGGGCATAGCGGATACTTTTCGTCCGCGCTGCATTACTGCAGCCCTCCGCTCTTCCTCCAGTTTCTCCAGGCTCTCCATCGCCGCGAGGCCCGCGGGCGTCGCGGCCCAGCCCAGGCCCAGGAAGTTCGCGATAAAGTTTGTCGTGATATGCTTCTCCGCCTCATGTCCCGCAGGGATTCCCGGAAATAAAAAACGGATGAAGGGCCGGACCAGCCTTGAAATTGACTGAATCAGCCCCGCATCCTCCGCAATTTTCATAACTCCCATCCAGAGTGCCATCACGCCGAGCATCGTGACGCACAGAGTCACCGCTTCTTTTGACGAAGACAGGACGGCCTCCGAAACCGCCTCTATATTTCCTGTCACCGCTCCATACAGGATTCCTGCCAGTATCATGCCTCCCCAGAGATAATTCATAGCCGTCCTTTCTGACGCCGCATTACTGCTCACATACAGCAATTCTGTGTGTTATATCATGCATCATAGTGAGGCAAAACGTATTTTGACTCCAGAATCATTTACATTTATATTCTCTGCATACACTATGTTCTGCACAAATCTGCACGGCATCAAAATTCTGTTGATACAGTATATTGCGCCTGCGTCAGAAAAAGAATCTGTCATGGATTTCTCCCATCCATCTCATCTGCTGTTCTTATCAAATGTCCGCGGCTTTCTCCCCCAGGATCCCTTTCAGATCCAGGCCGTACCGTCCGGCGATATCGCGCGCGTAGCTCAGGCCGTCCGGTGTTGTGCGGGAGATCCGATAACTTCTGCTGCCGTCCTCCTTGTTCTCCATCAAAGCGACAAGGTTGTCGATCTTTCCTCGGTTTCCGGGATACGAATTATATTTGTGAATCTGCTGCGGCAGATCGTGAATATGTGTGACATATATCCCGCCGCATCCGATCACGCCGATCCCGGTCAGGACTTCCGAGGCAATATAACCTGCCTCAAGACCGCTCGTGCTTGAAAAAGTTTCATCCATCAGCAGCATATCCGTATCTGTAAGCCGTTTCATGATTGCGCCAAGACGCGCGCACTCACTCTCAAGGCGTCCTTTTCCGTAGTTATCTTCATCCGAGGACGGAAAATGAGTGAAAATTCCGGTCACCGGACTCATGCGGGCGCGTTTTGCCGGCACAAACAGACCAAGCTGAAACAGTGCCTGCGCCATACCGATGGAATAAGCGAAGATCGATTTTCCTCCGTGATTTGGTCCGGTCACCAGATAGAAACGTCCGTTTTCGTCAAAGGCAAAGGAGTTTGAGACGATCGTCTTCTCCACTTCCTGCCGCGCAAGGCCGGGATTGTAGACCTGTTCCAGATCACATTTTTTCTCCTGCATCGGCGCGATCTCCGGCCGGCACATCGGCAGCCCCATCGCACGCATCTCAAGAATGAATTTCACGCCGGCGGTCAGAAAACGGATATCGTCGAGCAGCGACACAAAGAGCGCCGTGTTCACTCCGAAATATTTATGTACCAGAGGTTCAAAGCTCCGAAGGGATTTCTTGTAGATGGTGGTCAGAGCCGACTGCACCGAATAGTTCAGCGCCTTCAGTTCTTCGCCATGAAGCCCTTTCGCGAGCGGAAACAGCGGAGACATCAGCGTATGCTTTTCCATCGGATCCTTCTTCAGCAGCCGGTCCATGATCGTCCCGGCACGGAAATGTTTTGTCTCCACCGAGATCACGCCGCCCTCCCTGACACTCAGCGATTCATCAAGATTGATGCCCAGCGTGATGCTCTTGATACTTCCGAAGCGGACTTCCATCTTCGACAGCTCCGTACTCAGATTTCTGAATTCGTCGCTCTCCGCAATGGACATGATCTCATCCCGGAAATTTTTCATTCCTTCCGATTGAAAAACAAGACCGCGAAGCCCGTCCGCAAACAGCTCCACGATCTCTTGGTACATTTCGAGAAAGCGCACGGAACTCAATGCGGAATCGACGCTGAAATCACAGCTCAGTACACGTCTCATTTCCTGTATGTTACATATGACGGGGATTGACCTGCAGAATACCTCGTAAAGCGACGGATTCTCCACGACATCCTCCACAATGGACAGACGGTAATCCAGCACCTTCTCATCGGTCGAAAAGAAGCTGTCGAGCGACAGGTTCACAAGCCCCCGGTAGCTTTGATTGATCAGAACCACCATATCGTCGATCTGCAGCGAACGAATAAACTGAAAATCTTTCATGGATTTTTCCGATGATCTGTCATGATCGGGCGGATACAGCAAACGAAAACCATCCATACTAAAACAGCCGGGTACGATCCGCCCGGCCTCCTCCTTTCTGTGTCCGCGGACCTCTGCCCGCTTCCTTTTCTCCGCCTGACTCAGGCGGTTTCTTTCCTGACTCGGGCAGAACTGATCCCTGCCTTCGGCTTTTGTGATTGTTTCTGCTTCTCTTTCTCCCTGACTCAAGCGTTTCTTTCCTGACTCGGGCAGAACTGATCCCTGCCTTCAGCCTTTGTGACTGTTTCTGCTTCTCTTTCTCCCTGACGCAAACGTTTTCTCTTCTCCTGGCTCGAGCAGAACTGATCCTTGCCTTCGGCTTTTGTGATTGTTTCTGCTTCCTTTCTTTCTCCCTGACGCAAACGTTTTCTCTTCTCCTGGCTCAGGCAGGCCCGGATCAGACGCTCACTTTGCGGCATCCCGGGCGGACGCATCCTCCGCATGAGAGTAATGCTTTCCCGTCCTCTTTGAGATCAGATACCGCGGTCTCCCTTTCACTTCCTCATAAATCTTCGCTATATAATAGCCGATGATCCCGAGACTGATCATGATAATGCTCCCGATGATCAGGATCAGCAGAATGACCGTCGTAAAGCCTTCCATCGCGCTTCCCGAGAAATATTTTACCAGCGACTGAATACCGAGAATAATTCCCATCAGGAAGACCAGCACACCGGCAAAGGTCACACACTGCATCGGTATTGTCGAGAACGCAACAATATTCTTAACCGCGTACTGGATCAGCGCCCCGGTGGACCACTTGGATTTTCCCTCGGTGCGTTCCCGCACATCAAACTCTACGGATGTGGAGCGGAACCCGACCCAGGAGGACAGCGCCCGGAAAAAAGTGTTCCTCTCCGGCATGGACAGCAGCGCGTCCACCGCTTTGCGGTCGAGCAGTTTAAAATCCGACGCTCTCGACATATCAATCTTTGTGGCGTGGGAGATGATCTTGTAAAACAGTCCGGCGCTGGCCCTGTGCATCATGCTCTCTTCCCCGCGCGAGCGTTTTACGCCTTCTATGACTTCGTATCCTTTCTCCCAGAGATGGTACATCTCCACCAGCGTCTCCGGCGGATGCTGCAGGTCGCAGTCCATCACCGCGCAGCATTCCCCTGAGGCGTTCGCAAGTCCCGCGAACATCGCGGCTTCTTTTCCGAAATTCCGGGAAAACATCACCCCAATAATATGCGGATCCTGCCCGGCCGCCTTTTCGATCTCATCCCAGGTTCTGTCCTTCGAGCCGTCGCTGACAAACACGATCTCATACGGAATCCCGGCCTCCGACAGAATCCATCCGACCCTGTCCGCCGCTTTCTTTATCATTCTTTCCTCATTATACGCCGGAATCACCACTGAAAGCATACCTTTTCCTCTCTTTCCCGTTTCCGCTTTTCTCTCATTATGCCCGCTTTTTGGGGCAGACCCGTCAGAATATCCTGCCGCGCTTCAGACCCGTCCCTCAGTTTTCCGCGCCCGGACATTTGTACGCGGAATATTCTCCCAGATCAGTCAGCAGGATGCTATGACTCGTCCTGCGGTGGCTGACCGGTATCATCTGCATATAGTCGCCGTACAGATATGTCAGATATTTATCATATTCTTTCGGAACCGGAAACGGATATCCCTCAAAATCAACGTAAATCGTTTCTTCAAGCCATGCTTTCGGAAATGCCCCGCGCTTCAGATTCCGCCCCATGCCATCATACAGATATCTACTTTTTTTCTTCTGAAAAAACCGCAGCGACCGTTCCTGCGCCCATTCCGCAAAGGACATCGGCACAAATCTCTTCGCCCTGCTCACAAACTTACAGATCAGCTCATGTTTTCCTCCGCTTTTGATATCCGTATTGCCCCACTTATTAAAAACGATCGAGCGGGTCAGCATGGTTATCATCAGATGCAGCTTCTGTGACCATCTGTGATTTCCTGTCTGGTCGTGCGAAAGCACGTCAAAGAAGATCCCATTGTGCATATCCAGAAATTTTGAAGTGAATTCCGTCGCAAACATCGTGTTATTGATGCGAAGCTTCGTGAACGGATTATGATTCCCTTTTTCCGTTGAGGGAATCTGCAGAAAAATATTGTCCGGAACCTCGTCCTGCACCACTTTAAGGAAATGATCATAATCCTCACGCAGCATCATCACATCCGCATCGTCGTCCCACGGAATAAACCCATGATGCCGGATCGCGCCCAGCAGCGTGCCTCCCGCAAGAAAATAACGGATTCCGTGTTTTTTGCAGATACGGTCGATCTCAAGGAGATAGCCGAGCAGAATCTGCTGCACTTTCGTCAGTTTCCCAAGATACGTATTGTCAAATATAAAGATCTGGTCCAGATCCTGCATATACTTGACCAAGATGATCAGTCCGTCCTCCAGCGACACCTGAGGCGTGAAGCCGTAACGCCGGATCAGCTGTGTATTCAGCAGGATCCCTTCCTTTTCCTCCGGTGTCTCCCAGTTGAGGCTGATCCTGCACTGACCGGGGAAATTCTGGTACAGCATCATCACCAGTTCGCTGTCCGAGGCGTCCGCCCGCTCGCCGGCGACGTTGAATATCTTATTCCCCGGACATTCCGTGAGCACAAACTGCACTGCCGTCAGCACATCATGAATACTGACATAGGAATTCCGCTCCGGGCGCAGGTTCATCGCCGTTTCTTTTTCTTCCGACACCATCCTGGCAAGCGTATACACGCTGTGCTCCATCGTCTCGATACACGCGCCGAACAGCTTTCCTGTCCGCAGAATCTGATATGAGGCGCCGTTCTCCCGCGCGCAGGCAGTCAGCATACTCTCAAGCGACTGCAGAAAATACTGCGCCTCAAAGCCAGGCGCGCAGGGATCCGTCTTTCCCGTTTCATATTCGGACGCGGCAAACTGACTGTCCAGCTTCCCGTAAACACGGCCGTCCGAAAGCAGCAGAATCCTGCGGTGAAGCTTTGTCAGCGACTGCACCAGTTCCAGATACCCTTCCAGAACTTCCATGGTCTCCGCGGCCGTCATCCCGATTCCGCGGCAGCACCAGCCCGTCAGGATTACATAATCCGCCTCGCAGGAGGCCGCCTGCTCTGCCGCGCCGCGCCATGCGCCAGACCGTCCGCCTTCGTCCTCCACCGGCACACACCTGATGCTGACGCCCGCACTGCACTCATCATTCCATGCGTCAAGAGACCACCGGATGGCCTGAAGCAGAGAATCGTTTCTGCCGATCAGCAGAAATTTTTTATTCTTCATTTTTTTCAGGCTGATCTGCTCCGACCGGACGGGCGCCTGCGCCCAGTCCAGCTGAAATTCATTCAGCCGGTCGCGCAGCAGTCCGCTTTTTTCCTCATTCATTCCAGTTTCCCTGCCTTTCCTGTGTCCGGCACGATCCTGATCGGTTCAAGCGCCGATGTATCCGCGGCCGCCGGCCGTCCTTCTCTCTGATAAGTCACATTGTACGCTTCTCCTGCCGTCCCGTCCAGAAGAACTTTTACAGCCGCATGAACAATCCGCTCCCAGTCCCAGCACGGCGCGCCGCTCTTCCTCTCAGCATTGGGGGAAATTCCGGCTTCAGTTCTGAGTTCAGCTTCAGCTCCGATTCCAACTTCGGCTCCGGTTTCTGCTTCCGCGCTTTTTCCCGCTTTCTGTTCTGTTTCTCTTGCGGCACCTTCATATGGAAATCTCGCAATTTTAACCGCGGCCTTGTCCTCGCGCGCCATCCGGCCGCACAGATGCTCCAGCGTCCTCAGCCTCGCGGCCTCCTGATCCCACATGGCGATATGGCACACATAACCCAGCTCATCCTCTTTTACCGGATGAAATTCTCCGAACAGTTTCCCGTAAACATCAGCCCGGGATACCAGAAGCGCGGCTGCCGGCCGTACTTCTCCAATCCGCCGCAGAGTACCGGTGAGAGAAGAAAAATTTTCCCAGCCGCCGGCCTGGCTTTCTTTCTGTCCGTCGGTTTTTCCCTTTTCCCGGAAGCTGCCGGCTTCTTTCTCAAAAGACGACGCCGGAAAATCCTCCTTCGCAAATGCCGGATCCGCAAATCCAAACAGGATTACGTAATCTTCCGGCGACATATCGTTTTCATCTCCAGAAATTTCTCCCGCCATTCTGCCGAACACCTGAAGAAATTTCTGCTTCATCTCCGATTCCGGTCCCAGCACCAAAACCCTTTTCTGACGAAGTCTTTCCCGGATATCCGTATCCTGTTTTTCCCGCATCCCGTGCTCCTCCCTTATCCTGCTTCTTTTCTGTTTCTATTTTCTCTGTTTCGTTTCTCCCCGATTCAGTTTCCTTCTGTCTCAGCTTTCTTCTGCCCTGATCCTTCTTATTCCGGATTTCTCCGTTTTGGTTCTTCCCATTCCCGGCGCAGCGCCTTACCGGAACTCTTTCCACCTTCGCATACTGCCGATCAAACGCTCAAACATCTGCTCCATATCCACTTCCGGCTTCCAGCCCAGCGCGCGCAGCTTTTCCGCGCAGACCAGCATCTTCGATGTCGGCGCGTAGCCAAATTTGTCCGCGTCCTCCGGGATATCGAACACCAGCTTCGCTCCGCTCTCCGGATATTTCCGGATCAGCATCTCGGCCATCTCCCGGATCGTGGAAAACGTGGCCTCGTTGGAAATGTTGTAGGCTTCTCCCGGCACACCCTCGAGCAGCACGGTCAGCAGGCCAAGAACCGCATCGGACGTGTAGCAGTAGCAGTGCGCCTTGCTTCCGTCCGTATGAAGCACGATGTCCTTCCCCGTAATAATGCTCCGCGCAAACTGGGCGAATACCCGGTTCTCCGTCTCAGGGATCCCCGCTCCGAACGTCTGCGCCAGACGGACTGTACGCACCGGTACGCCAAATTCATGGGAGTATGCGCCGCAAAGTCCTTCCGCCATGCGCTTGCTCTCGGAGTAGCTGCTGCGCGTCTGCAGCGGATCAATATAGCCGTAATCTGTCTCCCGCACCACAAAATGCTCTGGATCGACCACCCCGTAGGCCTCCATCGAGGACAGATAAACCATGCCCTGCACCTGCTTTTCCCGCGCCAGCTCCAGTATGTTTTCCGTACCTTTCAGCGTCGTCAGGATCGTCCCGACCGGATGATCGACGAAATCCTTTGAAGTCGTGACGCCAGCTCCATGCAGAATATAATCCACCGGCAGTTCTGTCTCCACCGGTTCGAGAATATCTCCCGTCACCAGCTCCAGCCCGCGGCCTATACATGCCCCGAGTACTCTCTGCGCTTTCTGCGGATTTCTCACCAGCGCGAGCACCTTCAACCCCAGTTTTCTCCTGATTCCCGCCAGCACCAGCACCTGGACCACCTGGCTTCCGATAAGTCCCGTGGCCCCTGTGACCAGAATATTCTTTCCCCTTAATTTTTCCCAGTCGATCAGATCCGACCCCGCAGCTCTCTCCAGATCCTCCTGCAGCACCGGATCTTCCGTAAGGAGCACCTCTGATATTTCCATTCTCAATCCTCCATTCTGTTCGCGTTTTCTTTATCTCAATCCACGTTCAATAATTTGCACGCTCCCGGAACATTCGTCTCCGGCATTTGCACTCTCTTTATCAACACACTCTTCAGTTATTTATTTCTTCCGTTTGTACCGGTTCATCCTCGCCGCTATCCTGTCCGTCAGCCCGAATCCGAACGCCTGCTCATTTTCTCTGTACTGGATCAGGGCACGGAACATGTACACGTCCTCCGGCGTCGTCACCTTGATGTTCCCCCGGTTTCCGATCACAATATGCGGCTGCCTCCCAAGCGCCCTGTAGATGGTACAGGCGTCAACCATATTCTTGTACCCGTCCGGACTTTTGCGGATCGCCTCATGGGCCGCAAGAATATCCTTCAGGAAGAAGCTCTGCGGGGCCTGCGCCGCGTACGTTTCCTGGCGCAGCGGCACGCTGTCCACTTTTTTCCCATCTCTGCTGACCAGGATCGTCTCGTAGCACGGCGTGCAGGTGATCGCGCTTCCGCACATCCGGACGCTCTCGATGTTTTCGCTGATCACGCCGTAATCGACGAACGGTCTCACGCCGTCATGGATCAGCACAACGGAATCCTCCGGGCTCTCCTGCGCGGCCAGCGTAAGCGCGTTATAGATCGAATCCTGCGCCGTCTCCCCGCCTGCCGCGATCCCTGATACTTTGTCGATTCTGAAATCCAGCACAAGCTGCTCCACATACCGGATATATTCCTCATTGATCGCCATATAGATCCTGTCGATCTCCTCATGCTCCTGAAAAAGCTGAAGTGTATGGATCAGGATCGGTTTGCCGTTGATCTCCAGAAACTGCTTCGGCACGCCCGCTCCCATGCGGACGCCGCTTCCTCCCGCAAAAATAATCGCAATATTCATAAAGTCCATCCTCCGTTCTTTTCCGCTTTCTCACATTCCGATCAGTCTCAGGATCCGCTCCGTCGCGTGCCCGTCGCAGGCCCCCGCGTATTTCTCTTTCCACGCGGTCAGCGCCTCCCGGTACTTTTCAAATTCGCTCCCGCTGTCCCGGACCGCCCAGATCAGCTCCTCCCTGTTCTGCGTCAGCGGAAACGGCATCGAGCGGTAGTCGATATAAAAGCCGCGCTCCTTCTCATATTCCTCAAGATCCGGGGCGAACAGCACGACCGGTTTCTCATAGAGCAGATAGTCGTACAGCACCGAGGAATAATCCGTGATCAGCACATCCGCGGCGCAGAGCAGTTCTTCCGTCAGAATGGAACAGTTCGACACCTGCGTGTGCGCGTCTATATGAGGATGCGCTTTCAGAATAAAATACCACTGCGGGAAAAGCTCCGCCGCCGCCGCGGTCAGTTCCTCGAGGCCGCACAGAACAGGACTGGCCGCGTTTCCCCGAAATGTGGGGGCCCACAGCGCGATCTTCTTTCCCTTCGCTTCAGGATACGCCGCGTAAAACGCTTCCCTGCGCTCTCTGTTCCAGTTCTCGTCAAAATAATAATCTGTGCGGCTCACGCCGACCGCCCGGATCCGTGATTCCGGTATCCGAAGCGCCCGCGCGTGCACCTTTACACATTCCCCGGAACTTAACGTCAGCCACGTATAATTTCCAAACATATTTCCCTTATAATTTCTGGGAATATCGTCGCCCGCGTCATAGGCGATCTTTTTCATCAGGCCGCAGGAATGCCAGAGCTGCACGACCGTCGTCTCGGGACGCTTTCTGCAGGACGCCACAGGCAGATAGTAATCGCAGATAAAAACATATTCCGCCTGCGCGTACGTTTTCATAAACCGGAGAAGATACCGAAAAAGCGCCCCCGGGGACATACTTCCAAAATCCGTCACAAATACCCGGATCTCCTTTTTTTCGTCTCCGCTCTGCGCGGATTTGCACAGTGTCTCGTACATCCTCCGCATGGAAAGCGGCATCTCTTTATGGTGCGCGTCCGCAAACAGAATCAGGCCGCGCTGTACCGGCCGTCCCGCGTACAAACGGTACACAAGAGGAAGAAACAGATTCTGCAGGAACATTTTCAGGTATTGTTTTATACGAAACACGCGCTTTCTCCTCCCACGGCTGCCGCGGCGCCCGCCGGATATCCGCGGACAGGCGGCCGCCTGCCGTTCACACAAACGAAACAGGGAAAACCGCGCGCGGCTTCCCCTGCGGACAGCAGTCTCAAAACTTGTTTCCGGCAATTCATCCCCGCCTGCAAAAGGCCGGAGAATCCCTGCATCTTTTTTACACTCTCTTTATTCCTTCCTGTCAAGCTCTTCTTCCGCTGCCTCTATGGCCGCGGCGATAACCTTGTCCATATCGTAATATTTATACGCCCCGAGCCGGCCGCCGAAGATCACTCCCTCTTCCTGGTCGGCAAGCTCTCTGTACTTCTCATAGAGGGCGTTGTTCTTCTCGTCATTCACGGGATAATACGGCTCCATGCCCGGCTCCCAGGCCGCCGGATACTCCCGCGAGATTATCGTGAACGGAAGCGGATTTTTCCTCACATTTTCCGGTTCAAAATGCTTATGCTCGATGATCCTCGTGTACGGGATCTCCCGCTCCGTATAATTGACCACCGCGTTGCCCTGGTAATTCTCCGTCTCGATCCGCTCCGTCTCGAAGCGCAGGGACCGGTATTCCAGATGGCCGAACCGGTAATCGAAATACTCGTCGATCATCCCCGTATAAACCACCCGTTTGAACATGTCCGGATTTTCTTTGATATAATCGCGGTAATCCGTCTCAAGCTTCACATCCACATTCCGCAGAAGTCTCTCGATCAGAGCTGTATAGCCGCCCTCCGGAATCCCCTGATACCGGTCGTTAAAGTAATTGTTGTCGTACGTAAAACGCAGCGGCAGCCTCTTGATGATGAAGGCCGGAAGATCTTTGCAGTCCCTTCCCCACTGCTTCTCCGTATACCCTTTGACCAGTTTTTCATAGACGTCCGGTCCGACTAGGGACAGCGCCTGCTCCTCAAGGTTCGCCGGCTCCGTGATCCCAAGCTGCGCGATCTGCTCCTCGATCTTCTTCTTTACTTCATTCGGATCTTTCAGCCCCCACATTTTGCTGAACGTATTCATGTTAAACGGAAGATTGTACATCTCATCTTTGTAGACGGCAACCGGAGAATTGACAAACGGCAGGAACGGAACCTGTCTGTTGACAAACTTCCAGACCTTTTCATTGTTCGTATGGAAGATATGCGCGCCGTATTTGTGCACCTGTATACCGTCCACGTCCTCGGAGTAAATGTTTCCTCCGATATGATCCCTCCGATCAATGACAAGGCACCGTTTCCCGGCCCTTCTCATTATGCGGGCAAACACCGCGCCGTACAGCCCGGCCCCGACGATCAGATAGTCGTACTTTTTATTTTTGGCTTTCTTCTTTTTGCGGCGTCTGGCGGCTTCCTGCCTGATCATGATCAGTTCTTCCTGCCTGGCCACATAAGCGTCGCAGACCGTATCGGCGTCCCCGATCTTCACGATCTCCCCGTGATCCAGCCAGATCGCGTGATCGCACATGCGCTTGACCGACTCGGCGTTATGCGAAACGTACAGAAGCGTCGTCCCGTCGGTGAGCATCTTCTTCATGCGCGCGTTGCATTTGCTCCGGAACCGGAGATCTCCGACTTCGAGAACCTCGTCCACGATCAGGATATCCGGATTTGTCACTGTCGCGATCGAGAAGCCCAGGCGCGCTTTCATACCGGAAGAAAAGTTCTTGACCGGAGAATCGAGGAAATTCCCGATATTCGCAAATTCCACAATCTCGTCAAAATGTTCCTGTATAAATTCCCTGGAATATCCCAGCACCAGGCCGTTCAGATAAATATTTTCGCGCGCGGTCAGATCCTTGTCAAAGCCTGCGCCGAGTTCGATCAGAGGCGCAGTCCGCCCGTGAACGGACACGCTTCCCACATAGGGCTGCAGAATCCCGCTGATCGCTTTCAGAAGCGTTGATTTTCCGGAACCGTTCGGTCCGATAAAGCCCCACGCCTCGCCTCTTCTCACTTTAAAGCTTATCCCTTTCAGTGCCAGAAATTCCTGGAACATCAGTTCTTTCTTAATAAATTTTATCGCGTATTCCTTGAGATTGTCCACTCTCTCTTTCTCAAGGTTAAACCGGATCGTCAGATCTTTGACATCGATCACCACTTCATTTCTCATAGGTTTTCCTTTCTGCTGTGAAAGCTCCGCACAGGCGATGCCGATATCCACATAAAACTTCAGATATACAAAATAAATTTGTCTTTATATTTCTGGAAGAAATACACGCCGATCACCAGCATTGCGAACGCGATCAGCCACCCTCCCACAAAGTAATACATTGACGGCAGTTTTCCCTGGTACACAATGGCGCGGAACTGCACCACATAATAATACAGAGGATTCAGATGCTTTATAAAAAACACAAGTTCCTTCTGTTTTTTCAGCCTGCTGAGCGGGTAGACGATCGGGGTCAGATAAAACAGCGCTGTCATCACAGCCTGATAGATATACTGGATATCCCGGAAAAATACGCACAGCTGCGCAAGGAGAAAACCAAGCCCGCAGCAGAAAATATAAATCTGAATGATGACGACAGGCATCAGCAGCATCGTCGGCGGGAAAGGAGCCCTTGTCGCAATCATAACGATAAACAGCGCGCCCAGCGACAATACGAAATCCACCATGCAGCTCGTGATCTGAGACAGGGTGAAAATATACTTGGGTATATACACCTTCTTCAGAAGAGAGGAGTTCTTCGGGATTGATTTCATGCCGCTTGTAGTGCTGTTTTTCAGAAATTCGTGCAGCATGCGTCCTGTCAGGAGATATACCGGGTAATTCTCAATCTGCTTTTTGAACATCATGGAAAAGACAGTCGTCAGAACGATCATGATCAGCAGAGGATTGAGAACGCTCCACGCGTAGCCGAAAAAGCTTCTCCTGTACTTCAGCTTCAGGTCCCGGCGGACCAGTTCCCAGATCAGACTCCTGTATTTTATCAGCGTTCTGATACGGTATTTAAATAAACTCATACGTTTTCCTCCAGACTTCTAGAGATTTTATGGGGAACGCCCCGACTGCACTATAATATCACACAATTTCACATATTTCAATGAAAGGATGCCCCGGCAAAAGGAGGATACACCTTCTGCCGGAGGTTTTTCGCACGCTCAGGCCTGCGCGGGAACGCTCTGCATTTCATTTCCCGGGCAGGAAGCATACCGTTTTATAATTCCGAGAACGATCTTCACGACACGCTCCATCCCCTCCTCAGTGATATGCTCATACGGACCGTGCGCAGCATGTCCGCCGGTTCCGAGGTTCGGGCAGGGAAGTCCGCGGAACGAAAGCTGCGCGCCGTCCGTGCCGCCGCGTACCGGAGAGCTGTCCGGCTCAAGCTCCATCTCCCGTATGACCTCCCGCGCGTTGTCCACCAGATGCATGCAGGGACGGATCTTTTCCACCATGTTGCGGTACTCGTCCACAAGGTTCAGAGTCACCGTGCCGGGGCCGTACTTCTCGTTCATCGTCTTTTCAATATGGGAGAGCGTTCTTTTGCGCGCCTCAAAACCGCCCAGATCATGATCCCTCACAATATAATGCATTTTCGCATGCTCCACGTTTCCGGTCATATTCGTCAGATGATAAAATCCTTCATACATCTCGGTGTGCGCCGGAACGTCGCAGGCCGGCAGCATATTATTGATTTCCATCGCCACAAGCGACGCGTTGATCATCCGGTCTTTTGAATCGCCCGGATGGATGTTAAAGCCGCTGATCTCAAAGAAAGCCGAACACGCGTTGAAATTTTCGTAGACGATCTCTGTCTCGGCTCCTCCGTCCAGCGTATACGCGTAATCCGCGCCGAACTTTTCGATATCGAGATGCCTCGCGCCTCCGCCGATCTCCTCGTCCGAAGTGAATCCGATGCAGATCTTTCCGTGCGGAATCCCGTTCTTGATCAGCTGTTCCGCCACAGTCATGATCTCCGCGATCCCGGCCTTGTCGTCCGCGCCGAGCAGCGTCGTGCCGTCCGTCGTCACCAGCGTACAGCCTTTCATTTTTTTCAGATGCGGAAATTTCTTTGTCGAAAGTATGTGCCCGCTCGTTCCAAGCGCGACGTCTTCCCCGTCGTAGCCGCGGATCACCTGCGGATTGACTCCCTCACCGCTGGCGTCCGGAGCCGTATCCATATGGGCGATCAGCCCGAGGGAAACACAGTCCTCGCAGCCCTCTGCCGCCGGAATCGTCCCGTAAACATAACAGCTTTTCTCGTCGACATGCGCGTCCTCGATCCCAAGGCCCCTCATCTCCTCCGCCAGCAGGCGGGCCAGGTCAAACTGTCTGCGCGTGGACGGCGTCGAGGTGCTTCCCGCATCGCTTGTCGTATAGACCTTTACGTAATTCAAAAACCGATCCAGTGTTTTCATTCTCAGACTCCTCTCAAAAACCTTCCTGTTCTATGTTTTGCGGCAGCATAACGATACATACGCCGCCGGCATACATAAATGTTCATGTTCTGAATCCTCTGAAAACATAAAAACACTTGCGTATGCCGGCGGCGGTTCTGCCGCGGCGCTTCTTTGCGCCCTCCGCCGGGAACCGGGCGTCCGTGCCCCGGCGGATCAAATCAAAATCTTACATTTTTCCGGAATCATCACACCGTCGCGGCGGATCATCCCTGTTCCTTATACCGGAGATAATCAAGCAGCAGATCTACCGTTCTGTCCACGCCGAGAATACTGCTGTCAAGGCAGAGGTCATAGCTGACGGCGGCGCCCCACTTTTTCTCCGACTGGAAATTATAATAGCTGGCGCGTTTCTTGTCCGTCTTTATCATCATCTCCATCGCCTTGCCGTCCGTGACCTTGTATTCTTCCTTGATGCGGGCCTTGCGGAACTCATCGCTGGCGTGTATGAACAGACTGAACAGCCCCTCCTGATCACGCAGGATATAATCCGCGCAGCGCCCCACGATCACGCAGGGACCTTCATCCGCCACATGCCGGATGGCGTCGTAGCACGCCTGATAAATCTGCTGATCGATCGTCGGACCGGAATACATCACCGACGGATAGACGTCCATTACAATGGAATATAAAAGACTGTTCATCGGCTTCTCATCGTAACTCTCAAGCACCTTTTCGCAGAGGCCGCTCTTCTTCGCCATGATCTTGATCAGATCCTTGTCGTAGAACTTGATCCCAAGTTTTTCGGCAAGCTTCGCCCCGATCTCATGTCCGCCGCTTCCGAACTGTCTCCCTATCGTAATTATTGTCTTTTTTTCCATATGCTGTCCCTCCATTCCTGATTTTGCCTGTATGAACCAGTGACCTGTTACCTGAAATCTTTCGCGTACAATATGATGAAATCATTCTCATCGTAGCGTTTTTTGCCCATCGCCATCCTGCGCAGCAGCTTGTTGGATCTGCGGATCGCGTGATCCACCAGTTCTGTCACATTCGAGATCGACACATTGTTTCCCTGTTCCGCGGCCGCCGAGATCTTCGCCAGAAGAACGTCCTGCCCTTCCCCGCTGATCACATAATCCTGTCTGTCCGCGTAAAGCTGCGCGAACATCACCAGTTCCTGCGCCGTATAAACCGGCAGATAAATCTGCGCGGTGAATTTCATCGTAAATCTCGGGTAACTCATCAGCAGATCATGGATATACTTCTGCTCGTCTTCCAGAACCACCAGCATCCCGTCCGTGCGGAATTCCATCGCCGTCGTAAGCTGTTCGACGGCCCCGGCATCCAGATCTCCCGCCTCCTCGATGATCAGCGTTCCTCCCGCGATCTTCGCGACCGTAGCCGCGATATCCTTGCGGTTAAAATCGGCGGCATATATTTTCGCCAGCTTCAGCGTCTCACTGCCCCGGTCCTGCGCGACCGCCTTCGCGATATTCAGCGCCAGAGTCGTCTTCCCTGACCCGTGCGGTCCGAAGATCAGAATGTTTCCGGTCCTCGAAGTCCTGTCGCTGCTGTTCGCCGCGGCCTGGAACACCGCGTTTGCGATCTGCTGTTCCAGTCCTTCTATCTCGGTAAATCCCTCGAAAAATCCTCTGATATGATCCGGAAGCAGCGGTCCTTCCTTTGCCGGCACGGCACGGCCGCCGTCATCCGCCGGCTCTCCCTCTTCAGCAGAGAATCCGGCAGACGCGTCCGCCTCAGAATCCGCCGCGCCGTCTTCTCCGGCCTGCCCCTCTGACGGATCCTCTCCCTGCTCTCTTATCCGGTCTTCCTCCTCCAGGCTGTATTCACCGGAGGTATCCGTTTCATCGGCGGGCACCGGATTTTCCACAGTCTCGTATATCTCTTCGGGGTCATACGTCTCTTCCCCGCGGTATGTCACGTCGGATTCTTCCTCCGTCTCATAGACCGCCTCGGGTTCATCAGCCTCGTACAGCTCCTCCGTTCCGGGAAGGCGCGTATCGCCGTCTTCCGATTCCCGATTCCAGGCAGCCTCTTTGTCCCAGAGCTCCTCGATGCCGTATCTGGCGTGAAGACTCGCGATCTTCTCGGTCGGGACACGGAGCGTCTTTTTCTGCAGGACTCCCTTTTTAAGTTCCTCTCTTGAATCCAGACGCCGCGTCTTCTGGGCTTCTTCCCTGCCGCTCTCTTCATAGACGGGAAGCGATTCTTTGTTCTGCAGAGACCGCTCCGGATTGCTCGAATACTGCAGCGCCTCTTTCTGAGCGCTTGTCAGGGCACTTTCATCCCCGTTTTCGGACGGCTCCTCCCCGGGGACGCGGGCATTCTGCGCGAGCGCCCGTCCTTTCTCCCCCATTGAGAGAAGAATATCATCAATCGAAAGCTTTTCCTCTTCCTGGTCCGGTCCCTTTAACGGCTCCGCCGCGGGAATTGCCTGAAGATTTTTCGGCATCACAGGTTCCTCCGGAAGTTCGGGCTCCTCCGCCATCTCCGTGCGCTTCACCACCCCCGCGATGATCTCACGCATGCTTTTGGCCAGCTCCACCTGCAGATCGATCTGCTCCCCGGATTCCTCCCCGCTTTCCTCATCTGCCGGCGCCGCAGGCCCCTCCTGCGGCTCCTCTTCCTGCTCCGGCTTCACCTCTTCAAGCTCTGCCTGCTCAAGTTCCGCCTGTTCAAGCTCCGCCTTATGGGCGGCGACCTCTCCCGCGATCTCTTTCTCCGTCGACGCGATGATCGTCGCGGCAATCGCCTCGCTGTTCACCTCGATCGCCTCAGGATTCACTTCGGGGGCCACCGTCGTCGGCACATCCTCTGTCTTCTCCGTCTGCTCCGCCGCCGGGGTCTCCGCGGGGCGGATCAGCTGCTCGTTATATATCTCCTCCTGCTTCGGCGTAAGCCTCGCGTATTTCTTTTTCAGCTCCAGCGCTTTGAGCACATACCTGCCGCTGTGGAACCACAGCACGAGATCGTCGCACATGGCAAGACATTTCTGGATCTGTCCCGTCTGCTGATACAGTCTCGCGAGCTCGTATGCCCACTGTTCCGTGTACTCGACGCTGGCATATTCCTCAAGAATCGGGATCAGCTCCTCCGGAGAATCCCCGCGCCCGCGGCAGATCCTGTATTTCAGGATAAAGCGGTTGGCATCGTTCGGCGCGACATTGGTGTATTCCGTATAATACTCCATCGCCTCATCGTACTGATGAAGCAGAATCGTAACCTCCACAAGACGATACAGAATCGCGCGCCCTACCGGCGACCGCTTGTACGCCCTCTCCAGCAGGGCCTTGCTGTCCTCCAGCCGGTCCGCAGCCTCATAGATCTCACTGATCAGGCAGATTGTCCGGGCATTCCGCACCCGCCTCCAGTCAATCGTGTCAGCCAGCTTCGCGGCCTCCTCGTAATCTCTCTGATCAACCAGCTTGTCAATCTCTTCAAGCTTCAGGTTGTATTCATATTTATCCACTTCATTCACCCCGTATTATTTCTGTACTCCGATCCTCTTCCTGCCTCGTATCTTTCATACTTTTACAATAGTTTCAGTGTACCATACCTGAATTTCCTTGTCAAAAACAACCTGTCGAAAAAGGGTCTTTTTATGACGCAGCGGTTACTGTTCAAAATATTCATATACCTGTGAAGACACGGAACGGATCCGGGAAACCGCCTCATCTTTGCTGTTCCAGTCGCTCGACAGGACGACCAGTATGTAGTCGCACCGGTTCCCGTAAATGATCGCCGCGTCATTCTCCGTCGTATCCATCTCCCCCGACTTGTTGCCGCACAGAACCCCTTCCGGAAGTCCCGCCGGTATCTTGTATCTTGTATTCTGATTCAGCATCATCTGCTCGATCTCATTGCTGACTTTGCGGTTCACCAGTTCCCTGCGGTAGATCTCCTCGAGAAGCCTTCCGCAGTCCCTGGCCGCCACCTGATTAAAAGAATCCGACCTCGTGTTCGTCTCCGGATCGTTAAACCCGTTATACTCTACCGTCATGCCGCTGAACCCGTACTCGTCAATAAATTCGTTGACCCTTTCGATCCCGCGCGCGTAATCGGAATTCCCCAGATAATAGAGGAGGCGGTTGGAATCCGTATTGTCGCTGTAAGAGATCATATCGTTCATAAGCGCCATAATCTCATCGGTGCGCTCCAGCTCTCCGTTTTCAATCTCCTTATACACCGCTCCCATGATAAACAGCTTCATCACACTGGCCGACTTCATCGGACGGTCGTTCACGACGGCTTCCTCCCCCGTGGTCAGATTCTTTACGTAAACCGACCAGTCGCCGTCATACGGCGCGATATGCTCTTCCAGAAGATCCTCCAGCCGCGGCTTCATGGCATCTTCCGGAAGAGGCGGGAGCTCATATCCGCGAAGTTCCCGCGTGTCTTTGATCGTATGATATTCCAGGAGCCAGACAACAGGCATTTCTTCGGATTTTTCCGTTTTATTTTCTGTTTCGGCTTCCGTTTCGTTCTCTGTTCCGTCTTCCGCTGCATTTTCCGTTTCATCCGCCGTTTCGGCTTCCGATGCGGTCTCCGTCATATCCTCCGAAGAAGAAAGCTCCGTCCAGGCAGACGTCTCCGTCTCCCATCCCGTGTCCGGCACGCCGGTTTCGATCCCTGACTCCGGCTCCGCGGACGTCTCTGAGACAGCCCGCGCTTTCGCGATATCGTCCATGCTCAGTCCGGCCGCCGCAATCACAAACAGAAGCATCAGAAAAAGTTCCAGCTTCCTGTCTTTATAATTTTCCTTGATCTCTTCCCATATCTTTTCAAATTTATCCATACGGCAGAGGCATCCTTTCCGTAAATATCATGAGTGCAAAAGATGCCAAACGGATTGTTCCGTGCTTCGCACTTCCACAATCCTGCCCAAAATTCGGAAATCGTGGAGGTCTCCGCTCCGCTTCGGTCGGTGCTAAACGAACGTCCACTGGACGTTCAGCACCCCTTCCCCACTTTTTTCCTCATCTTGGGGCGGGTCATAAAATCACTCACCCACCGACATGCAAGCATGTCGTGGATTCGGACTTTTGACCCCGGCATCATATTATGTACATTATAAAATGTATGGGGAAAAGAGTCAACCACGATTACAGCGGCGAAAGTCAAAAGAAGGACCCGGAATACCCCGGATCCTTCCCTGTCACGCTCTTTCGTCCCGCTTTTCGGATTCCCTGCGGCTTTTACACAGTTTTTTCTGCGCCGCCGAAAAGGCTGCCGTCCTTCCTTTCCGGAAAACTCACGGCATGTCCTCCTCGTGCAGCCAGTCCAGATACCGGCGGATCTGCCGCTCATATCCATTTTCCGACGGAACATAAAACTTCGTATCCTTCCACTCATCCGGCAGATACTGCTGCCGGGAAAAATGCTTTGGAAAGTCATGCGCGTATTCGTAGCCGATCCCGCGCCCGAGCTTTCCGGCCCCTTTGTAGTGCGAATCCTGCAGATGCGGAGGAACGGCCGCCGGCTTTTCCCGGACGGCCTGCATCGCCTCGTAGATCGCGTTGGTCCCGGAATTGCTTTTCGGCGCCGTCGCCACATACAAGGCCGCCTGCGCCAGGATCAGCTGCGCTTCCGGCATCCCGACCCGCTCGGCGGCAAGCGAAGCCGCCACCGCCACCTGAAGAGCCTGAGGATCGGCGTTTCCGACATCCTCCGACGCGCAGATCATGATCCGGCGCGCGATAAAGGTCACGCTCTCGCCGGCGTACAGCATCCGCGCGAGATAATATACCGCGGCGTCCGGATCGGAACCGCGCATGCTCTTGATAAACGCGGAGATCGTATCGTAATGGTTGTCCCCCGTTTTGTCGTAGCGCACCACACGCTTCTGGATACACTCCGAGGCCACCTCCAGCGTGATGCGGATCACGCCGTCCTCCCCCGGCGCGGTCGTGAGCACGCCAAGCTCCACCGCGTTCAGCGCGGCGCGCGCGTCCCCTCCCGCGATATCCGCGAGAAAATCCGCCGCGTCCTCATCAATGGCCGCGTGATAGGCTCCCATTCCCCGTTCCTCATCGTAAACCGCGCGGTGGATCAGCGTCAGGATATCCTCCTTTTCCAGCGGCTTCAGCTCAAAAATGACCGACCGGGAGAGCAGAGCGCCGTTTACCTCAAAGTAAGGGTTCTCCGTCGTCGCTCCGATCAGGATCAGTGTTCCGTCCTCCACGAACGGAAGCAGATAATCCTGCTGCCCCTTGTTAAAACGATGGATCTCGTCCACAAACAGGATTGTCTTTTTCCCGTACATGCCGAGATTGTCCTTCGCCTCGCGGACAACCTCCTCCATCTCCTTCTTTCCGGCTGCCGTCGCGTTGATCTGCCGGAATTCAGCGCTCGTCGTGCTGGCGATCACTTTGGCCAGCGTCGTCTTTCCGGTGCCCGGCGGTCCGTAAAAGATCAGGGAACTCAGCTTGTCGGCGCGGATCGCGCGGTACAGCATCTTATCCTTTCCGATGATATGACGCTGTCCGACGACTTCATCCAGCGTCCGGGGACGGAGACGGGAGGCCAGCGGGGACTCGCTTTTCATGGTTTTGCTTCTTGCGTACTCAAATAAATCCATAGTTCACCTTTCATCCATGATGATGCCCTGCGGCACAGGGCGTAAGTGTCCGGTCACGGTAAGATCAGTTTATCCACCGTCACAAACTCAAATCCTTCCTTTTTCAGAATATCCACAATCTGCAGTGCCGCGTCCACCGAGGACTCATAGACATCATGCAGCAGTATGATATCCTGATCCTTCGTATTCTCTTCAATACGCTGCACGACCAGCGGCGTGTTGGAAGTCGTCCAGTCAAGCGGATCAACGTCCCACAGAACCGGAAGCATCACGAAGCTGCATTCCAGCTCCGGATTCCACGCGCCGAATGGAGGCCTCACAAATTCCGTATCGTGGCCGGTGATCTCACGCACCAGAGCGCTTGTCTGCTCCACCTGATAACAGGCATCCTCTTTTGCCATATCGCATATCTTCACATGATTATACGTATGGTTCCCGATCAGATGCCCCTCGTCCTCCATCCGCCGGATCAGATCCTCATTCCCCGGGATATTCTCCCCTATCACAAAAAACGTAGCTTTCACATTTCGTTCCAGCAGGCCGTCCAGAAGCTTTTTCGTATAGACTGGGTGCGGTCCGTCGTCGAAAGTCAGGGCGGCCGTTTTCTTCACCGGATCCGGCGCCTCCGCGGCGCTTCCACTCTCCTGCCGGACTGCCGACGACGCCTTCACTGTCTCCCCGCTCTCCCGCGGAACACCTGACGATGCTGCCACTGCCTCCCCGCTTTCCCGCATAATATCTGACGACGCTGCCACTGTCTCCCCGCTCTCCCGCGGAACACCTGACGGCGCCTTCCCTGCCTCCCCGCTTTCCCGCGTAATATCCAACGGTGCTTCCGCGGTCCGCCTTTCTGAAAATTTTCCGGCCGAAAACGCGGCGGCCGCATCCATCGCGGCATGGCAGGCTGAGGCCGCGATGGACACGGCGGCGCACCAGAATATCACCGATTTTACGACGCCCTTTCCGGTTTCTATAAAAGATTCCGGAATGATCCGGTTTCTTTTCTCGTTTCTTTTTGCGCCTTCACTTCCGTTTTTCTCTGGATTTCTGCTTTCGTCCGCGTTTCTGGCTCTGTCTGTCCGGTTCCGCAAGCTATCACCCGCAAAAATTCCTCATCTAAATTATATGCGGCGCGGCCGGTTTCTTTCATCCTTTCGTCAGTCTCCTGCTGCCGAAACAAAAGGATTCTGCCGCACAGAGCCTCAGCGTTTTTTATCTGTTTTTTTATCTGTTTTTTATCTGTTTTTTATCTGTTTTTTATCTGTCTCTTATCTGCTTGTCACTTTCCGGAAATTCTTTTTTCCGCGCCGAAGGACGATCCCGTCCCCTTCCAGCCGCTCTCTGGCGATCAGCGCTTTGGGATCGGTCATCTTTTCTCCGTCGATGCTCACGCCGCCCTGCTCCACGGCACGGCGTCCCTCGGAACGTGACGAAACGAGTCCGGATTTCAGAAGCAGTGAGACGATATCGATATTTCCATTCTCAAAATCTTCGTCCGCGATCGCTGCCTGCGGCATATCCGCCGCGTTTCCGCTCGAAAACAGCGCGTGTGCCGCGTCCTGCGCCTTTTTGGCCTCTTCTTCCCCGTGTACCAGTTCGGTCAGTTCGTACGCCAGGATCTCCTTCGCTTTGTTGAGCTGGCTTCCTTCCCATTTCTCCATCTCGCTGATCTGTTCAAGCGGCAGGAACGTCAGCATCCGCAGACATTTCAGCACATCCGCGTCGGCGACGTTTCTCCAGTACTGGTAGAAATCAAACGGCGACGTCTTGTTCGGATCAAGCCACACGGCCCCGCTCTGCGTCTTGCCCATCTTCTTGCCCTCCGAATTGAGCAGAAGCGTGATCGTCATCGCGTATGCGTCCTTGCCGAGCTTGCGGCGGATCAGCTCTGTGCCGCCGAGCATATTGCTCCACTGATCATCCCCGCCGAACTGCATGTTGCAGCCGTATTTCTGAAACAGTGCGTAGAAATCATAGCTCTGCATGATCATGTAGTTGAACTCAAGAAAGCTCAGGCCCCGCTCCATCCGCTGCTTGTAGCACTCCGCCGCCAGCATGCGGTTGACCGAAAAGTGCGCGCCGACCTCGCGCAGAAGCTCCACATAATTCAGATCCAGCAGCCATTCCGCGTTGTTTACCATCAGAGCTTTTCCGTCCGAGAAATCGATAAAGCGGCTCATCTGCTTCTTAAAGCATTCTCCGTTATGCTGAATCGTTTCCTTCGTCATCATCTGGCGCATGTCTGTGCGGCCGGACGGATCTCCGATCATCGCCGTTCCGCCTCCGATCAGGGCGATCGGTTTGTTGCCCGCCATCTGCAGCCGCTTCATCAGGCAGAGCGCCATGAAATGACCGACATGCAGGCTGTCCGCCGTCGGATCAAATCCGATATAAAACGTCGCCTTTCCGTTGTTTACCAGTTCCCGTATTTCCTTCTCATCCGTCACCTGTGCAATCAGGCCTCTCGCGACCAGTTCTTCGTAAATCTGCATTCTTTTTTCTCCTCTCTTATGATTTTTGCGGGAGCAGCTAATCTCCACGCCTGGGCCTGCGCATAAAAAAGGCTCCCGCCTTACATTACCTATAAGGACGAGAGCATAATCCCGTGTTACCACCTTATTTCACAGACAGCTCACACTGCCTGCCTCAGCGAGTACTTCCATACTCTGATGCGGATAACGGCCATCACGCCGCCGCAGCCTACTTGGAACGATCTGCCGTTCCGTTCTGTGCGGAGCTCCGGGATGTATTCAGGATCGGTTTCCCTGTGCGCCTCTCACCGGCCGGCTGCTCTCTGTACTTTCCTCCGAACCCTACTTGTTCCCTTCTCAGCTTTTTCTTTCATCCGCCGGACCCTTCCAAATGGAAGATTTTATGAGAATTTCTTATCTCTCCGGCAGAATTGCTATAAGTATATAAATGAATTTACGGTTTGTCAACTGTTTTATGCCGCAAAAGCAGCATTTCTGTGCATACCTGAGTATGCAGAAAAGCCTCCGGTGGAGGGTTTTCTGTATCGCGAAGCGCTGTTACGTTCACGACCTGTAAAGGAGTGAACGGTCATTCTGCCTGGAAATCACCTCGCGGAACAGCTGGCGTGCGAACTGCGGCTCCGCGCGGAATCATGACGCATAAAACCGGAATCCCGCCCGGTCATCGGCCGAATTCATACGGCAGATCAATGTACTGCGCCTTCGGCTTCCGGTAAAACCAGGCGTTCTTCTCTTGCAGCAAAGAAATTCTCAGCACATACTTCCCTTCCGCGTTCCGGGGGAGCCTGACATACAGGTCCATAAGGGTTTCCTCCCCGGGCGCGAGATCCCGCGTCAGATTCGTATGGATTCCCGCTGCGACGGCCTTATCCGGGTTCTCCTCCTTAAACCAGCGGCAGGACAGGCAGACCGCCCCGCTTCCGTCCGGATTCCTGTCTTTTGACCAGCGGACGCCGGAAGTGTTTTTGACCCGCACCGTATACAGATCATAGTCCTCCGTAAAGAGCTTCGTGAGCCTTCCTTTTGCCAGCTTCTTCCTTTCCACGCCGGCAATCTCCAGCTCACAGCCAAATTCTTTCAGCAGTTCGGCCGGTTCTTCCGCCACATCGGCCCTCGTGCTGTATCGGAAATCCAGCACTCTTCTCTGAAATCCGCTGTACTCCTTCACGCCCAGAGCGATACAGGCGGCCGCGAGCAGAAACATAAAAATCCTGTCCGCCGCAAAAACGCGCGAAAATCCGGATCCGCGCGAAGGCAGGACAAAGGAGACGGCGCCCGCGCAAAACGAACGGACACGCCCGGAACCGCCGGCCGGAACAGCTCCGGATCCTGAACCGGAACCCGCGGACAGATCCCGAACCAGAGTCGCCGGGCGCGTCTCCGCCAGCATAAGCGGCAGGAGTCCGTACAGAATAGAGATTCCTTTCAGATATCCGGACCAGTGGGACATGACGGTAGGGCCGAACGAAGATACCAGAATGATATACGGGACAAACGTCCAGTAAAAAGGATTCTTTTTCCCCAGAATCACAGAATGCAGGAGCGCATAGACGACCGTGACGCCGTACAGAAGCAGACTGAACAGCTCCGCCAGGTTCCGGCTCTCCCAGGCCTTTCCCAGATATTCCGCCCAGCTTTTCATATACCCGCCCTGCACGCCGGCGGCCTCGGCCATGGGCATGACTCCGAAATGAACCGTCACATAGGCGTACCAGAGGATAAAGATGATCCCCGGAAAGGCAAATTTAAACAGCAGCTTGTAATCCAGCCGTCTCAGAGAGAACCCGTTTCCTTTCAGCTCGCGAAACAGCTGCAGGCAGAACAGCAGAAACGCAGGCAGAATAAACGCTTCCCGCGTCAGACAGCCCAGCGTCATCGCGGCGCTGTATCCGCTGTATTTCTTCTGAAGCGCCAGAATCAGCGCGGTCAGAACCAGCGCGTCCGCGGCGCAGTCCGGCAGAAGATGCCGCATGGTGACAAGCGTCCCCGACGCCAGGATCCACATCAGCGTCCACAGCCCTGAGCATCCTTTCTCGTTGAGATAGACGGACATCACATAGGCCGCGATGCCGATCAGAATAACGCTCGTCAGCACATAAACCGGAACCGTCACCATCTTCTGCAGAAAAACAAGCGAGACGATCTTTGCCAGAAACGGAAACCCGATCCTCTGATACCGGTAAGAAGGCGAATCTATATGTTCCGCGGTATCTTTCTGTCCCAGAAGATCATTCGATATGGAATAATAGAACTGTCCATCCCATCCTCCCTGCTCCTTCCCCGCGTCAAACAGCGGCTCCATCTGCAGTTCCCTGTGCATCTCCTCCGGTATCCCGAACACATGGGAGGACAGAGGAAGCCAGTCCCAGTTTCCGCCAAGCGACATCCCGACGTACCGCGTGACCGAAAGCAGCAGAAGAACCGCTGACGCTGCCGCAAACAGAAGATTTTTCCCGTGTGTCATTCTCTTTTTCTCAGCTTTCATGCGGCTTTCTTCCTCCTGCCCGGGACATCATGCCATCCACTTTTCTATGTTGTACGCTTTTGTGCAGACCGCGTCAAAAAAGATTCCCTGCTCTTTCAGCCATTGTCTGTACGGTTCCAGTTTTTCCTGCTGCCCTTCCAGTTCCGGCGAGACCAGACACAGCCGGTATCCCAGCGCCTTTAATTCGCGGTAACTTTCCGGATCGATCGGCAGCCTGGTAAAACAGTCCACCCAGACCCAGCCGGCTTTCCCGGCCATATTTCGGATCGTATCCAGTCCCTCATACTCGGAAAAACGCAGCGCGACCCTGTGTTCCCCCAGATCCGTCAGCAGCTTAATCATCGGGAAACTGGAATCCAGGAAAAAATAACGCGATATCTTGTATTTTTCCAGCAGTTCCATCGCTTTGTGCTCGATCCGCTCGCTTTTGATGTTCAGGATCATGGTCCCGTGACGGTATTTCTTCAGATATTCTTCAAAATCCTCCCCGCGCTCAAACGGATTGTGCGCCAGATAGATCCTTCCTTCAAAGTCGTCCCTCAGATCAACCTCCACGCCGTAAGCCGGATTCAGCGTCTCCAGTTCGGCGGCCGTATTGACTCTGTGCGCGATAAATTCCATTATCTGATCCCCGCTTTCTTTAATTTTACACTGAAAGAGAATGTCCTCTTGATAAATTTCCATTTCCCCGCAAGGCCGGTATTCCAGTGCGAGCTCCCGTGGATCCTCGGCGGGAACAAAACGTCAAACCGGACGAGCTCCAGTCCGCGGATCTGCGCCATATACAGCGCGTAGAGATCCAGCGCGAAATCAGACGGAGGACTCTCCCAGGTATCAAAAAATTCTCTTGAAAAAATATTCGGCTGCGCGTTAACGTCAGACAGGCGCTTTTTAAGGTACAGCGTCTCAAAAACGCCCATTCCGACGGTAAAAAACCGGTCGAACAGTCCCCGTCCCTTCCGGTTCCCCTTCACATACAGCCGCCTGTCCCATCCGCGTTCTTCCAGAATGTGATAGGCCTTCAGCACATCGGAGGGATCCGTCTGCATATCCGCGTGCGTCCATCCGACAAAAGTCCCCTCCGCCTCCTTTAACCCCTGCAGGATTCCGTAGCCGTACCCCTGATTTTCCGGCACCAGAACGGTCCTCGCAAACGGAAATCCGGGCAGCAGCCTTTCCAGGACGGCCGCGCTTCCATCCGTCGACCCGTTGTTGACCAGAATGACCTCCAGGTCTTCCTCCCGGATCACTTCCCGGAATTTCTCAAGGATCAGCGGAATATTTTCTTCCTCATTGTAACAGGGAATCACAATCGACAGCTGCATAAACATCCCTCCCAGACTTATTTTCTGAATACAAAATACTTCTGTCCCAGAAAATTCAATACTGTGCTGACTCCTGTCGCGCACAAAAATCCGAACAGCTCAGCCGGAAACAGCAGCAGAACCGCGTGGTTGATCATCGAATTGATCAGCGACGTGCAGGAATACAGCAGAATATAACGGATGATCTCTGCCTTTGAAAAAGCCGCGCTCTCAAAGGTCCACAGCTTGTTGATGACAAATCCCACGGCCGCGCCGCACGCGAACGAGATCATCTTCGCAAGATCCATGCCGATCCCCGCCGCCATCAGCAGATGATACATCAGATAATCGACAGCTACCGCGCTTCCTCCGCCAAAAAGAAAGCGCACGAGTTCCTTCTTTTTTATTCTGCTCACTTTCATACGAAACCCCCGTGATCACAGATCCCCCCGCAGGCGTCTGCTGACCAGAAGCAGCACCACCACGGCCAGAATTCCGTGAAGATTGTCCTTTACATTCAGCGGATAACCGATGATCTCATCCAGATGAGGAATGATCTCGTCCGCGATGTCGGCGATCGGGATCGTGTTTTCCTCCATATCGCCTCCCTCAAAGATCACCGACTGCATTCTCAGATTTTCATCATAATCATAAGAGACGCCGATCCCGTAACCTTCCACTCTCTGAATCAGAGGCTCCAGATCGATCTCCATATCCAGCGTGATCTTCAGGGAAAGTTTTAACGTATGGTTTTCCTCCATACAGTCGGACAGACTCTTGTCAAAATACGATACGATCAGATCCGCGTATTTTTTCTGCGGGTAAATATACCGCTCCGCATCCTCACGGCGCTCCCGGATCTGTTTCAGCGTCTCCTCTTTATCATAGCCTCTCTCGGATGTATCCCGGCGGATTTTCCACCAGCGCCGCAGAGTCTCGTCGGTATCCATGTAAACTTTTACGTCAAGATTCCTCCGGATCTGCGGCAGATACAGCGCGTGCAGCCCGCACAGCAGGATGTACGGCCTGTTTCTTATCTTCTTCTGCCTTGTAAAACGTCCGGTGCCGTGATCGTAATCCATCCGCACGATGCTCTCGCCGTTTTTCAGCTTCATCAGATCCTGAGCCTGACGGTACAGATAGTTCGACTTGGGATTCAGCTGCGTAAAATACTCCCACATCGCGTTTCCGCGCTCCCATTTGTGATCCCCGTCCCCTTCTATGAACAGAAGATTTTTCCTGCCGAATATCTCTTCCGCCATAGCGGTAAACGTGCTTTTTCCGCTCGCGCTGTCCCCCGCGACGCCGATCGTGAACGGCCGGTTCCTCCTCTGGTAGAGAGAATTGCTCAGCACGCCGAACTGATACATCATATAGATGGAATACAGCATCACGGATGTCATCAGCGTAAACGTGCCGTTTACGATCAGCTCATTTTCCGTCTTCATCCATGTCAGATTTTCCCTCAAAAAGTACAGGTCCACATACGACGCGCGGTGCGCGATCAGGAAATACAGCAGATACGCGGCGTTCAGCGCGGCATAGATCGCCACGTTCTTATACTGATCCGTCCTCACATCAATAAAAAATATCGTGATAAAAGGAACGATCCACACGTACCATCCGGGCATCGGAGGGATCAGAACCAGAAAGACGGAAAACAGAATGCCGCACAGACTGTAAAACAGGTCGTTGTTGACCTTTCCGATGGCAAACATCTTCATGTAGATCAAAAAGACCGCCATGATCGGAATATAGATCCTGACATTCGGGAAATCAAAGGTGATCCTGGTCAGCACCGCCTGCTCGCTGTTCAGCAGGACATTGTTCAGAAATCCCTCCCCCCAGAACGGGATTATGACAAGAACCACGAGCACGCAGGGAAGCAGCGTCAGGACAACCGCCCGGAGCCAGCCGTCCCGCTTGGCTATAAACAGCAGAAGCATCGGCAGCAGAGCCAGTATATGAAACTTGCAGGCGAGCGCCGCCGCTATCAGAATCACATAGCGCAGATCGCTCCGGTATCTGGGAACTGTCAGATACAGCAGGGCCCCCGTCAGAAGCGTAGTGGGAATGATATCCAGCTGTCCGTGCATATAAGTCGAATAGATCACGATCGGGGATGCAAAGTACAATATTGCAATATGTTTCCGTTTCTGAGGAAACATCCGCATCAGCCAGTACATTCCGAGAAAGTCAAACAGCAGGTTCGGCAGTTTGAACAGAACATTCTGCAAAAACAGATTCCCGCCGGATAAGCGGGAAAGAATTCCTCCAAAACTCTCGAACAGCAGCATCAGAGGCGGATATGGAAACAGATCCGGCACATTTCTGAAAAATTCATACGGATTTATGAGATTCCCTTTTGAGATCTGCTCCAGAAATCCGCCGATAAAGCGCATAAACAGGCTGTTCTGATAACCGGAAGAAAACAGCCCCATAAGCGTGATCTTCAGAACCGCCATGACCGCGATAAATATATGGAAACGGTGTTCCAGAATACAGCTCTTATCCCATCTGGCTCTCATTCACTTATCTGACACCTTTCATCCTGCAGGAAACGCTCCCAGTAGCGGATCGTCTGCATATAATTCTCATAATCCTCCGGCGTCCCCCAGCCGATATAGCGGCCGATCTCAAACACTTTCGCCCGATATCCCAGCGCAAGCACATGCCGGACGACTTCATCCACATAGAACTCGCCGTTGATCCGGTCATTCTCCGCGATCATCTTCTGAGCGGCCCGCACGAAGATGCTCCCTTCCCGGAACCAGAACGTCGCCACCACCGCGTGATCTTTCATCGGGTTTTCCGAGACCGCCTTCTTGATCGAAAGCCCTGTTATCGTATTCTCCTCATCCGCTATCATCCAGCCGTACGCGTCCGGATTGATCAGCACCGACTCATTGTTCCTGTAAGTGAATACAAGACAGTCCGCCTGCTGCTTTTCCCGTTCAAACCGGTCCGCGTCAAAAATCATCCCGTTGTCGCAGCCCGCGATAAGCAGTTCCTGCGCGTTGTCGATCCTGTCCCGCGCGAGCAGACAGGTACAGGCCTGCCCCTCGGTCAGCCGGTCGGTCGTCAGAAAACCGGCGTTCGGAAATTCGTTTCGGATCGCCTGCTCCACGCCGTCCCTTTTGTGGAAATCCCGGTCGATAAACGTCACATTCGCGCCGCCGGCCTCGACGCCGGGCAGATCAAGAACCGCGCAGACGACCATCGGAAGCTCTCTTCCCGTCCGCCGGTCGATCGTCGGGATTGCCGGCTTATGGACCGTATATCCTTTCTCCGAAAAACGTTTTCCTTCCCCGGCCATTGGTATGATAATATTCATTTTCCGCCGTGTCCTCCCTTCTCCGGGCATCTGTCGGTGTGCTTTCCAAGCCTTTTGCCCGGCATCACTTTCAGCCTTTTCTCCCGGTGTGCGTTCCCGTGCAAAGCCGCGCACAACTCCGGTCCAGAACAGATATTCCTGCAGATCCTCCGGCGTTCCCCACTGGCAGAACTGTTCCACGTTGGTCGGAACCCAGACGCGCAGTCCGTCCGCGACCATGAAATTATAGGGCAGGCTCGCGTAGTATTCCCCGTTCAGGGTTTCCCCGCTGTCGACCAGCTTCCGGCAGTATTTTTTCAGAAGCGCCCCGCTCCGGAAATAATAGACACCCGGCGAATGTTTCGCCTTCATCTTATCCTTCTCAAAAGAGTATTTTTCCCGGATCTCGATCAGATTGTCCTGCTCGTCCGTCAGGCAGGAAGCATAGACATTTTTCGCCGGAATCAGATTGGGATGAAATCCCGTGTAGCACGGGACGCAGCCCTCGCACTCTCTTTTTGCGACTTCTCGCTTAAACGCCTGCCAGTTCCAGTACATATAAAAATCACAGTAATTGATGATGCAGGGAACCTCATCTTCTATCCGGCCGGCCGCCCTCAGGACATCATAGACCGGTCCCTTTTTCACCCAGTCATCGATCCCGAAAATCTCCGCCGAGGGCGCCGTCTCCTTCAGAAGCGTTCTCATATACGGAATCGTATCGAGATGCTCTTTCCTGCAGACAAACAGAATATCCTTCTCCCCCGGATACATGCCGTCGATAATCCACTGAATGACCGGCTTTCCCTGCACCCGGATAAACGGCTTTAATTCCTTATAGCCCGCCGCCGTAAATCTCGAACCATAGCCGGTCATCGGTATAATTATTTTCATATGTCTTTCCTACTTCATCTCCCTGCGGTATTTCTCAGCGTCCCAGCCCAGCAGAAAATTCTGTTCCGGTTCCGAAAGCGTCTCCATGGAAAACCCCCGGTTCCCGGCCGCGGCCTGTGCGCTGAAAGCCAGAACACTCTCGATCTCTCGCGCCTTTCTGACGCTCATCGCCCGGATAAACAGATTTTCCCCGTCCTCAATCAGAACCGGCATCCCGTACCGGCCGGCGTGCGCCCGCAGTTTCTCCTCAAAATTCTTTTCATCATACAGAAACGGCTGTCTTCCGCAGAACACAACGCAGTCCGGGCAGATCCGGTACTCCCAGAGCGTATTCCCGTATTCCCGGTAAGCGTCCAGAACCGTCTTATTTTCCGCCTTTACGACGATCTTTCCGCCGTCCGCACCGAATTTTTCAAACATCCGGAAAATCTCATATCCTCTTCGGTACGCACCGCAGTCCAGTCCCGTATAGTCCTCAATCTTTCTGCAGACTTCCTCCGTCGTCCTGATCACCGCTTCCGCCGTGTCTCCGCTTACTACAAGTCCGTGATTCTTCAGGAAAATCACCGGCATCCCGCCGGAAAAATCCCCGGCCGCGGCCCTGTCCCGAAAAGCCCGGTAATAAATACCGGCCAGCTCGATCCCCGGCGTCCCGTAGCCGACCGTCACGGCGTCCGGAAACAGGCGGCTCAGCTCCTCCATTCCTCCCGTCCGCGCCGTCAGCACATTGACCGCCGTGCTGTGTACATGCAGAGTCACCGTGCCTGTGACCGCATGCAGGAATGTCTCGATCGACGGGCGCCCGCCCGAAAGCAGAGCCCTATCCAGCAGTTCGTCCGCCGGACAGACCTCTTCCCCTCTCTGCAGCGCGTCCATATAGACTGTCACCAGGGAATAATCCACCACCGAATATCCGGTCTCCTCCGTGACGTCCGCGAGCTGCACGCCTGACGATTTGATCAGCATCCTCGAACCGTCCAGCTTGACCGAAGTATTCCCTCCGCCGGCCTGCACCAGATCCTCCCGCATGCCGGCGTACCTGGAGACGCAAACCAGTTCTTTTTTCCTGTCTGTATATTCAGAAATATGGCTCAGTTCTTCCATTTTACCTCTTTTCTGCCGCGGCACGGACAAAAAACATCCCTGTCAGCAAATCCGCGCCGCATTCGGCAGACTCTTTCATCAATAAATTCCGTACCGTATCCGACAGGCTCTTTCATCAGTAAGTCCATACCGCATCCGACAGACCCTTTTGTCATTAATGTAACCATAATACTCAGAATTTATTTGTTTGTCAATCTCCGCAAAAACCTGTCCATGCGCGGCAATTTTCAGACGGATGTCTCAAAATCCCGAAGACCGCGGTGCAAAATGCCGCGCCCGGTTCGAAAACATTTCGCCTTCCGAATCAAAAAAAGATAGCGTTCGCATCTGAATCGATGTATAATATCCCGGTTATTACAAAAAGCTATCGGCGGCATCCGGCAGGAAAATTTTCCGGAACCCGCATTTTTCACGGCACAATATGAGGAGGAGAATTATGCCAGTAAAATATGTATTCGTAACCGGCGGTGTCGTTTCCGGCCTCGGCAAGGGAATCACCGCGGCATCTCTGGGCAGACTTCTGAAAGCGCGCGGTTACAAAGTGACCATGCAGAAATTCGATCCTTACATCAACATCGACCCGGGCACCATGAACCCCATTCAGCACGGCGAGGTTTTCGTCACGGACGACGGTGCGGAGACGGACCTTGACTTGGGTCATTACGAGCGTTTCATTGACGAAAGCCTGAACAAAAATTCAAACGTCACGACAGGCAAAATCTACTGGTCCGTGCTCCACAAGGAACGCCGCGGCGACTACGGCGGCGGCACGGTTCAGGTTATTCCGCATATCACAAACGAGATCAAAAGCCGGTTTTACCGGAATTTCACGACGGAGGACACGCACATCGCGATCATCGAAGTCGGCGGCACGGTCGGCGATATCGAGAGTCAGCCGTTCCTCGAGGCGATCCGCCAGTTCCAGCACGACATCGGTCATGAGAACGCCATCCTGATTCACGTCACGCTGATCCCGTACCTCAAAGCATCCGGCGAGATGAAGACAAAGCCGACGCAGGCGAGCGTCAAGGAGCTCCAGGGCATGGGAATCTGGCCCGACATCATTG